>DATCVR010000186.1:0-38947 GCA_036566745.1 Jiangellaceae bacterium | reverse complement strand
CCTGGCGTGGCTCTCGCCCACCCGCTGGGCCGGCAAGGGCGGCCGGGTGATGGCCACCTCGGCCGGCGTCGTGGCCGCGGGTGTGATCGCCGCTGTCGCCCTGACCGCCGGCGGCGGCGACACCCCTCCCGACGCCCCCGTCGGCGCGGTGGCACCGCCCGCGGCCTCGCCCGACCCGGAAGACCCGCCTGCTCCGGACGAGCCGCCGGCCGACCCTCCGGCCTCGCCACCCGCCCAGGAGCCGCCGGCCTCCGACCCGCCCAGCGCCTCGCCGAGCCCCAGCCGATCGGCCTCGCCGTCGCCGAGCCCGTCGGCCACGCCCACACCATCGGCGACGCCGTCTCCCACCCCCACTCCCTCGCCCTCCCCGCCGCCGTCCCCCACACCCACCCCGACGCCACCGCCGCCGCCCAACCCCGACACCCCTCCGGTCATCGACACCCAGCCGCAGAGCATCGTCGTCCGCGCGGGCGAGCCGGCGACGTTGTCGGTGGCCATCTCGGGGCGACCCATGCCCACGCTGCAGTGGCAGGTCCACGCACCCGCGGGCGCGGGAGCGCCCCGCGCCGCGGCCGGCGACGCCGGCTGGGCCGACGTGTCCGGCGCGTCCACCGACACCTTGACGATCCCCGCACCCGCCTCCGGCGACGACGGCAGCCAGTACCGCCTCGTCGCCACCAACCCCGCGGGCAGCATCACCACCGAGCCCGCCGTGCTGACGGTCCAGTACGCGCCCGAGATCGTCGTCGCACCCGCCGACACCTCCCTCGACCTCGGAGACGCCCTCGTCCTCGAGGCACGCGCCGCCGCCAACCCCGCGCTCAGCGCCGCCGTCTGGCAGGTCCGCGCCGGATCCGACGGTGCGTGGAGCAACCTGCCCGACACCGTCACCGACGCCTCGGGCGCCTCCCAGCTCACCGTCACCGGCCTCCGGCTCGACGACGACGGCGACCAGTACCGCGCCGTGTTCACGAACTCCCTCGGCACCACGTCCACCGCACCCGTCGACGTATCGATCAGCGCGCCCGGCAGCCTGCGGATCATGGTCCCCACCAGCGGCGAGAAGGCCGTTCTCCAGTGTGCCCAGCCGGTCGACGACGTCGTCCGGCTAGGCGACTGCGACAACTCCGCGCGCACCACCTGGCGGGTCCACTCCGACCAGACCCTGCGCTTCGGCGGCCAGTGCCTCGACGCCGGGTGGCTGCCCGAGCGGCCCAACCTGTCGGTGTTCCTGACCGGCTGCTCGGGCGCGGCCTCCCAGCGGTGGATCCTCGATCCGGCCACGCAGAAGCCCCAGGAGATCAGGAACGACGACGCCATGCTGGGCGGTCGTTGCCTCGATGTCGAAGGCGGCGTAGGCCCGGATCGGCGACTGATCGCCTTCGTGTGCCACGGTCTGCGCAACCAGCTGTTCAGCTTCGTTCCGCGCTAATCAGCCGACCGGCGTCAAGATCATCCGATTGGTTGACCAACCGTCAATCGACCGGTCGGAAATCTGACAAAGAAATCCTCGGCATCGCGTCATGACCCAGACTTCGTGGTGTCTGGTTGGGCATGGGGGCCACCGACAGAGAGGCCCAGAGATGTCACGGCGAAGGGGGACGTGCGGCGATGACCGCTCTGACCGACCTGAACGGGCTGTATGCCGAGGACTGGTTCGGGTCACAGGACAGTTGGAGGGCCCTGGCAGCCTGCCGGGGCATGGACACCGACCTGTTCTATCCGGAAGGCCGCGGTCGCACCCTACGTGCGCGCGAAGCCACGGCGAAGGACATCTGCACCGCCTGCCCGGTGGCCCGGCAATGCCGTGAGTCGGCCACCGACCAGCCAGAACGATTCGGCATCTGGGGTGGCCTCACCGAAGGTGAGCGAGGCTGGTCGCGCCGCTGACGTTCGCTCAGGGAGCCACGCGCTCGGGTGCCATTCGTCCAGGAGCCACGTGCTCCGGCGCCACATGTGCCGACGATCCGCCGTCCGGCTCCTCCACCGGAAGTCCGGCTCGAGCCCATGCCCGGAAGCCACCGATGAGGTCGGTGGCTTCCGGGAGCCCGAGGTCGAGCAGCGACACCGCCGCCAGGCTCGAGGCGTAGCCCTCGTTGCAGAAGACGATGACGGCCCGGCGCGCGTCGGAAGCCTCGGGGATGCGATCCGGGCTGGTCGGGTCGAGCCGCCACTCGAGCACGTTGCGTTCGACGACGACGGCGCCGGGGATCGTCCCCTCCGCGCGCCGGAAGCTCTCCGGGCGGGTGTCGATCAGCAGCGCTCCGGAAGCGGCCGCGGCGGCGGCTTGCGCGGGCGTGACCCGCGCGAGCCGGGCACGGGCTCCCGCCAGCAGGTCGTCGACGCGCGCGCTCATCCCTGATCGGACCGATCAGCGAGAGCCGGCGACTCCAGCGGCGACCCCAGCAGGGGCACCGCCTCGCTCGGCGCCGCGTCGGCGGGCGCCGTCTGGGTGGGGACGACCAGCGTGGGCACCTCCGGCTCCGGGTCGTCGGTGAGGATCGTCCGGGTCCGCCGTAGCGACCCCGCCAGATCGACCTCGTAGTACGCCATCGCCGTCAGCGGCGGCGAGTACGCATGCACGCTGACGGCCGGCTGGACCTGCGTGTTGACCACGTCGTGGACGTGGCCCACCGCGAAGCCGATCTCCGTCGAGCTGGGGAGCTGATGACTGCGCAGCCCCGGGCGGCCGGCGTCGTCGAGGGTCCAGTACCGCTCGGTCAGCTCCCCACTGACGACGGTCAGCGCGCCGAGCGAGCCGGCGTGGTCGTGCAGTTCGGTCGACTGTTCCTGAGTCCAGCTGATCAACCAGACGTCGGCGAAGTCGTCGCTGTGCAGCCGGACCGACCAGCGGTTGATCTCGTCGAACTGCACGGCGTGAGCGCCGGATCGGACCTGGGCGGCGGTGATGCGGGTGAGCTCGACGAGCTCGTCGAGCGAGAGCGGGGTGGGCCCGTCGAGGCGCGGACGCACGGGTGCAACGGTCATGGAGGTCTCCTGCGGGGCGTGACAGATGGTCGAAGGCGGGCTAGCGGCCGCGACGACAGCCCTGGTCGAACAGGTGGCAGCGCATGGCGAGCCCCGTCTGCGCCGTGGTCCTGTTCGTCATGCCGAAAGTCAAACACATAATTCCTATGGGTTGAGTAGGTCATCTCACATCGCGAGAGCGGTGTCTCATCCGGGCGCAACCAGGGGCTCGTGCCCGGCGCGAGACACGGCGACTCGTCCGGAATGACCACAAATGCTGGGCCTGACCCGGCATGCTGGAACGACACACCGCACCACGCGGCGAGTCACCACCAAGGGGGCGCCGGATGCCGTCGCAGTATCACGTCGCGTGGTGGAACGTGGAGAACCTCTTCGACGAGGAGAACTCCCCCCGGCGCACCGAGAAGCTCGCCCGCACCCTGGGCACCTCGATCGTGGGCTGGACGCCGGAGCTGCGTGATCGCAAGATCGACCAGCTGGCGTCGGTCATCACCCAGCTCAACGACGACCTGGGTCCCGATCTGCTCGGCATCTGCGAGGTCGAGAACGAGTTCGTCGTGCACCGCCTCGCCAGCACCGTCAACGCGATCCTCCCGGCCCGCAACTACCAGGTGGTCCATGCCGACACCGTCGACGAACGCGGCATCGACGTGGCCTTCCTCTACGACCCGGCCTTCCTCACCGCACCGCCCGGCGAGCTGTTCCAGCACGTCGTCATGCGCCGGACCGCCACCCGTGAGATCGTCCAGGTCAACTTCCGGACCCATCGTGGGCGCACCTGGTCCGTCTTCGGCAACCACTGGCCCTCCCGCAGCGGAGGGCAGCTGGAGTCGGCCGGCTACCGGGCGATCGCGGGCGAGACACTGGCCTACTTCCACCAGCGCGTGGGCGAGGTCCACGGCCCGGCGACGCCCGCGCTCGCCATGGGCGACTTCAACGACGAGCCTTTCGACCTCTCGCTGACGCAGTACGCCCTCAGCACCCGACAGCGCGCCAAGGTCATCGGCGGATCGAGCCCACGATTCTGGAACCTGATGTGGGAGATCATGGGCGCCGGCGACGGCTCGTTCTACTTCGACAACCACGCCAACGTGCTCGACCAGTTCCTCGTCAACAAGAACATGACCAGGCCGGGTTCGCCCATTCAGGCCGAACCCGGCTCGGTCGAGCTCGTCCGGTTCCCGCCGATGGTCAGCGCGGGGACCTATCCGGCACCCATCCCGTTCGGCGGCATGGGCAAGCCCGTGGACACCGACGGCTACTCCGACCACTTCCCGATCTCGATGATCGTGCACGAAGCCGACTGACCAGAGGAGTCACCTCGATCAGTCCGCGTCGACAGTGGCAAGTTCGGGTGTCGCGGCGACGAGGGTCGCGGGCCGCTTGACCAGGCCGATGGCCGCCACCACCGCGCCGAGCACGACCGCGGCCACCGGGACGACCAACGCCGCGCGGAAGCCGTCGAGGGCCGCATCGGGCGACCCACCCGGCTCGGTGGCGGCGACGTTGACCGCGGCCACGATCGCCAGGCCGATGGCCGACCCGAACTGGAACGAGACGTTGAGCAGCCCGCCGGCCAGCCCCTGCTCCTCCTCCGGGACGCCCTCGGTCGCCGCGATCGTCAGCGATCCGTAGGCCAGCGCGAAGGCGATGCCGAGCAGGACCAACGTCGGCAGCATGGCCAGGTAGGTCCAGTCCGGGCCGAGCGGTAGGAACAGCGCGTAGGCCGCCGCCGCCACGACCATCCCGCCGACGATCACCCAGGTGGTGCCGAACCGGCTCACCAGCCGCGGCGTGAGGGTCGGCGCCAGGATCGCGTCGATCCCCACCACCAGCAGCGCGAGCCCGGTCTCCAGCGGCGACCACCCGCGCAGCTCCTGCAGGTACAGCACCGCGACGAACTGGAACCCGACGAACGAGCCGACGAAGAGCATCGCGCCGACGTTCGCCCGCACCAGCGACCCCGACCGCAGGATCCCGAGACGCAACAGGGGGGCCGCCGATCGGCGCTCGACCGCGACGAACGCACCCAGCAGCACCAGGCTGCCCGCCAGGATCGCGACGGTCTGCGCGATGGCCACGTCCGGCGCCCGGACCACGGCGAAGACCAGCAACAGCATCGAACCGGTCACCGTCACCGCTCCCGCCAGGTCGAATCCGCCGGGCCGCCGCTCCGGACGCCCGGGGTCAGGGATGATCCGCGCGGCGACGAGCAGGATCGCCGCGGCCATCACCACCGGCGCGAAGAACACCCAGCGCCAGTCGATCGCGGTCAGCAGCCCTCCGACGACCAGCCCGAGCGAGAACCCGGCCGACGCCGTTCCGGCGTAGACCAGCAGGGCACGGTTGCGCCCCGCCCCCTCGGCGAAGGTCGTCGTGATGATCGACAGGCCGGCCGGCGTCATGAACCCCGCAGCCACACCGGTCACGAACCGGGCCACGACGAGCATCCACCCTTCGGTGGCGAACCCGCCCAGCCCCGAGAACGCGATGAACACGACCAGCCACGTCAGGAACATCCGGCGGCGGCCCAGGAGGTCGGCGGCTCGGCCGCCCAGCAGCACGAAACCGCCGTACCCGAGCACATAGGCACTGACGACCCACTGAAGCGAGCTGGTCGGCAGGTCGAGCTCGGCCCGGATCGACGGCAGGGCGACGCCCAGCATGGAGACGTCGATGCCCTCCAGGAAGATCGCCCCGCACAGGACGAGCAGGACGCCCCAGGCGCGGCCGCTCAGGCGATCGCCGCGGTCGACGGGCGGAGTGGGCACAGTGGACACGGGGGCAGCTCCTCGGGTGGGTGTCGCCGGGACGATGCCCGGGGCGACTTCATGGTTCCTTCTTGTAACTGACCACATCGTGCGTCACCATGGGTTGCCATGGAAGAAGGCACTTCGAAGTCACCCGGTTACTGCGCGGATACCGGCGACGCCTACAACGACGCGTACCAGTGGGACACCCGCGAGGATTGCGAGGTCCGGCAGATCCTCGACCGCATCGCCGACAAGTGGTCGCTGCTGGTCATCGCGCTGCTCGACCGCCGCACGCTGCGCTTCAGCGAGCTACGCCGCGCGATCGACGGCATCAGCCAGCGGATGCTCACCGTGACCCTGCGCCAGCTGGAACGCGACGGTCTGGTGCGCCGCACGGTCTATCCCGTGGTACCTCCGCGGGTCGACTACGAGCTCACTCCCCTGGGCGTCACGCTGCACGACACCATCCAGGCGCTGGTCACCTGGACCGAGGAGCACCAGAGCGAGATCGCCGCCGCCCGGGCCGACTACGACACCCGCGCGGAGGCCGTGGTCGCGAGCGAGCTCGTGGCCGCCGCCCGCTGACGCACCGGCACCCGAGCCGCCGCCTCGCGCCCGGCGTCAGGACGGCCGGAGCGTCCCGAGGTCGTAGCGCCAGTCGTTGCACCGCATCACGCGCCCCGGGGGGTACTCGAAGCCGAACTCGCCGACCAGTTCGAAGCCGGCCTTGCGGCAGATGGCGTTGGACGCCGGATGGTCGATCGACGGGAACGCATGGACGTGGCGATGTCGGCCGGTGGCAGCAGCCTCCGCGACCACGGCGCTGGCAGCGGCGGCCGCGATGCCGCGCCCCTGGAACGGCGGATGGACGCTCCAGCCGGTCTCGTAGACCTCGGCACCGCGCCACTCGCGCTCCCAGTACCCGATGGCACCGACCGGCACGTCGGCGGACTCGAGCACGATGCTGAACATCTGGCCGGTGGGAGCGGCATTGAGGTCGAGGTAGCGCCGATGCCGCGTGCGAACCTGCTCGTCCGACTCGGGTCCGCCCAGGTGAGCGGTCATCTCGGCGGTGTTGGACAGGTACAGCAGCGCGAGGTCGTCGTCCTTCCACGGCTCGAGCCGGATCGGTGCGACCTCGTGACCGGCCATCGTGGCGTACCGCCCTCCTGAACGTCGCGGGCCGCCCGACTGGGCGGCCAGACGTCATCATGCCCCGCGTCACCGACAGCCACTCCTCGGCGGGCGAAGCCGTCCCCGGCACTTGACAGGCCCACGACCGCGCGACATTATCAACCCATCGGTTAATCAACCTGGAGGTTGAGAACAATGCCGGAGAACGACGAACTCAGCTCCACGTTCGCAGCGCTCGCCGACCCCGTTCGCCGGGCGATCCTGACGCGGCTGGCCGCGGGCGAAGCGACCGTCAACGAGCTGGCCGAGCCGTTCTCCATCAGCCTCCAGGCGATCTCCAAGCACCTCAAGGTGCTCGAACGCGCCGGACTGATCACCCGGGGACGTGACGGGCAGCGACGCCCGTGCCGCTTGCGCAGGGCGCCGCTGGAGATCACCGCCGACTGGATCGAGTATCACCGGCGCGAGGTCGAACAACGCCTCGACCGGCCAGGCCATCGAACGGGTCCAACGAGAGCAGGAAGAGGCATCCCCATGAGCACCAACCAGTCCACCGGATTCGCCGTCACCCAGGGCGCCCAGGACGTCACCCTCACACGCGCGTTCGACGCCCCCCGCGAGCTGGTCTTCGCGGTCATGACCGACCCGAAGCACATCCCCAGCTGGTGGGGTCCCGAGCAGTACGAGACCGTCGTCGACGTCTACGAGCCCCGGCCGGGCGGGCGCTGGCGCTTCGTCCACCGCGACGCCGAGGGCAACGAGTTCGCCTTCCACGGCGTCATCCACGAGTGCAGTGTCGACCGCGTCGTGCAGACCTTCGAGTTCGAGGGCATGCCCGGCCATGTCCTGCTCGAAACGGTCACCCTCGAGGAGTCCGGCGGCCGCACCACGCTGACCAACCAGTCGGTGTTCCAGTCCGTCGCCGACCGCGACGGCATGGTCGCCTCGGGCATGTCCGACGGCGCGGCCGAGTCGATGGACCGTCTCGAACGGCTCCTGACCGCGCAGTGAGCCGACCCGCGGCGAGATCCGGCGGGCGCGGAGACCGGGTGCGGGCGCGCCGGGTCCCCGCGCCCGCTCGGTGACGCCAGGACCAGAACGATCCTCGCCATGCGTCCGACCCTCGTGCGAACATGTGTTCGTGTCGGACGACGCATCGATCCTCCACGCCGACCTCGACGCGTTCTATGCCTCCGTCGAGCAGCGTGACGATCCCCGGCTGCGGGGGCGGCCCGTCATCGTCGGGGGCGGAGTCGTGCTCGCGGCCAGCTACGAGGCCAAGGCCTTCGGCGTCCGCACCGCCATGAGCGGGCGGCAGGCGCTGCGACTGTGCCCCCAGGCCCTGGTCGTCCCGCCGCGGATGTCCGCCTACTCCGATGCCAGCAAGGCCGTGTTCGCGGTGTTCGACGACACCACACCGCTGGTCGAAGGGCTGTCCATCGACGAGGCGTTCCTCGACGTGGGCGGGTTGCGCCGGATCCGCGGCACGCCGGTCGACATCGCCGCCCGGCTGCGCCACGAGGTGATGCGGCGGGTCGGGCTTCCCATCACGGTCGGGGTGGCGCGCACGAAGTTCCTGGCCAAGGTCGCCAGCGGCGTGGCCAAGCCCGACGGCCTGCTCGTGGTCCCGCCCGACGCCGAGCTCGACTTCCTCCATCCGCTGCCGGTGGAGCGGCTCTGGGGAGTCGGCCCGGTCACCGCGGCCAAGCTGCGCGAGCGCGGCATCGTCACGGTCGGCCAGGTCGCGCAGCTCGCCGAAGGGTCGCTGGTCTCGATGATCGGGCGGGCCTCGGGGCGCCATCTCCACGCGCTGGCCCACAACCGCGATCCGCGCGCCGTCCAGGTCGGCCGTCGCCGGCGGTCGATCGGAGCCCAGCGCGCGCTCGGCCGGTCGCCTCGGTCCGCCGAGGCCGTCGAGGCCGCGCTCCTCGCCCTCGTCGACCGCGTGGCCCGTCGACTGCGCAAGGCGCACCGCGTGTGCCGCACCGTCGTGCTCCGCCTGCGTTTCGACGACTTCACCCGCGCCACCCGGTCCCACACCCTGGCCCAGGCCACCTCCCACACCGACGTGCTCCAGGCCACCGCGCGGTCGCTGTTGAGGGCCGCCCAGCCGATGATCCGCACCCGCGGACTCACCCTCGTGGGCGTCGCGCTCGGCAACCTCGACGACGCCCACACCACCCAGCTCGAGCTGCCCTTCGACACCCATCGCGCCGAGGCCCTCGACCTCAGCATCGACACCGTCCGCGAGCGGTTCGGTTCGTCGGCCATCACCCGCGCCGTGCTGATCGGCCGCGACCCGGGCGTGGCGGTGCCGCTGCTCCCCGACTGATGCACGGCCGGGCTCACCCCGCGCACGAAGATCCGGCACGTTGTGCCTCCGGTACATCAACGGTGTGCGATCGGTGTCGCTGTGGGAACAGCCGTTTCACACCGTCAGCGCACCTCCTCAGCCCGTGATGCCCCGGTGAAAGCGGCCGATACCGCGATGAAGCCACGGTAAAACCCGCGCCGGGCACGCTCAGCGAGGTCGTGGCCACCAGCGCCACAGTGACGGAAGGAGGGGACATGACAATCTCCCGATCCCAGCTCGCGATCGCGGCGACCGGGCTGCGCAAGTCGTACGGCGACAAGCTCGTGCTCGACGGCATCGATCTGAACGTTCCCCAAGGCACGATCTTCGCCCTGCTCGGGCCCAACGGCGCCGGCAAGACCACGGCGGTGCAGATCCTGTCCACCCTCATCACCGCCGACGGCGGCACGGTGCGGGTCGGCGGCCACGACGTGGCCGAGGACCCGGACGCGGTCCGCGACACGATCGGCGTGACCGGCCAGTTCTCCGCGGTGGACAAGCTCCTCACCGCCGAGGAGAACCTCATCCTGATGGCGGACCTGCGCCATCTCGGCCGCGCCGCGGGCCGGCGTCGAGCGGCCGAGCTGCTCGGACAGTTCGACCTCGTCGACGCGGCCAAGAAGCCGGCCTCGACCTTCTCCGGCGGCATGATGCGCCGGCTCGACCTCGCCATGACGCTGGTCGGCGACCCGCGCATCATCTTCCTCGACGAGCCGACCACGGGCCTCGACCCGCGCAGCCGGCACGCCATGTGGCAGATCGTCCGCGACCTCGTGGCCGACGGCGTCACGATCCTGCTGACCACGCAGTACCTGGAGGAGGCGGACGAGCTCGCCAACCGGATCGCGCTCCTCGACCACGGGAAGCTGGTCGCCGAGGGCACCGCGGACGAGCTCAAGCGACTCATCCCCGGCGGTCACATCCGCCTGCAGTTCGCCGACGCCCGCGGGCTCGAGTCGGCCGCTCACACGATCGGTGCGGCCACCCGCGACGACGACGCGCTCACGCTGCAGGTCCCGAGCGACGGCAGCGTCCGGTCGTTGAAGGCCCTGCTCGACCGGCTCGACGACGAATCGATCGAGGTCGACGGGCTGTCGATCCACACGCCCGACCTCGACGACGTCTTCTTCACCCTCACCGGCCAGCCCGACAACGACAAGGAGGCCGTGCGATGAGCACCGTGTCCCTCGCCCTGACCGACTCGGCGACGATGCTGCGGCGCAGCCTGCGGCACATGCAGCGCTACCCGTCCCTGACGGTGATGCTCGCCGGCATGCCGGTCGTCTTCCTCCTGCTGTTCGTCTACGTCTTCGGCGGCACCCTGGGCGACGGTCTCGGCGGCACGTCTGGCGGGCGCGCCGCCTACGTCAACTACGTGGCACCAGGGATCCTCCTGATGACCGTGGCGGCCGCGGCCCAAGGGACGGCGATCTCGGTCGCCATGGACATGACCGAGGGCATCATCGCCCGGTTCCGCACCATGAACATCGCGCGTGTCTCGGTGCTGACCGGGCACGTCGTCGGGAGCATGGTCCAGACGCTGTTCAGCATGGCCGTCGTCCTCGGTGTGGCGCTGCTCGTCGGGTTCCGGCCCACCGCCACCCCCACCGAGTGGCTCGCGACCGTCGGGGTGCTGGCGATGATCACCTTCGCACTCGTCTGGCTGTCGGTCGCGCTCGGCCTGGTGGCCAAGACCGTCGAGAGTGCGAGCAACCTCCCGATGCCGCTGATCCTCCTGCCGTTCCTCGGCAGCGCGTTCGTCCCGACCGACTCGATGCCCACCGCGATGCAGTGGTTCGCCGAGTACCAGCCCTTCACCCCGTTCATCGAGACGGTGCGCGGCCTGCTGATGGGGACCCCGATCGGCAACAGCGGCGTCCTCTCGGTCGCCTGGTGCGCGGTCATCGCCCTGGGCAGCTACCTCTGGGCGAAGAAGCTGTTCAACCGCGACCCCTCGCGCTAGGCCGCGCTTCGAGCACCACCTGCGCGGCGGACCGCAGCTCGTCGCGACTCAGGCCGGCGTACGACGACACGGCGTCGTCGTACGCCGGCCCGTCTGCGTGCTCGGCCGTCCGGCGGGCCCGCTCGGGGGACATGGTCGGCTGGAAGTTCCGCACGAAGGCGAACCGCTCGGCCAGGGCGATCAGCCGGGTCCCCGAGGCCGTGTCGCCGCGGTCGAGGTCGACCATGGCGAGGGCCAGGAGCTGCGCACCGCAGATCGGGAACTCCATGACCGCCGGCGGCAATGTGCCGGGCGGCGTGGAGAGCAGCTCCGACACCGTGTCCGGCAGGTCGCTCGTGAGCTCCTCGACCAGGTCGAGCCGGCCGTGGTGCGCGTGGGCGATCACCGTCACGGACTCGATCTCCAGGGCCCAGGGATTCCGGACGCTCTCGAATCCGAAGACCGGGCCCTCGGTGTTCCGCAGGCGGTCGACCGCTCGCCGCCACAGGCCGAGGCCGAGGTCGACCTGCCCCCGCGCGAGCGCGATCTCCGCACGGACGCCGAGGTCGAAGGTGAGGTTGCCGATCTCGACGTCCGCGTGGTTCTGCGACGTCTGGTCGAGCCAGTCCTCCGCCTCGTCGACCGCACCGCGCTGCAGGGAGACGAGCACCAGCCCCACCCGGAACTCGTCGAGCATCTCGGGGCGAGCACCGAGCTCGGTCAGCGTCGCCACGGCCGACATCAGATGACGTCGCGCCTCGTCACTACGCCCGGCCTGCACGCACAGCTCGCCGAGCCGCGACTGGCCGATGATCCGCAGCCACGGGGTCGCCGCGTCGCCGAACGTCATCCGCCTGGACGCCTCCAGCGCGCCCTCCAGGTCGCCTTCGCCCTCGCGGAGGTAGCTGGCCGCGCCGTTGGCCGCGCCGGCCAACAGCGGCTCGTCGCTGTCGCAGAGCTCCTGGAGCCCCGACCCACGCGAGTCCCCCTCCCACAAGGCGGTGAGCACGATCGCGCTGGCCCGGATCAGCGTGTTCGGCGGGGCCGGTGGAAGCCTGCGCAGGACCACCATCGCGCGCACGGCCCGGGGCCGCTCGAGGAGGAACGTGTACATGACCGACACCGTCGCGGCCGTCCGCGTCACCTCGACCAGGTCGGGCTCAGGCCGGTAGTGCGACAGGATCCGGAAGACGTCCTGGGACTGCGAGCCGAGGCGGTTGTAGTTCGATTCGACCATCCACAGGCCGCCGAGCAGCGCCGCCACCGCGGCGACCGTGCCGCCGTCGGCGCGGGCGACCCCCCACCGGAGCGCCTGCAGCAGGTTGTCCTGTTCGGTCCTGATCCGGTCCGCGCACCGGAACGGATCGGGCCCGAAGATCGACTCGTGGTGCGCCAGGCCGAACTCGCGGGCCCAGGCGAGGAACCGCTCGGACACGAGGTCGTCCTCCCCGGCGGCTTCCCGGCGCTCCGCGCTGTACTCGCGGACGGTCTCGAGCATCTGGAAGCGGATGCCGGTCGCGGTGTCGGCCACCTTGAGCAGTGACTGGTCGACCAGGTCTTCCAGGATCAGCAACGCGTCCGCGTCGTCCAGCAGGCGTTCGGCGGCGTCCGCGGTGAACCCGCCGGTGTAGACCGACAGGGCACGCATCGCCGCCTGGCCGCCGGGTTCGAGGAGGTTCCAGCTCCAGTCGACCACGGCGTGGAGCGCCTGATGCCGCTGCGGGGCGTCCCGCGCGCCTCCCCGCAACACGGCGAAGCCGTCCTCCAGGCGACGGGCGATCTCCGGGACCGACATGACCCGCACCCGCGCCGCCGCCAGCTCCACCGCCAGCGGGAGCCCGTCGAGGTGCCCGGCCAGCGCTGCGACGGCGTCGGCGGGAAGTTCCACGCCGGGACGCGCCGCCCTGGCCCGCTGTCCGAACAGGTCGACAGTCGTCGACAGGTCGAGCTCCGGCAGCAGGTACACCGCCTCGGACGACAGGCCCAGAGGAGACCGGCTGGTGGTGAGCACCCGCAGGTCGCGCGTCATCGACACCAGGGCCCGCACCAGCTCGGCGGCGCCACGCAGGACGTGCTCGCAGTTGTCGAGCACCAGCAGGGCAGGTCCCGGCCCCAGGGCGCCCGCGATGCCGGTGAGGACGTCGGTCGGGATGGCGAGGTGGCTGATCGGGAGCCGGGACTCGCCGACCCCGAGGGCCGACGCCACCTCGCGCACGACATCGTCGTCGGTGGCGATCCCGGCCAGGGCGACCAGGTGCACGATGCGCTGCTCGGCCTCGCGGCTGACGATCTGGGCCAGCCGCGTCTTGCCCAGCCCTCCGGGACCGACGATCGAGGTGACCCGGGAGGTGCGCAGCAGGTTCGTCACCGCGTCGATGTCGTCGGCGCGACCGAGCAGCGGATTGGGCTCGTGGGGGATGCCGTGCCGGACCGCTGGCGTCTCGCTCTGCAGCAGCTGCTGGTACCCCGCCTGGAGCGCTGCGCCCGGATCGGCGCCGAGCTCGTCGCGCAACGACCGGCGGTACTCGTCGTACCGGGTCAGGGCCGCCGACGGGCCCGCCGTGGCCGCCTCGCTGCGCAGGAGGTCGAGCAGGATCTCCTCGTCCCGAGGCCGTTCGGCGAACAGCTCGGCGAGCGGCTCGATCGCCTCGGCGTGGCGGCCGAGCCTCGCGAGAGCGAGTGCTCGGGCCCGGGCCAGCGTGCCGTACGTCGGCGTCCGCTCCGCGCGCAGCACCTGCACCGGGTCGTCGGAGGCGGATCCGTCGGCCGTCCCGTCCCGGCCCGGATCGCCGTCCCACAGCGCGAGCCCGGCCTCGGCATGCTCCAGCGCGGTCGCGTGGTCGCCGGCCCGGGAACGCTGCGCGCTCGTCGTCGCGTGGAGCAGCGCCGCGGAGGCGTCGACCTGGTCCTCACCCAGCGCCAGGCGGTACCCGGTGGGGGTGCTCGCGATGACGTCGGAACCCAGCTGTGACCGGGCACGGGACACCAGGACCTGGAGCGCCTTGGTCGGGTTGTCCGGCTGCTCCTCGGGCCAGAGCCCCTCGACCAGGCGGGCGATGCTGCAGCCTGCGCGCAGGTCGTCGGCGAGGAGGGCGAGGAGACCACGCAACCGTGGGCCGGTGATCTCCTGGCCACGGTAGGACACCCGCGACAGCAGTGTCAGCTCGATGGTCACCGGCTCAGGCTAGTCAGCCCGCTGCCTGGGGCGCGGCCGTGGCCCCCGGCACCGGCAGGTGGATCTCGCTAGACCCGACGCACCACATGCAGGAGGTACTCCTTGCGGTTGAGCGGGTTGTGGTCGGTCCGGGATCGCGTCGGGATCGCCTCCTGTACCGGCTGGTAGCGCTCGAACGCGGACTCGAGCTCACCCTCGCCGCTGGTCAGCGTCGGCAACTGCTGCTTCAGCTCGTGCACGCGCGCGGCCGGGATCTCCCCCTCCAGCAGGTACGACGAGCCCCGCGGCTCCGGCGCTCGCAGCGTCGCCCGCAGCCCCGCCAGCACCGGCAGGACCGATCCGAACGCCGCGGCCGGGACCTCCAGTTGGAACCCGTGCATCGGCTCGTACACCTGCGTGCCGGCCCGCTGCAGCGCGCTCATCAGGACCAGCGGCGTCAGCAGGCGGAAGTCGCCGGCAGTGCTCGACATGCTCTTGTCGAAGCTGCCGTGGGCATGGCTCTGCCGCGCCCAGTACCCGGAGTGCGTCATCGTGACCGTGCAGTCCGTGACCTGCCAGCCGTGGATCCCCTGCCGCAGCGTCTCGTGCACGGTCTCCTCGACCGCCTTGACGAACGCGAACGGCATCGACCCGAGCTCGACCTCCAGCCGGAACTCCACGCCGCTGCCGACCGGTGCCGGATCGACGCGCAGCCCCACGGTGGCCAGGAACGGATTGGGGTCCTTCGCGATCACCTCTACCGCCGCACCGGTACCGGCCGGCCGCTCGATGCAGATCGTCGTGGTCTCCCGGAAGCCGACCTCCACGCCGAACTCGTCGGCCAGCGTCGCCTGGATAACCTCCTTCTGCACCTCGCCGTAGAGCGAGACAGAGATCTCCCGGCGGATCTCGTCCAGCCGGACATTGATCAGCGGGTCCTGCTCGGCAAGCTGGGCGAGCGCGACGTGGAGCGCACGGCGGTCGACCGGCCGGCGCGGCACGACGACCGTCTCCAGCGTGGGCGGAGCGAACTGGCGCTGCGGCGCGCGGGTGCGCGGCGAGCCGATCGCGTCGCCGATCCGGACCCGGCTCAGGCCCCAGAGCTGGCCGATCTGCCCCGCAACGACCGATCCGCGCCGGACGGCCGAGCCGGTGTCGAAGACGCTGATCGCGGTGACCTTCTCCTCGACGTCTTCACGGAACCGCAGCCGGTCCCGCGTGCGCAGCGTTCCCGAGAACATCCGGACGTAGGCGATCTTCTCCCCCGCCGGGCCGCGTTCGATCTTGAAGACGGTGCCCGAGGCCGGGCCGCCGGCCTCGCCCTCGGTTGCGGGCAACAGCTCCTTGATGCCCGTGACCAGCGCCTCCATGCCCGCGGCGGTGATCGCCGAGCCGAAGTAGACCGGGTGCACCAGCCCCCGCCGGGTCTGGGCGGCCAGCTCGTGTCGGAGCCGGCCGTACGAGACCGTCGCCTCGTCGTGGACGTAGGAGGCCAGGAGGGCATCGTCGTGCTCGGCCAGGAGCTCGACCAGCCCGGTCGTGAACCCGGAGTCGGCACCGGAGTAGGGCGCGAAGGACGCGCCGCGGGTGCCGCGTTCGGCGACAGATCCCATCGGCACGACGGTGGGCGCCAGCTTCGCGGCGATGGCCCGCACCACGCGGTGCTCGTCCGCCCCGCCACGGTCGATCTTGTTCACGAAGACCAGGGTGGGAATGCGCAGCCGGCGCAGCGTGCGCATCAGGACACGGGTCTGGGCCTGCACGCCCTCGACGGCGGACACCACGAGCACGGCACCGTCGAGCACGCTCAGCACCCGTTCGACCTCGGCGATGAAGTCCGGGTGGCCGGGCGTGTCGATCAGGTTGACCGTGAGGTCGTCGAGGGCGAAGGACACGACGGCGGACTTGATGGTGATGCCGCGTTGCCGCTCCAGTGCCAGGGAGTCGGTCTGGGTGTTGCCGTCGTCGACGCTGCCGATCTCGTCGATGACGCCGGCTGCATGGAGCAGCCGCTCGGTCAGGCTGGTCTTACCGGCGTCGACGTGCGCCAGAATCCCCAGGTTCAAGGTCCGCATCGAGCGTCATGTCCTCCGAATAGGCGGTGAGGGCCTTCGTGGTGGGCATGAACGCTGCTCGCATGTCGTTCTCCTTGGTCGACCTGTCGATGCCGGTAGTCGAGCAGATCGCCGTGGCGACGGGCAACCGAATAACCGCTGCTCCGTGTGGTCAGGAGGCGCGGGGCCTCGCTCGGACGTGCATGCGCTCGCCCTGGGGCCCGAAGAGGCTGAGGACCTCGACCGGCGCCTCGCCCGTGCTGCCGAACCAGTGCGGCTGCCGGGTGTCGAACTCGGCGACCTCCCCCGCCGACAGCACGATGTCGTGCTCGGCGAGCACCAGCCGCAGCTTCCCGGCCAGCACGTATAGCCACTCGTAGCCGTCGTGGGTCCGCGGATCGGGCGTGCTGCGCCGGGTGCCGATGACCAGCTTGAACGCCTGCAACCCGCCCGGCTGCTGGGTCAGCGGCACCACGGTGGCATCCCAGCGCTTGACCGGCTTCAGCCGGACCCGAGGGTCGCCCACCGGCGGCGCGCCGACCAGCTCGTCCAGGGGCACCTGGTGGGCGTGGGCGATGGGCAGCAACAGCTCGAGACTCGGCTTGCGCTGCCCGGACTCCAGCCGCGACAGCGTGCTGATCGAGATCCCGGTGGCCTCCGACAGCGCCGCGAGCGTGCACGAGCGCTGCAGGCGGATGCGCTTGAGCCTCGGCCCCACGGCGGCGAGCACGTCGTCCATACCGGCCATTTTGCGGGAACAGCAACAACGTTTGTCAAGCGGGGCGTCGTCGACGCATCGTCGAGTCAGGAGGTGGTCGACCATGGAAGATGTCATGGTCATCGGCGGTGGTGCCGCCGGGCTCAACGCCGCGCTCATCCTGTCCCGGGCCCGCCGGCGGGTGCTGGTGGTCGACTCGGGCACACCGCGGAACGCGGCTGCGCAGGAGGTCCACGGGTTCGTGTCCCGGGACGGCACGCCGCCGGCCGACCTGCTCGCGGCCGGGCGGGCCGAGGTCGAGCGGTACGGCGGTCGGGTCGTCGCGGGTGAGGTGCGCGCTGTGCGGCGAGGCGACGGCTTCGAGGTCGAGCTGGCCGACGAAGTGGTGCGGGCTCGGCGGGTGATCGTCGCGACCGGACTGCGCGACGAGCTGCCCGACGTGCCCGGCCTGCGGGAACGCTGGGCGCGCGAGGTGCTGCACTGCCCGTACTGCCACGGCTGGGAGGTGCGTGACCAGCCGCTCGGCGTCCTCGGCACCCATCCCGGGTCGGTACACCAGGCGCTGCTGGTCCGGCAGTGGTCGGACGACGTGGTGTTCTTCGCCGAGGTGCTCGATGACGACGGCCGTGCCCGACTGACCGCACGCGGCGTACGGATCGTGGACGGCATGGTCAGCGGCCTGGTCGTCGAGGACGACGCGCTGCGGGGGGTGCGGCTGGCGGACGGAACCGTCGTGGCGCGCTCGGCTCTGTTCGTGGCTCCCACGTTCGTGCCCAACGACGCGCTGTTGACCGGCTTGGGCTGCGAGCGCAACGACGAGGGCTGGGTGCGGGTGGATCCGAGCGGGCTGACCAGCGTGCCGGGCGTGTGGGCGGTGGGCAACGTGACGGACTTCGCCGTCCAGGTGGTCACCGCGGCCGCGGCCGGGGCGAAGGCGGCGATCGCGGTGAACATGGACCTGATCGAGGACGAGCTCCTGGACGCCCAGGCGGTGGGCTAGGCGCGGATTTCCCCGGCCGGAATGATCACGTCCGCGTGATCATTCCGCGCATCACGAGCCCTGCAGGCCTGGTGGTGCGGGAGAGCCACTGATGGTGTCGCCCACGCCCTCGGCGATGCATGGAGTCCGCACGAGCGGGTACAAGTCGATCAAGCCCGGCCGGGAGTGAATCCCCCGTCGCCCCGGCCGGGCCCTCGACGTCCCGGAATCCGATAGAGGTCTCCGGCCGGTCTCACCCGCAGTCCCCCGCACCGCGGGTGAGACCACCTTTCGAGAATGGACCCGCTCGCGGGCCGTGTCGAGGGGAAATCGAGTCCGCGGCTGCGACCCGACGACGTCAGTGCCGGTCGAGGGTTCTCTCCAGGCCGTCGAGGATCAGCTCGAGGCCGAACTCGAAGTCCTCCTCACGCCCCGACCGCATGACGTGGGTGATGATCTCGACCACGTGCGGGAACTGCTCCGCCGGGAGCCCGCCGAGGACGTCGGCCGACACCTGCGGAGCTTCCTCGACCCCGAACGGCAGGCTGAGCTGCTGCAACGTGAACCCGTAGAGGTGGCTGTCGAGCGTGTGCCAGGCATCGAGCGCGCCCTCGATCGAGAAGCCCCCCTCCCTCAGCCGCCCGAGGGTCGCGTCGAGGTAGCGCGTCATGCCCGGGCCGATGTTGAAGCGGGACATGATCAGCATCGCCGCCCAGGGGTGGGCCAGGAGGACGTCGTGGGCCGAGATCGACCGCTGCCGCATCGCCGCCTTCCAGTGCGTCCCGGCCGGGGGCACGTCGATGTCACCCAGCACCAGGTCGACGATGCCGTCCAGGATGGCGTCCTTGTTCGCCACGTGGTTGTAGAGCGACATCGCCTCGACCCCGAGCGCCTGGCCGAGCCTGCGCATGGTCAGGAGCTCGATGCCGTTCTCGTCGGCCAGGGCGACCGCCGCGCGCAGCACTCGCTCGCGGCTCAGGGGGGCGCGCCGCTCGGGGTGACCCGAGCCGGTCTCGTTCAGCATCGACAGCTCCTCGTGCGGCCCGCCGACGACGTGCGTCGCAGGAGTGGACGGATGTACCGGACAGGTGTAGCTTACATTGTAAGCGTACAACGTAAGTATGCGCCACGGCCGTCGGACCGGCCACTCAGCGGGGGGAATCACATGAAGGCCATCGTTCAAGACACCTACGGCGAGACGGACGTCCTCGAGTTCCGGGAGATCGGCCGGCCCGAGATCGCGGCCGACGAGGTGCTCGTGCGCGTCCACGCGGCCGGCGTCGACCGGGGGGTGTGGCATCTGATGACCGGGCTGGCCTACCCGATCCGCCTCGCGGGCTACGGGCTCCGAGCCCCCAAGACCCCCGTACCGGGCATGGACCTTGCCGGGGTCGTCGAGGCGGTCGGCGCCGACGTCACCAGGTTCCGGCCCGGCGACGAGGTGTACGGCATCGGCAAGGGCGCCTTCGCCGAGTTCGCCCGCGCCCCCGAGAACAAGCTGGCGCCCAAGCCGGCGAACCTCACCTTCGAGCAGGCGGCGGCGGTCGCCATCTCCGGCCTCACCGCGCTGCAAGCCGTGCGCGACCAGGGAGAGGTCGGTCCCGGCCAGCAGGTGCTGGTCATCGGCGCGTCCGGAGGCGTGGGGAGCTACGCCGTACAGCTGGCCAAGGCGTTCGGGGCGGAGGTCACCGCCGTGTGCAGCACCACGAAGGTCGACCTGGTGCAATCGCTCGGCGCCGATCACGTCGTCGACTACACCCGCGACGACTTCGCGGCCGGGAACCAGCGCTACGACGTGATCATCGACATCGGCGGCAACTCCACGCTGTCGCGACTGCGGCGAGCCCTCACACCGAAGGGCACGCTGGTCATCACCGGCGGCGAGACGGACGGGCGCTGGATCGGTGGCTACGACCGCCAGCTCCGCGCCGTGCTGCTGTCCCCCTTCGTGAGCCAGCGCCTGCGCACGTTCGTCAATTCCGAGAACCACGTGGACCTGCTCACCCTGACGGAGCTGATCGAGTCCGGCAAGGTCACACCGGCCATCGACCGGACCTTCCCGCTGAACGAAACGCCCAAGGCCATCCGGTACCTCGAGGAGGGGCACGTCCGGGGGAAGGTCGTCGTCACCGTCTGACGCGCAGTTCGTCGCCACGCCCGTTTCACCCGACTCGGGTGACGACGGGCCCGTGACCACGCCGCTACGTTCGCGGCGGGGTCACGGCGCGTCGACCACGAGGGTCCGCGCCACCGGGCCTGGGGAGCGGTCATGGCGGGACAGTTCAAGGGCATGATCAATGTGGACTCGCGCGACTCCGTGCCCGACTGGGAGCCGTTCATGCAACCGGTGGCACCGGCCGGGGCTCCGAACGTCCTGTATGTCGTCCTCGACGACGTGGGATTCTCGGCCATGGAGCCGTGGGGTGGGCTGATCGAGACTCCGAACATCAACCGACTCGCGGCGAGCGGCCTGACCTACACCAACTGGCACACCACGGCGCTGTGCTCCCCGACCCGGTCCAGCCTGCTGACCGGGCGCAACCACACCACCAACGGCATGGCGTGCATCGCGGAGGCGACCACCGGCTTCCCGAACGGCAACGGGCACATTCCCTTCGAGTGCGCCACCATCGCCGAGGTGCTCGGCGAGCGCGGCTGGAACACGTACATGCTCGGCAAGTGGCACCTGTGCCCGGCGGACGAGATGAACCTGGCCTCGACGAAACGCAACTGGCCGATCGGGCGTGGATTCGAGCGCTACTACGGATTCCTGGGTGGCGAGACCAACCAGTGGTATCCCGACCTCGTCTACGACAACCACCCGGTCCAGCAGCCTTCGTGGCCCGAGGACGGCTATCACCTCACCGTGGACCTCACCGACAAGGCGATCGAGTTCATCAAGGACGCCACGGTGATCGTCCCGGACAAGCCGTTCTTCATGTACTACTGCCCAGGCGCGACGCACGCCCCCCACCACGCGCCGCAGGAGTGGATCGAGAAGTACCGCGGCCAGTTCGACATGGGCTACGAGAAGTACCGCGAGCTGGTGTTCGAGCGCCAGAAGAGCATGGGCATCCTGCCGGACAGCGCCGAGCTCTCGCCGCTCAACCCGTATGCCGACGAGACCAGTGCCCAGGGCAAGCCATGGCCCGCGCTGGACGTCGTGCGCCCGTGGGAGTCGTTGTCGGCGGACGAGCGGCGGCTGTTCAGCCGGATGGCCGAGGTCTATGCCGGGTTCCTCTCCCACACCGACCACGAGATCGGGCGTCTCCTGGACTTCCTGGAGAGCTCTGGCCACCTCGACAACACCATCGTCGTCCTGGTGTCGGACAACGGCGCCAGCGGCGAAGGCGGCCCGAACGGCTCGGTCAACGAGTCGAAGTTCTTCAACGGCATCCCCGACGACATCGAGGAGAACCTCCACTACATCGACGAACTGGGCTCGCCCACGACGTACAACCACTACCCGGTCGGGTGGGCCTGGGCGTTCAACACGCCGTTCAAGATGTGGAAGCGCTACAACTTCGAGGGCGGTGTCGCCGACCCGATGATCATCTCGTGGCCGCGCGGGATCACGGCCAGGGGCGAGATCCGCCGGCAGTTCGCCCACGCCACCGACATCGTCCCGACCATCTACGACTGCCTCGGCCTCGAACTGCCGGACGTGGTCAAGGGCTTCAACCAGATCCCGCTGGAGGGTGTGAGCCTCCGCTCGACGTTCGAGGACGCGGACGCGCCGACCCCGAAGGAGACGGGCTTCTTCTCGATGCTCGGCTCACGCGCCATCTGGCATCGGGGCTGGAAGGCGGTCTCGGTCCACCCGACAATCGCCGGCTGGGGCGACTACGAGCACGACCGGTGGGAGCTCTACAACACCGACGACGACCCGACCGAGATGCACGACCTCGCGGCGCAGGAACCAGATCGGGTCCAGGAACTGGTCAACCTCTGGTTCCACGAAGCCGGGCGATTCAACGGCCTGCCGCTGGTCGACCTCACGGCGGTCGAGGTCCTGGCCGACCCCACGCGTCCGCAGGTGGCACCGCCACGCGACCGGTACGTCTACTACCCCGACGCCGCCGAGGTGCCGGAGTCGGCAGCCGTCAACGTCCGCAACCGCAGCTACACCATCGCGGCCGAGGTGGTCGTCGGCTCTCCGGACGCCGAGGGAGTGCTGTTCTCCCACGGAGCTCGCTTCGGCGGACACGCGCTCTACGTCAAGGATCGCACGCTGAGGTACGTCTACAACTTCGTCGGCAGCAACGAGCAGGTGGTCGAGTCCGAGAAGGAGATCCCGGCCGGGCCGGTCGTGCTGTCCGCGGTGTTCGAGCGGGAAGGCGACAGCATGCCCACCACGGGCACGCTCTCGCTGTTCGTCAACGACGAGAAGGTCGGCGAGGGCCGCATCATGACCCAGCCGGGCAACTTCTCCCTCGTCGGCGAAGGACTCAACGTCGGCAAGGATCCAGGCGAGCCGGTCACGGCCGACTATCCCGGGACCCGGCCGTACGCCTTCGTCGGCGGAACCATCGTGCACGTGGTCGTCGACGTCTCCGGCGAGCCGTACCGCGACCTGGAGAAGGAAGCCGTCGGCATGATGAAGCGGGATTGAGCGACCAGCCGGACTCGCCCGGCGCCGTCATGCCAAGGGCGTGAGCACCGCGATCTGGTATCCGTCGCGCCCTGGGACGAGTTGGTAGCAGAAGCGCTCGCGCGCCTCGCCGTCGTAGGACCAGGTGACGTCGACCCAGATGCTTCCCGGTGCCTCCGCCATGACGACGACCTTCCGCTCCACCGCGTCGACTCCGTCGTACTGACCCCAGGAGGCGGCGAAGAACCCCTCGGTCTGCTTCGGGTCGCTGACGGGGATCGACGTGCCGGGGAACAGGATCAGCGAGGGCACCGCGTACAGCTGCGCGATCGCCTTCTCGTCCCGGGCCAGGAGCGCGGCCGCGTAGCGTTCGAAGAACTCGTTCGCCGTATCGCTCGTGTCGGTCATGGCACTGACGATACGAACCAAACCCGACACGCCTGTGTCGCCTTACAGTGGATCCGTGAGCCGACGCATCCAGCTCGCCGCGTCGTCGCGCGAGGGGGACCTGGCGTTGCGGCGGGTCGAGCGTCAGCAGGCGATGATCGAACGACTGCACGCTGCCCACGGCATGCGGATCCAGCTGGCAGAGCTCGCGCGCGACCTTGGTGTCTCCGTTCGGACGGTCGGCCGCGACGTCGAGCGCCTCCGGCTCAGTGGCGTCCCGCTGGCGGCCCACCAGGGCCGCGGCGGCGGGGTGAGCCTGCGCCCGTCGGCCGCCGCGATCGCCATCGAGTTCGATCTGCCGGAGGCGGCCGCGCTGATGTCCAGCCTCGCGGTGCTCGGGCCCACCGTGAGCCCGAGCGCCGCCTCGGCGATGCGCAAGCTGGTCGAGGCCCTGAACCCGGCCTGAGGTCGTCGGGCGTCGTCGCGAGCCGACCCGGCCACCGTCACCACCGGCTGACCACCCGCCCGGCGATCCGGTGCGGCCGACATGTCACAGCAGCTCGCCACCAGGAACCTCCGCCGGAGTCGAGACATCGGATGGGGTCATGGTGCAGTGGATCGCGGCAGGCATCGCCCAGCTCAGTCGCACCGAGGCCGCGTTCCGACGTACCCACGCCGACGTGGCCGGGGCCGCGCTGGCGCGCTCGGAGTCGGTCGCCGGGCTCTTCAGTTCGGTCGCGCCGAACGTCCAGCCCGACACCCTCCCCGACGTCCCAGGCCTGGACGTTACGCTCCGTCTGGTGCTGGACGACGCCCTCGGGCCGATGCGCCGTGAGCGCGCGTGGCTGGAGTCGCTCCAGGCGCTGAGCGATCCCCCGCGCACGATCGTCCTGCCGCCCCGGGTCCCGGCGCACACGACCATGACCACGAGCGAGACCTTCGGCGACGGAGACGACTTCCTCGCCGCCGCCAGCCCGGTGATCAGGGCGGATCCTCTGCTCACCACCCGGATCGGCTCGATGATCGCCGCGCACGCCGGAGGGGTGGCCGGCGACGAGCGCGGGTACGTGATCCGCGACGGAGAGGGCGCTCCGATCAGCGTGGCGATGGTCCCGTCCACGTTGACGCTCGACGTGTTGCCGATGCCCGCCCCGGCGATTCCCGGCCTGGTCGAGGCGATCGCCGGCGAGCGGCCCGGCCTGCGCGGAGTCCGCGGCGATGTCACGGCGGCCGAGTCGTTCGCCGAACAGTGGTGTGCGCGCACTGGGCAGAGCTGGACGCCCACGGCGCACAAGTGCCTCCACCGGCTGGGCATCCTCGACGTGCCGAGCGCACCAGGAACGCTTCGGCCGGCCGCCGGCGCAGACGACGCCCGGATCGTCCACCGCTGGACCCACGAGTTCGCCGCCGAGGCCGTGGCCGGTGACGCTCCGCCCAGCCTGCCGGCCATCGCCAGGAAGCTCGAGAGCAACCTCGCCTGGCTGTGGTGCGACGAGACGGGCACGCCGGTGTCGTATGTGGGCGCCTCCCCCGCCGCGTTCGGGGTCCAGCGCATCGGCCCGGTCTATACGCCACCGGAACACCGCGGTCACGGCTACGCCAGCGCCGCCACAGCCGGAGTCGCGGCCGACCTGGACCAGCGTCCCGACGTCGACCAGGTCTGCCTGTTCACGGACCTGGCGAACGAGACCTCCAACCGGATCTACCGGGCCATCGGCTTCGAGCCCGCGTTCGGCACGATCGAGCTCGCCTTCAGCTGATCCGGACGTCGTACGGCCGGCAGCCCCACCGCCGATGCGGTGGGGCTGCCACGAGGGTCGACAGATCAGGCGTCGATGTACTGCGGCGGGCAGTTGGCCGTGGTGACCGCGCGCCAGCCGGCCGCGAGGTTGTTGGCCGCGCTCAGGGTCGCTCGTTCCGCACCGGGGTTGACCGAGGCGATGAAGTTGCCGCTGCCGTTGTAGAGACAGATGCGCAGGCCGGTGTTGTTGTCGACGGACTCGACGTTGTTGGCGAACGTCCCCCCGCCCGCGGCCGGCTGCGAGCTGAAGCCCGCACGACCCGCCGAGGCGTAGGCGATTCGGTAGCCGAAGGGGTTGCCGGAGCTCGGGATGTAGAAGTTCTGGTTGATGTAGAAGCAGAACCGTGCGCTGGGGCACTCGTCGACGATGGTCGGTCCCAGGTCCGTGGTGCGGGCCGCCGCGGCAGGAGTCCCGGCCTCGGGAGCAGCCGTGGCGGGCGATGCCGCGACCACCGTGCTCAGCAGGACCGCCGCAACCCCGAGGGTGGCGCCGACGAATCTCTTGATGCTCTTCACGCTTGCCTCCACTGACGTGTCTCCCGTAAGGACTCGGTCAGCGTTCCAGCACTCCACTTGGACCTGGCTGGATTCTGCATCAACCTGCAAGCTGTCTGCGAGGCCCTTCCGGATCGGCCGCTTCCCGGGCTACGCCGAGGGGCGACGCACGCGTCACGGCCGACCCGGGGGGTCATCGCTCCGCGATGTCGACCACGAGATGCGGCCTGGCCCAGGTGACGCGGCCAACAGGCGGGCTCATGCCGATCCGATGCGCACCGCACGCGAGGTAGAACGCCTCGGACGGCGGATGGGACACGACGTGCACCCGCGTGAGCTCCAACGCCGCGGCCTGGACGCGCAGGTCCTCGATCAGCGCCCGTCCGATCCCCCGGCCTTGGGCGTCGTCGTCGACGAACATGAAGTCGACCTCGCCCTCGCCAGGCGCGCCGCATCCGGGCACGAGCACGCTGTAGAAGCCGAGTGCCACGCCGTCCGCTCCGCGCGCCACTCGCACAAGGTTCGCCTCGATGTAGGGCCGGTCGACCGTCTGGTTGGCGACCATCACGCGGTGCTCGCCGTGGTACGCCGAGGAGTTCCGGATCATCCCGGTCAGCGTTTCCGCTTCGTCGAACCGGGCGGGCCCGATGGTCGATGCCGTCATGGTCGTGTCCTTTGTCCAGGTCGTGCAGGTGTCAGTTCGTGGTGCGCACCGGCGCCGGCGTCAGCACACCGGCCACGAGTGCCGCGGCGCCCGCGGCGACCGCGGCGACGACGAAGCCGTTGGTGAACCCGGCGAGCGTGTCCCCGTCGAGGCTGGCCGCGGCGACGCTGGAGACGACGGCGGCTCCGATGGCGGCGCCGAACTCGTGGAAGGTGCTGACGATGCCGGAGGCGACACCCGCTTCGTGCGGGGCGACCTGACCGAGTGCCGTGGCCGAGGCGACGACGAACAGGGCTCCGGTCCCGGCCGCCGCGACCGACACCCCCACCGCGACGGTCGCGGGGTGCATCGACAGAGCGGGCGCGGCCATCCCGATCGCGGCGGTGACCAGGCCCATGACGGCCAGCCGTCGCGCGCCGAGCCGGCCGATGGCCCGGCCGGTCAGGTTCGCGCCGATCATCGTGGCCAGCGCGACCGGGAGGAACAGGAGCCCGGTCTGCAGGGCGCCGTAGCCGCGGGCGTGCTGGAAGTAGAACGTGCCCAGGAAGAACACCGCGATCATCAGGGCCGTCGCCATGAGGATCAGGAACGTGCCGGTCGCGACCGGTCGTCGGGCCAGCAGCGTGACGTCCATGAGCGGCGAACTAGCCCGCTTCTGCCACATCACGAAGACCACGTAACCCGCCACGGCCAGCAACACGAGCCCCGCTGTGGTCGAGGTCAGCCAGCCCTGGTCGCCAGCGTTGATGAACGCGTAGATCAAGGCGCCGGACGAGGCTGTGACCAGCAGCGCGCCCAGGACGTCGAGCCGGGCCCGCGGTGCCGCCACGCTCTGTCGCGGCAGCATCCGGGCGAGCGCGGCAGCGATCACCAGCCCGATCGGGACGTTCACGTAGAAGACCCATGGCCAGCCCGGACCGGCCGTGAGCAGTCCGCCCAGCAGCACCCCGAGCGCCGCGCCCCCACCGCCGAGCGCGGACCACACGCCCAGCGCCTTGTTCCGCTCGTCGCCGGCGAACAGCGTGACGACCAGGGACAGCGCCGCGGGCGACAGCAACGCCGCACCGACACCTTGGGCGATGCGGCCGCCGAGCAGCATCTCGGAGGACTCGGCGAGCCCGGTGACCAGTGACGCCGCCGTGAAGATCAGCAGGCCGGCGAGCACGACCCGCTTCGCCCCGATCAGGTCGGCCAGCCGCCCACCCAGCAGCATCAGCCCACCGAACGCCAACGCGTAGGCGCTCACGGTCCAGGTCAACGCCTCGCGGCTCATGTTCAGGTCGATCTCGATGTGGGGCAGCGCGATGGCCACGACGGTGACGTCGAGGATCAGCATCAGCTGGGCCACGCCGAGGAACGCCAGGATGCGCCACCGCCTCGGATGGGGCGATCCCTCGCGTCCCGCCGCCTCGGGCTCTGTCGCATCGGGTGTTGTCTCGGGGATCTCGTCCGCTGTCATGTCGATGCGCCTCCATGCGCTAACTCGTACTTTGACGTACGACCTATGAACGGAGAGCGTAACTCATACATTCCCGTACGAGCTAGAGTTGGGACATGACCACCGCCGCCGCTCGCCCACGCCGGCGCGCCGACGCCGAACGCAGCATCGCCCGCATCGTCTCCGCCGCCCGCACCTGCCTCGGCCAGGACCCCGACGCGACCATCGACGACATCGCCAAGGCGGCCGGCGTGGGGCGGATGACGCTCTACGGACACTTCCGCACCCGCCCTGAACTGGTCGAGGCGGCGCTGGTCGACGCGCTTCGGGTCGGCGAGGAGACCCTGTCCGCCGTCGACCTCACCGGCGACGCACGCGACGCGCTGAACCGCCTGCTCGCGTCCAGTTGGTCACTCGTCGCAGAGTCGGCCGCTCTGCTGGTGGCGGCCCAGAAGGTGCTGCCGGCCGGACGCCTTCGACACCTGCACTCCGACGCCGCCGAGCGCGTCGAGCTACTCGTCCGCCGCGGCCAGGACGACGGTGCGTTCCGCACCGACCTGCCGATGACCTGGCTGGTCAGCGCCGTGCACTACCTGCTGAAGGGCGCAGCGGACGAGCACCGCGCCGGCCGCCTCGACGCCGCGGACGTCGTCCCCGTGATCACGGGGTCCGTGCAGGCGCTCCTGGCCGCTCCCCCATCACATCCGCGCGACTCGAGGTAGGAGCTACCTCGCGCCGCTCGACCGATCCGCACGGCGATCCACTCACGCCGATCCGCTCGTGGCGTCCGCCGTCGTCGCGTCCGACTCGCGGTCGGCGACCACCGCAACGAGGCGATCGACGAGCCGCCCCGCCTCGGAAGGGGGAAGCGGAGTGGTGAAGATCGCGTGGAAATACAGCGGAGCGACCACCATCTCGAGGAGCTCGCTCAGGGTCGGCGTGGTCTCGCCGCGCTCGGCGCCACGGTCGAGCATCGCCTGGAGTTGGTGCTCGCGTTCGACGAAGGCGGCCGCGGGTCGGCGTGGCTCGTGGGGGTGGATCTCAAGGATCGCGGCGCGCAGGACGAGTGGGACGACGGCCTCCTCGAGGTGCGCCGCAACCTGCCCGGCGTACCGGTAGAGGTCGTCGTGGAGTGAGCCCGTGTCCGGCAGCTTGCCGACGTCGGTCAGCCTGCTGATGACCAGGTCGTTCAGCAGGCCGCTCATGGTGCCCCACCGGCGATAGACGGTGGCCGCGTGCACGCCTGATCGCTCGGCCACGAGCGGCACGCTCAACTCCTCCCAGGGGCGTTCGTTCAACAACTCGAACAGCGCCTTCTGCACGGCGTCCTGGGCTCGGGCAGACCGTCCCCCCGGGCGCTGCATCGGTCGTTGAGTGCTCATGGCGCCACATCGTAACGCGAACTTCCTTGCGTTAGGGCAAAAGTCAGGTGTAGCGTCACGGCCGTTGACGCGAAGATCTTCGCGTTTATGGGTCGGAGGGCAACATGAAGCGGTGGTTCTCCCGGATCGGGACCGGGTTGTGGATCGTGGTCGCGGCGCTTGCCGCCGTGGTGGGCGCCGGGCTGACGTCCGCCGTCGACGCGCTCGGCTCGGTCTACCCGGAACAGCTGGCGACGACGGAGGCCGTGCGGGCGAGCGTCGCGGCGGCACCGCGTCCGCAACACGACGAGCAGTTGCCCACGGCGGTGGTACTGCTCAGCGCCGAGGGGACGAACGCCGCCGACACGCTGGCGCCGTACGAGGTGCTGGCCTCGTCGGGCGAGTTCAACGTGTACACCGTCGCGCCCGAACGGCGGCCGATCCCCCTCAACGGTGGGCTCGACCTCGTCCCCGACTTCGGCTTCGACGAGCTGGCCGAGCGCTTCCCCACCGGCGTCGACGTGGTGATCGTGCCGGCAGTGCAGGAGGTCCGCACGAGCGCGTCGGACCCCCTGCGTGGCTGGCTGGCGCAGCAAGCCGATCAGGGCGCGACTGTGGTCGGCGTGTGCGTCGGCGCGGAGCTGCTCGCCGGTGCCGGGCTGCTGGACGGCCGTGAAGCGACATCGCATTGGCTGGCTCTGGGCATGGGTGGGATCGAGTCGCGCTACCCGGACGTGGAGTGGACACGCGGCGTTCGTTACGTCGACGACGGCGAGATCATCACGACCGCCGGGATGCTCTCCGGCGTGGACGGCGCCCTGCGCGTCCTGGAGCGCTACGCCGGCGAGGGTGCCGCGCGGCAGGCCGCGGACACCGTGGGCTGGGAGCTCTACGAGACCGGACGCGCCGCCGAGGTGCCGGTGTCGCGACCGAGGCCGCCCGACGTCGTGGCCCTGCTGAACCTGGCCTACCGGCAGCCCGCCGACCTGGGCGTCGTACTCACGGAGGGCGTCGGCGAGATCGAGCTGGCCTCGGTGTTCCGCCCCTACACCGAGCTCTCGTACCTGGCCCGGCCGCTCACCGTCACGGCGGACGGCCAGCCAATCCAGTCCCGGCACGGGCTCACCTTCGTCCCCCGCGGATCCCTGAGCGAGTCGGCCGGCGACGTCGACCGGCTGGTCGTGCCGGGCGCCGCCGCCTCCGCGGCCGCGGACCCGGAGATCGCCCGCGTGGCCGAGCGCGCCGGAGTCGAGGTGACGTATCTACACACGCGAGCGGAGTTCCCGTTCGACGCCGCGCTGCGGGACGTGGCCTCGACCACCGACGTCGCCACGGCCACCTGGGTCGCCAAGACTCTGGAGTACCCGATGCCAGCACAGGTCGACGGCGATGCCTGGCCCTGGGCGCTCAGCCTGCGGGCGCTGGCCTTCGCCCTCCTCGGCGCCGCGATCGCCGCAGGGGTTGCCGTGCTGTTCGCCCGGCGCCCACCGGTTCGTCGGTTCGTGGGTCATTACCTGGTCATGGTCGTGGCGATGCTGGCGGGGATGATGCTGCTCGGCCCGGTATGGACCGCGGTGATCCCCGGCCTGGCCGACGCGCCGGTCGCGCACACGCTGACCATGGCGGTCGACATGGCGGTGGGCATGGGGCTGGTGATGCGGCTCCAGGGCCACGGCTGGCGGCTCACCCTGGAGATGGCCGCGGCGATGATCGCCCCGTTCGTCGTCCTGCTGGTCCCGTACGCGCTCGGAGCACTGTCCGCCGACGGGCTCATGATGTGGGGGCACGTGCTGATGTTCGTCACGATGCTGGTCGCGATGCTGCTCCGCCGCGAGCACTACACCCACGCCCACCGGTGGCGGCTGCCGTTCCGGACGCTGTCCTCGTCGTCTCCGGCCGCACCGGCGCCATGACCGGAAGGGCCTCTACGAGCCGGTCGGGCGGCCTCACCGCAGAGCGCGGAGCTTGCGCTCGAGGACGGCCCGCTCCCGAAAGTTGGCGCATCGCTCCACGGCCATCGTCAGTTCCGAGCGCGCTTCGTCGGTGCGGCCCAACTTCACGAGGAGTTCGCCGCGCACACTCGGGAGCAGGTGCGACCCACGCAGCAGCTCGTCGGTGCTGAGGGTGTCGACCTCCGCGAGCGCGGCGGCCGGCCCGCGCGCCATCGAGATCGCGACCGCGCGGTTGAGCCGGACCACCGCCGAGGGCGCCAGCCGGTCGAGGATGTCGTAGAGCAGCACCACGCGCTCCCAGTCGGTCTCGGCGACCGACGGCGCAACCGCATGGCACTCCGCGATCGCGGCCTGCACGCCGTACGGTCCGAGGCCACGCCTGGCCCGCTCGGCCGACGCCAGCGCCGCGCGGCCGCGCCGGATCGCGGCCAGGTCCCACCGCCGCCTGTCCTGGTCCTCGAGGAGCACCGGCTCACCATCGGCACCAGTACGCGCGGGGAACCGGGCGGCCGTCAGCTCGAGCAGCGCCAGAAGGCCGAGCACCTCGGATTCGTCGGGTACCAGCTGGGCCAGCACCCGGGCCATCCGCAGTGCTTCGTGGGCCAGGTCCACACGCATCCACTCCGAGCCGGAGGTCGCGGACGCTCCCTCGGTGAACACGAGGTACACCACGCTCAGCACCGATCCGAGACGTTCGCGCCGCTCTTCCCGCGGCGGCACGGCGAACGGGACCCGGGCGGCGGCCAGGGTCTTCTTCGCCCTGGTGATACGGGCCTGCACCGTGGCCGTCGGGATGAGGAACGCACGGGCGATCTCGTCACTGGTCAGCCCGCCGACCACGCGCAGGGTCAGGGCCACGCGGGCTTCCCGGCTCAGCACCGGGTGGCAGGCGGTGAACACCAGAGCGAGGACATCGTCGTCGATCCGGTCGGGATCCCACAGCAGGTCACGGCCCTCGTCGCCGGCCCCAGCCGCCGGGCTCGCCGGACGTCCGCCCGACGTGGCATCGCCCTCGCTCAGCTCGCGGGCGAGGGCTGCGTGCCGGACGTCGAGCGCGGACCGGCGGCGGAACGCGTCGATGGCCCGCCGCCGGCCCACTGCCAGCAGCCACCCGGAGGGGTTGCGAGGGACCCCCTCGCGCGGCCAGGTCACCAGCGCCTCGGCCAGCGCCTCCTGTGCCACGTCCTCGGCCAGCGCGAAGTCGCCGGTGAGGCGGGCGAGGGCACCGACGATGCGCGCCGACTCCATCCGCCACACCGTCTCGACGGCCTTGCGTTCCGGATTCGGCTGACCCGTCACAGCTGGCCCGTGGCCTCCCGCCACGCCCGCTCCTTCCGGATCCACTCGTTGTCCTGCGGGAATTCGTCGATGCTGGTGAGGCGGCGGATCTCGGTCTTGATGCCCGGCCCGGCCGGGACCCGCTTGGCCCACTCCACCGCTTCCTCCTTGGACACGACCTCGAGGATCCAGTAGCCGCCGAAGAGCTCCTTGGTCTCACCGTAGGGCCCGTCGGTCACCACCGGCGTCTCGGCGGAGTAGTCGACGACGACCGTCTCCGCGGCGTCCTCGAGCCCTTCGGTGGCCACGAGCACGCCGGCCGAGATCAGCTCCTGGTTGAACCGCCCCACCGTCTCGGCGATCTCGTCGAAATCGACGTTCGCGAACTCCCCGAAAGCCTCGTCGGTCGCGCGCATGATCAGCATGTACTTCACGGTCGTCTCCTCTGATCGTGGTCTCGCCTGGACCCTCTCACTCGGCGGTCGAACAACGGAGGGCCCCATCGTCTCGGCCTCGTCATTCCGCGGGGCGATAGACCAGGTTGAGCACACCGGTCGACAGCGCCGAGCTCTCCACGAGCTCGAGCTTGTGCGTCGGTGTCCCTTCGAACAGGCGCTGGCCCGCGCCGACGGCGACGGGGTGCAGCAGGAGACGCAGCTCGTCGAGCAGTCCGTTGGCCAGCAGCCACCGCACCGTGATCGCGCTGCCCGTCATGAAGATGTCGCCGTCCACGCTGTCCTTGACCCGCTGGACGGCCTCGACGTCTCCGGGCACGACCGTCGTGTTGTTCCACGTCGGGTCCTGCAGCGACGCGGAGATCACGTACTTGGGGATGGTGTTGAAGTACTCGCCGAACTCGTCGGTCTGGTCCGGCCAGAACGCCGCGGCGCCGTCGTACCCCGTGCGGCCCATCATGAAGGCCTTGTTGACCTCCATGCCCGCGGTGATGATGGCCATCATCTCGTCGTTGATGTACGACATGTGCCAGTTCTCCGGCTGCTCGACGACGCCGTCCAGTGCGATGAAGAAGTTGCTGACGATCCTGCCCATGACGATCGGTCCTCTCGATCCTGGTGGGTCCCTTCCGGACCCTTCACTCCCAGGTCGAACGGCGCACCGACGGAATCGACACCGGGCCGAGAAGATCTCTGGCGCTGCCGATCGGGAGCCCCGTCCAGGCGCCGGCGAGCGTGGCGACGAGGCCGAGGCGCGTGATTCTCCCCGATCCGTGGGTACTCATACGGTATAAATCGGTCTAAGCCACACACGGGGGGCTTCTCGATGGCTCAGGCGATCCTGTTCGACGGGCCGAAGGTCGCGGAACTGGACAGCTTGTCCGACCGGCCTCACAGGCTGTCGGGATCCACGCTGCTCTGGGTCGACCTCGACGGCGAGGTGGGGGCCGGCGCGGAAGAGGTGGCCGAGGCGTTCGACCTCGATGACGAGACGCGGGACAGCCTGGCGCAGCCGAGCGAACGGGCGGTCTTCAAGGACCACGGCCACTACCTCCACATCACGGCGTACGCACCCCGCGAGGACGACGAGGGCAAGCTCCACGCACTCGAATGTGTCGTCGGCCAGAACTGGGTGGTCACGGCCCACGATCGCCCGATCGCTGTTCTCGAGGACTTCACCGCGCGCATCTCCGGCTCGGGCGACACGGGCTCGCTGGACGGGCCCGGCTTTCTCGCGGCGTTGCTCGACTGGGTGCTCAGCTCCTACACCGCCGCCTTCGAGCGGATCGAGCAACGCCTCGAGGAGTTCGAGGTCCAGGCGATGCGCGGCCGGGGCGGTGGCGAGGACATCGAGAAGCTCGTCGCGATGCGGCTCGAGGTCGGTACGCTGCGCCGAGCGCTCGCCGCACATCGCGACGCACTCGTGGCCCTGACCCACCCGGAGCTCGATGCGCTCGGCGATGAGGCCTCCAGCAAGCGGTTCGCCTCGCTGTTCAGCCGCTTCGAATCGACGATGCAGGAGGCGCGGGACGCGCGCGAGACGATCGTCGGCGCGTTCGACGTCCTGATCGCCCGCAGCGGCCATCAGACGAACCAGATCATGAAGGTGCTGACCCTCGTGTCGGTGATCCTGCTGCCGGGCTCGCTCCTCGCGGGCGTGATGGGGATGAACTTCGAGGTCGGCTTCTTCGCCACCACGTGGTTGTTCTGGGTCGTCCTGGCGGTGATCATCGCCGTGGCGCCGCTGACCTTGGGCCTCGCCAAGCGGCGAGACTGGATCTGAGCTGGCCAGACCCGGCGAGCACGACGAACGCGTCCCGCCCTCAGACCGGGTCAGGCTCCGCTGCCATCGGATCCGGGATCTCGTGTGGTCGGTAGTTCGGCAGGCGGCTGGCGGGCGCGATCGCCAGTGCGCTGACGGCGGCGAGGATCAGCAGGCCGATGCGGAGCGTGTCCAGCCGAGCCTCGGTGTTGATCTCGACCGCCGCCTCGATCTGCTCCGGCGTGGCGTCGGTCTCCTCCAGAACCTCGCGGAGCTGGTCGTTGGCGACGAAGTTGACGTTGTCGAGATCCACCTGGGCCACGAGCGACTCGGGGAGATCGACGCTGCTCGCGACCGATTGCAGGACGTTAATGCTCAACAGGCCGACCAGCATCGCGCCCGCCACGGCAGTGCCGACTGCGGAGGCGAGGTTCTGCGTGGTGCCGCGCACGGATCCGACATCTCCGGCGAGTTCCTTGGACGACGCCGTGACGAGCACATTGAACACCAGTGTGACCAGCGCACCTTGGCCGATGCCGAAGACGACGAGGCCGGTGATCGTCGGGACCGTCTCCCAGTTGTTCGTCACGACGAAGGAGAGCCAGGCGAGCGCGGCAGTCGTGAGGCAGAAGGAGAACACGCCGATGGCACGCGGGCTGTAGCGCCGATAGAAACGCACGACGAGCAGCGCGGTGAGGAATACCGTCAGGTTGAACGGCATCATGGCGACCGCGGTGTCGAACGGTGTGCGCCCCTGCACGATCTGGATGTACAGCGGCACGGTGAAGTTGACAGCCGCCTCGAGCGCCACCACGACGAACATCGCGTACACCGCGGCTCGTTCTCGCGGCGACCCCACCACCGACAGACTCACCAGCGGCACCTGCCCGGCCTCGGCGCGCCGGCGAGTCCACACGAAGAAGCTCTGCCCGAGGACGATCCCGGCTGTGATGAGCAGCGGTGCCGGCGAAAGGCCCCCGATGTCGAACGGAGCACCCGGCCGGGCGGTGACGAGGCCCCACCCGTTCAGGTTGTTGAACCCGAGCGTGAGTGACACCACCGCGATGCCGATCAGCAGGGCGCCGACGACGTCGATCGTGACAGCCGGATTGCCGCGGTCGGAGCGGAGCGTGAAGGTGAGCGCGAAGACAACGATCGCGAGCCCGAACAGGATGGCGAAGACCGGCCGCCAGCCCACGAGCGTGCCGAGCGCTCCCCCGATGAAGAACGCGCTCACACCGGAGATCGCCCGGGCGGACCCGAGTGACCCGATCGCCGTGGCCTGCTGATCTCCGTGGTAGTTCTCCGCGATGAGGGCGACCAGGGCGGGAACGATGATCGCCGCGGACGCCCCTGCCAGCGCTTGGGCCGCGATGATCCATTCCACGGTGGGGCCGAACAACATCATCAGCTCGGCGACCGCGAACAGGGCGATGACGGCACGGAAGATCACCACCCAGCCGATGCGCTGGCCGAGCTTGGCCCCGACCATGACGAGCGCCGCGACCGCCAGGCCGTACATCACGATGGCCGTGCTGACGGTGGTCGGCGGCACGCCGAACTCCTCGACCATGCCGCCGATCGACACCGGCAGCGCAGCGACATTGAACGACATCAGTACCTGAGCGAAGAACAGCCCGATCATGGGCCGCCACGACACGCGCGGCTGGGTGTGCTCGATGACGCTGTCGTCGATGGCGGTCACGATGGTCTCCCGTCGTCTCGGGGGTGCATCTCGGACGCGAACACGTTCAAGCCGAGGCTGCGCGACAAGAACGCCGTGGCCCGTTGTCCGCGGACGCTGTTGCCCGCGTCGTCCAGGCGCGGTGAGAACGTTCCGATTCCCGCCTTTCCGGGTGCGACGGTGACGATCCCGCCGGCGACTCCGGACTTTCCCGGCAGGCCGATCTCGAAGAGCCACTCGCCGGAACGCTCGTAGAGCCCGTTGGCTGCGAGGACGGCCAAGGTGTCGGCGCAGACGGATGCCGCAACGACCCGCTCCCCGGTCACCGGGTTGACGCCGCCGTCGGCAAGCGTCGCACCCATGACGGCGAGGTCATGCGCATTCACCAACAATGCGCATTGCTTGGTGTACACGTCGACGACCTCCGCCGGGTCGACGGAAATGCGGCCATAACTCTCGAGTAGCCGGGCGATCGCTTTGTTGCGCTGATTCGTCGCCGCCTCGGATTCGTAGACCTCGAGGTCGAGCCGGAGTTCACGACCCGCGAATCGCGACAATCCTTCATGGATGAATGCCCAGGTCGACACCGGCGTCGAACCCGGCACCAGCGCGGTGGTGGCCAGCGCGCCGGCGTTCACCATGGGGTTCATCGGATGTCCGTTGTTCAGTTCGATGGCCATCACGGAGTTGAAGGAATGCCCGGTGTTGTTCACGCCGACGCGTTCCAGGACGACGTCGTGACCGATCGCGTCGCACACCAGGGCATAGACGAAGGCCTTGGAGATCGACTGGATCGAGAACGCGTGCTCGGTGTCGCCGGCGTCGTGAACACCGCCGTCGACCTCGACCACGCTCACCCCGAAGAGGTCCGGGGCGACCTGCGCGAGGACCGGGATGTAGGTGGCCACCTCCCCCGTGTCGACCGCACGATTGCGCTCGACTGCCTCGGCCACCAGATCCTCGACACGGTCCCAGGCTGGGAGACGTCCGGTCGACACGACCTGCTCGACACCTTCCACGCCCAGGTACACCGGCGACACCTCCTGGTTGTGATCAAATCCGCCGATCCACGCCACAACCATGCCCGACGACGAACGTCGTGGCAGCCGTCTTCAACGAAGTCGGCCTCCGGCGGCGACGGCTGGCAGGATTGACCTGCCTTTCGGCGTGAGTGACACGACGGACCGCTCTTGTCGAGGCGGTGGTCGTCCCGGTCCGCCCCATGCATGGCAAGCGGCCCGGTCGCCCTAGTCGTGCGTCGCTCCGGCGAGCCGGGCTGCCAGTGTCCTGACGTGCTCGACAAGCTCCGGGGGTTCGTGCACCTGGAAGTCGAACCCTTTGGTCGTCACGTAGATGGCGAGATCGTCCAGCGAGTTGGACCCGGCCCACAGGGTGCAGCTGTGCTCGTCGATCGGCTCCAGCGAGCCGGTGGTGGGGGCGATCCGCTCCGCCGCGGTCTCGGCGCTGACGTGCAGGGTGAACCGGGCCTGGTAGCGGTAGGCCGACGTGGAGATCGCCCGCGAGGTGTAGCCGCTGATGTCGGGTTCCGGCGGGGTGCGTGGGGTGAACCGGGGGCCGGTGGGCGTGCGCGGTTCGAGGCGGTCCACGCGGTAGGTGCGCCAGTCCTGGCGGTCGACGTCCCAGCCGACGAGGTACCAGCGCCGCCCCGTGTGCACCAGCCGGTGCGGCTCGGTCGTGCGGATGCTGCTGGCTCCGTCGTGGGTGCGGTAGTCGAAGCGCAGGCACAACGAGTCGCGGCAGGCGGCGGCGATGGCGGTGAGGGTGCTCGGGTCGACGGTGGGGCCGGCGCTGGCCATGGGCACCGTCACCGACTGCAGGGCGTTGACCCGGTGCCGCAGCCGGGACGGCAGTACCTGCTCGAGCTTGGCCAGGGCGCGCACCGAGGTCTCCTCGATGCCGGTGATCGAACCGCCGGCGGCCGTGCGCAAGCCCATCGCCACTGCGACGGCCTCGTCGTCGTCGAGCAGCAGCGGTGGCAGGTCCGCGCCCGCGCCCAACCGGTAGCCGGCGGTGCCCGCCGTGGCCAGCACGGGGAAGCCGAGGCCGCGCAGCCGGTCGATGTCGCGGCGCACGGTGCGCGGAGTGATCTCCAGCCGCTCCGCCAGCTCGGCGCCGGACCAGTCGCGTCGGGCCTGAAGGAGCGAGAGCAGTCGCAGCAGCCGTGCCGAGGTCTCCCACATGGGCTGAAGTCTGTCACTTGTCTAGGACCGAACCTGACCTAACCGACTCTTAGAGTCGTCCCCATGGAGAACAACAGCGAGATCCGGCCCTTCACCATCGACGTTCCCCAGGCTGACCTGGACGACCTGCGGGACCGGCTCGCCAGGACCCGGTGGGCCGCGGACCTGCCCTATGTCGGCTGGAGTCGCGGGGTGCCGGTGAGCTACCTCAAGGGGCTGGCCGAGTACTGGCGCGATGGCTACGACTGGCGTGTGCACGAGCGGGAGCTGAACACGTACCCGCAGTTCACCACTGAGATCGACGGGCAGAACATCCACTTCCTGCACGTGCGCTCGCCCGAGCCGGACGCGCTGCCGCTGATCCTGACCCACGGCTGGCCGGGGTCGCCGGTGGAGTTCCAGCAGATGATCGGCCGGCTGACCGATCCGGTGGCGTACGGCGGCGATGCGGCCGACGCGTTCCATGTCGTCGTACCGTCGCTGCCCGGGTACGGGTTCTCGACGCCGCTCGGGCCGGGTGGGTTCAACCTGTTCGGGGCGGCGCAGATGTGGGCCGAGCTGATGAGCCGGCTCGGGTACGAGCGCTACGCCGCTCATGGGACGGATGCCGGCTCCGGGGTCGCGGGGATGCTGCCGATGGTGGATCCGGCACACGTTGTCGGCGTACACCTAGCCGGGGTGAGTGGCGGGATGCCGTTCGGGGATCCGCTTCCCGTCGAGGGCTTGTCGGCGTCGGACCGGGCGCGGGCCGAGCGGTTCAACCAGATGATGGATGACGGCTTCGGATACCTGGTGCTGCAGTC
>DATCVR010000185.1:0-2275 GCA_036566745.1 Jiangellaceae bacterium | reverse complement strand
ACCGACGCGGGTTCCTTCGGCTACTACGGCGCCGCTCCGCCCGAAGGTGACCGACCGCACCGCTACTACTTCGTCGTGCACGCCGTGGATGTACCGAGGCTCGGCGTAGGGCCCGACGTGACCCCGGCCGTGGTGTCGTTCAACCTCGCGTTCCACACGCTCGCGCGCGCCGTGGTGGTGCCGGTCTACTCCCGCTGACCGCCTCCGGAATGATCACGTTCACCACCCGGTCTCCTGCCCCACCACCCCTGTAGGCCTCGTGATGCACGGGGAAGCCTCGTGGTGCGAGCGGAACCGTCGCTGTCGGCGGTGCACGCGGCGAACCGGTCGGGGCGGCCCTCCGACCGGTTCGCCGGGCTCGGGCGGGAGAATTCGGCCATGACCTTGCCCTCGATCGGGCGCTTGCCCACCGTCCCGGCCACCACCCGCCCCGACCTCCTCGCCGCCCCGGTGCTCGGCGCACTACAGGCAGCCCCGGACGGAAGCGCGTTCGTCGCCGAGATCGATCCGGACCTCGCCGACACGGCGGCGTTCTGCGCGGCCTACGACGTGGCGCCCGAAGTGTCGGCGAACTGCGTCGTGGTCGCCGGACGACGCGACGGCGAGCAGCGCATCGCCGCGTGCCTGGTCCTGGCGACCACCCGTGCCGACGTCAACGGCATCGTCAAACGCCGCCTCGACGTCCGCAAGGCATCGTTCCTGTCCATGGACGACGCCGTCGCCGCGACGTCCATGGAGTACGGCGGGATCACCCCGATCGGGCTGCCTGCGGACTGGGCGGTCCTCGTCGATCCGGCCGTGGCGGCGCTTCCGTACGCCGTGGTCGGCAGCGGGATCCGGCGCTCCAAGCTGGCCGTACCGGGGTCGGTCCTGGCATCGTGGCCAGGCGCGGAGGTCGTGGACGGGCTGGGCCGGCCCGTGCAATGAGGCCATCGTGTCGGCAACAATAGGCAGAAGCCAGCGCCCGTAGCTCAGTTGGATAGAGCAGGAGCCTTCTAAGCTCTTGGCCGGGGGTTCGAGTCCCTCCGGGCGCGCCAGCATGTCATCGGTCGATGTTGTCCAGCCAGCCGAGCCCGATCCAGCGGGTCCTGCGCCTTCCTCACGAACGGCACGGCGCTCTGCGCTCAGGCCGATTGATCGACCTACCCAACCCGGCTGTCACTTGAGCGTGAAGGCTCCGTCCACAACGAGGTTCTCTCCTGTCACCGCTTCGGCCGTCGCCAAGTAGAGGAACGCCTCTGCGATCTCTTCGGGCTGAATCCAGCGCTTGATCAGGGTGCCCTCGATGAATCCCTCCTTGACTTCGTCCGGAACGCTGTCGTAGTTCGGCGTCATAACGAATCCGGGGGCTACTGCATTGACGCGGATCAGCGGAGCAAGCTCTTTCGCAAGGGTCTTGGTGAAGCTGATCGCGGCTGCCTTCGCCGCCGAGTACGCCATGACGCCCGCGCGGCCGGTGTGCTCGATGCCGCGGATCGACGTCGTGTTGAGGATGACGCCACCACCATTGCCGAGCATCAGCCGAGCGGCGGCTTGTGAGCACAGCACCATGCTGAAGAAGTTGTCATCGAAATCGTGAACCCAGTCCTCTCGGCTGGCTTCGAGGAACGGGCGTGCGACTCCCCGGCCCGCGTTGTTCACGAGGACGTCTACGCGGCCGAAATTGGCGATAGCCTCGCGAAATACGCGGTCGACATCCGCTTGGCGCGCCAGATCTGCCTGAACCCGGATCGCTCGCCCGCCCACAGCGGTGATCTCGTTCACCACCGCGTCGGCCTCTGCTACCCGCTCTTGAGCCGTGACGACGACTTCCGCGCCTTCTCGTGCGAAAACGACGGCAGTCGCACGGCCGATGTTCGCCGCGCTCCCGGTGACGACGGCAACCTTGCCCGTCAGCCTCATGACACTCCGTTTCGTCTTGCCGGCCGCCTACTCCAGCCGGCGACACTACCGACCTGCCCAGACCGGACGTTTCGTTGACTGGCCCAGGCGCAGGGACCTCGACCTATCCGTGATCGCGTCGGCCTTGGCGAAACTGATCGGCTGAGGCGACACCCGCCGGCTCTGGGCCCCGGCGACGCCGCACAGCGTCGACCAGTACCCTCACCCTCGTCGTGGCGCGCCGGGCGTCATCGCCCCCGTGCTGAGCAGACCACACCACCGACGAGGAGTGCCCGGTGTCGAGTCGTCCGCAGGACCGGCGCGGGCGTCGGCGTGCGGGGAGCGGCGACGAGGACGGCCCGGCCGAACCAGCCGAGGGCCGGCGGCGCGCGAG
>DATCVR010000184.1:0-9279 GCA_036566745.1 Jiangellaceae bacterium | reverse complement strand
GCTCGCGCCCGAACAGGTAACCTCGCGGCGTGGAGCAGCGACGACTCGGGGCGAGCGGGCTGCGGGTCTCGCGGCTCGCGCTCGGCACGATGACGTGGGGACGCGACACCGATCAGCACGAGGCCCGTGAGCAGCTCGAAGAGTTCGTCAGCGCGGGCGGCACCCTGGTCGACACCGCGGCCACCTACGGCAATGGCGAGAGCGAACGCGTCCTCGGCTCGTTGCTCAACACCACCGTGGCCCGCTCCGACGTCGTCATCGCCACCAAGGCCGGCATCTCCCGGGCCAGCGGCGAGCGGGTGGTCGACGTCTCCCGCAAGGCGTTGCTCGATCAGCTCGACGACTCCCTCGACCGGCTCGACGTCGACTACGTCGACCTGTGGCAGATCCACACCTGGAGCGACGACGCCCCGCTCGAGGAGACCCTCGCCGCGCTCGACCACGCCATCGCCTCGGGCCGCACTCGCTACGTCGGGGTGTCCAACTACGCCGGCTGGCAGACCAGCTGGGCGGCCGCCCACCAGGCCCACACCCCCGGCCGGGCGCCGCTGGTGTCCACCCAGGTGGAGTACTCGCTGGTCCAGCGCGGCATCGAGCGTGAGGTACAGCCGGCGGCGGCACAGTTCGGGCTGGGCATCATGCCGTGGTCACCGCTGGGCCGGGGTGTCCTCACCGGCAAGTACCGCGGGGGCACGCCGGCCGACTCGCGAGCGGCTTCTCCGCACTTCGCCGATTTCGTCAGCGCGTACCTCGACGAACGCTCCGCACAGATCGTCGAGGCCGTCCACACGGCGGCCGGTGGCCTCGGCGTCCAGCCGCTGCAGGTGGCCCTGGCCTGGGTTCGTGACCGTCCGGGCGTGACCGCTCCGGTGGTGGGCGCCCGTACCGCCGCCCAGCTTCGTGGCGTGCTCGAGTGCGAGGACCTCACGCTGCCCGACCAGATCAGGGCCGCCCTCGACGAGGTGTCCGCGATCCCGCTCGGCTACCCCGAGGTCCCGCGCTGACGGGTTATCCACCCTTGTGTTCCCCCGCCTTCTGTTCCCCCCGCGTATAGCGATGCTCCGTCAGGCCACGGGCGGATCCTCCGCGCTGACGTCGATGACCTCGTCGAGGCGGTAGACCAGCATCTCTTCGTCGGCCACGCCGAACGGATCGGTCACGAGCGTCTCGGCGTCGGCGTCCTCCAGCGCCTGCACCCACACCGTTCCACCCCGGGGACGCAGCCCGGACTCCTCCGCGCGGTGGTCGACGCCGTCGACGCCGTAGGCGTGCAGCATCTGGTAGATCGCCCGGCCCGGGTGGACGACGTCCGCCACGGCCGACTCCAGCGGGTCGTCCGGGTAGAGGTCCGCGTACGCGTCGCGGCCGGCCCGCACCAGCTCGTCGTCGTCGACGAGATCGTAGTCGCGCCGGACCAGCACGCCGATGGTGCCAGGTAGGGCGTCCTCGTCCTCGTACTCGACATCGGTGTGCGGCCCTTCGGGGAACTCCCAGGGCGTCACCTCGTCGACCATGTCGAAGAGGAGGTCGTCGTAGCGGGCGGCGGCATGGCGCACGGCGGTGTACGCCGACTGGACGGCCACGTCGGCCTCGCCGGTGCGTGCCAGGCAGGCGTCGAGATGCGCCTCGAGCGCATCGGTGAGGTCGTCGAGAGCGGCATGGAGTCGGCTGGAATCCGGCTGCGAGGTCGTCACAGGGGACGACCGTACCCGCACCGGCCGTGGCAAGATGACCGGATGGATCGGTCGGCGACGGTGGGCATCGGCGGCGGTGCCGCCCGGGCCGCCGAGTACGAGTTCCGTCACCTCCTGCTCCCCCGCGGCACCTCGCGCGGCGCCGCCCGCAAGCTCCTCACCGAACAGGCCGAATACGGTCACTGGGAGCTCGCCCGACTGCGGCTCTACCCCGACGGGACCCGCCGCGTGGTGTTGCGCCGCAAGATCCTTCGGGTGCGCCGATCCGTGTGACGTCGCCCAATCGGTCAGTCCCCGAGGCCGGTCGGACCCCGAGGCCGGTCAGGCCAGGTCGAGGAAGCGGTCGAGCACCCGCGCCCCGAAGCGCAGCCCGTCCACCGGTACCCGCTCGTCCACGCCGTGGAACATCCCCGCGAAGTCCAGCTCGGGTGGCAGCCGCAGCGGCGAGAACCCGAAGTTGCGGATGCCCAGGAGGCTGAACGACTTCGCGTCGGTGCCGCCGGAGAGGCAGTACGGGATGGTGCGCGCGCCCGGGTCCTCGGCGATCAGCGCGTTCGTCATCGCCTCGACCAGGGCTCCGTCGAACGTCGTCTCGACGGCGATGTCGTGGACGAGCGACTCGCGGCGCACGTTGGGCCCGAGGATCTCGTCGAGCGTGGCCGCGAACTCCTCCTCGTAGCCGGGCAGGAACCGCCCGTCGACGTAGGCCTCGGCGCGGCCCGGGATGACGTTGTGCTTGTAGCCGGCCTTGAGCATGGTGGGGTTCGTGGTGTTCCGGAGCGTGGCGCCGACGATGCGGCCCACCGAGCCGAGCGTGTCGAGGAGCTGCTGAGGGTCGTCGGGATCGAACTCGACGCCGAACGCGTCGCCGGCCTCGGTGAGGAACGCTCGCACGGTGGGCGTGAGCCGCACGGGCCACTCGTAGCGTCCCAGCCGGGCGACCGCCTCGGACAGCTCGACGACGGCGTTGTCCGTGCTGAGCATCGAGCCGTGCCCGGCCGTGCCCTCGACCGTCAGCCGCATCCAGTCGATGCCCTTCTGGGCGGTCTCGACGAGGTACAGCCGCTGGCCGTCAGCCACGGTGACGCTGAAGCCACCGACCTCGCTGATGGCCTCGGTGGCGCCGTCGAACAGCTCGCGGCGGTGGTCGACGGCCCAGTGCGCGCCCTTGAGCCCGCCGGCCTCCTCGTCGGCCAGGAAGGCCAGCACCACCGGGCGGGCCGGGCGGCGTCCGGTGCGCATCCGGTCGCGGACGACGGACAGGATCATCGCGTCCATGTCCTTCATGTCGACCGCGCCGCGACCCCAGACGCAGTCGTCGGCGATCTCGCCCGAGAACGGGTCGTGCGTCCAGTCCGAGGCGTCGGCGGGCACGACGTCGAGGTGGCCGTGGATCAGCAAGGCGTCGGTGCGCGCGGGGTCGGCGCCGTCGATGTGGGCGACGACGGTGGCCCGGCCGGGCTCCGACTCGAACAGCGTGGGCTCGAGGCCGACCTCGGCGAGCTTCTCGGCGACGTACTCGGCCGCCTTGCGTTCGCCGGGTCCGGTGCCGTCGCCGTAGTTGGAGGTGTCGATCCGGATCAGATCGCGGCAGAGGTCGACGACCTCGGCGTCGGGCGACGACCCGGTGGTCGGGTCGGTCGGCTCGGTCTGCTCGGTCGGCGAGGTCATGCCCGCCATCCTGCCTCGCGCGGAGGAGCTGGTCACGCGCGGGTGTGCCGCCAGTACTGCTTCTTGTCCTCGTCGCGGACCACGACCCCGGCGTCGGACAGCTCGGCGCGGAACTCCTCGAGGTCGGCCTTGTTGTTCTTCTCCAGCGCCTGGTCGCGGACCCTGAGCAGCGCGTTGGACCGCGCCGGGAGGTCGGGGTCGCCGTCGATCCAGCGGCGAAACCGGTCGCGGTGCGGGTCGCCGTCGGCGTGCCAAGCGTAGCCGTGGGCGCGGAACGCGTCGCGCAGCTGGGTGGGGTCCAGATCGGACGTCTCCCGGGCGAGCTCCTCGCCCGAGCGCCCGATCATCACGAGGTCCTTGCCGTCCCGGAACACCCCGGTGACCGCGGCCCGATCGACCTCCTTCGTGCGACCGCCCCGCGAGAACCTCACCCGGTCGTCGCCGACCCGCACGTTCAGGCTCTCCTGGTGGCCGATGAACGCGAGCACGAGCCCGGCGATGGCTCCGACGATCATCGCGACGATGAGCGCCTGGGCTCGCGGGAAGTCGGCGATGACCTCGAGCGGACGCTGGAACGGCACCCACCGCAGGTCGGCGGCCCAGTCGGCGAGGTGGATGACGATCCAGCCCAGCCCGGCCCCCGCGACCGGAAAGCCGCCCCACATCAGGACGAACTCCCACAACGGATCGGCGACGGTCGTGCCGCCCGAGGTGGGCGAACCGGACGATGCGGCTCCGCTGGTACTCATCTGCCCGTACTCCTCGGGTGCTGGGGCCTTCTGCTGGGCGCTGCGCATGAATGCCAGGCAACCACGCGGGTTCGGCCGCTCGCGTCGGCCGGAGGGCGGGGTCCGGGCCGACGAAGGTCGCCGGAGTGTCGACCCTCGTCGGGTACGCACCACCGCCGTCCGGCTCGTAGCGTGGGGTTCCGTGACCATCCGCCCGCGCCGCGACCGGCTGGGGCCTGAGCGCCTCGGCCCCGAGCGGCTCGACCCCGAGCTTCCCGGCCTCCTGCCGGCGCTGCTGATCGCCGAGCCCGGATACGACGACGAGCCGCTCCGCGTCCGCCGCACGCCCCGCGACTGGTTCGTCGACGTCACATGCTTCCTGCTGGCCCTCGGGATCTGGCTCCTCGTCTTCGCGGAGCTAGTGCTGGACGAGCCGGGCGACCCGTCCACGCTCGATGTCGTCGACCTGATCGTCGGAGTTCTCGCGGTGCCGGCCGTCTGGCTGCGGCGGCGCTGGCCGCTGGGGCTGGCCGTCGTGATGCTGCCGGTGTCGGTGTTCTCGAGCTCCGCGGGTGGCACGTCGATCATCGCGCTGCTCACCGTGGCCGTCCATTTCCGGTTCACCATCACCGCCGCGATCACGGCCGCGAACATCGTCACGGGCCTGGCCTACGTGAGGCTCCGGCCGGATCCGAGTCTGTCGTGGCAGGCCCAGGCGCTGATCACGGTCCTCGGAACGATCGTCGTCGTGATGTGGGGGATGTTCGTGCGGGCCCGGCGGCAGCTGGTGTTCTCGCTGCGTGAGCGGGCCAAGCAGGCGGAGTCCGAAGCCCATCTCCGGGTCGAGCAGGCCCGCCACCTCGAACGCGCCCGCATCGCGCGGGAGATGCACGACGTCCTGGCCCACCGCCTGTCGCTGCTCAGCGTCCACGCGGGAGCCCTCGAGTACCGCCCCGGCGCGCCGCCCGACGACGTCGCGCGCGCCGCGGGGGTCATCCGTACCAGCGCCCACCAGGCGCTTCAGGATCTGCGCGAGGTCATCGGCGTGCTGCGCACCCGGCCGGACGCGGGCGAGCCCGAGGCGCCGCAGCCGGCCCTCGGCGACCTGCCCGCGCTGGTCGGCGAGTCGCGCGCGGCCGGGATGACCGTGCACCTGGAGGACAGCCGCCCGCTCCCCGCCGACCCGCCCGCGGGCATCGGCCGGTGCGCGTATCGCGTGGTGCAGGAGGGGCTGACCAACGCGCGCAAGCACGCCCCGCACTCTCCGGTCACGGTCGTGGTCGACGGAACGGCCGGCGACGGCCTGCGCATCGAGGTCCGCAATCGCCTCACGTCCGGAGTCGAATCGGCCGCGGCCATCCCCGGCGCGGGTTCGGGGATCGTCGGGCTGACCGAGCGGGTGGCGCTCGCGGGCGGGCGGCTCGAGCACGGACGCAGCGGCGAGGACGACTTCCGGCTCGCGGCTTGGCTACCGTGGCCCCCGTGACCGATGCCCCCGCCGCGATCAAGGTGCTCATCGTCGACGACGACGCTCTCGTGCGGGCGGGTCTGACGATGATGCTGTCCGGGTCGCCGGACCTCGTCGTGGTCGGTGAGGCTGCCGACGGCGACGCCGTCCCGGCGCTGGTCGACTCCGCGGCGCCCGACGTCGTGCTCATGGACATCCGGATGCCCCGCGTCGACGGCCTGACCGCCACCGAGACGCTGCGCCGGCGGGCCGACCCGCCGGAGGTGGTCGTGCTCACGACGTTCGACACCGACGAGCACGTGTTGCGCGCCCTGCGTGCCGGCGCCACCGGTTTCGTCCTCAAGGACACCCCGCCCGAGGACATCGTCAGCGCGATCCGGCGGGCTGCGGCCGGCGAGCCGATCCTGTCGCCGTCGGTCACCCGGCAGCTGATCGCCCATGTCGCGGAGGCCGACGACGGTCGCCGCACCAGGGCTGCCTCCCTCTTCGAGGTCCTGTCCGACCGCGAGCATGAGGTCGCCCTGGCGATCGGCCACGGGCGCTCCAACGCTCAGATCGGCGCTGAGCTGTTCATGAGCGTCGCCACTGTCAAGGCCCACGTCTCGCGGATCCTGACCAAGCTCCAGTTGAACAACCGCGTGCAGATCGCCCTGCTCGCCCACGACGCCGGCCTGGTGTGATCGACGGCGCTCCGCGCGGATGTCCGCCAGGAGCGCCGCCGATCCCGTGGTCAGGACGGGTTCGACTGCTGCACGTCGTCGATCAGGAAGTGGTCGTACTGGCTGGAGGTGCCGCTGGAGGCGAACTGGTGGCCGGTCAGGGCGGTGAGGTCCGGAGTCGACGGCGGCACAGTTGCGATCGACTCGCCGTCGAGGAAGACCTCGGCACCGGTCAGGGTCGCCTCCACCCGCACGCCGTGCCACGTCTTCTGGGGCGCCGTTCCGGCCGGGCGATCTTGATCCATTTCTGGGTGACGGTGTCGTAGGAGCCGATGCTGCCGTCGGAGCCGATGTTGAGCTGGAAGGCAGGCACCCCCGAGGCGTCGGCGGTGTCACCCAGGGTGATGAAGGCGAAGCTGCGGGCGTAGCCGATCGAGTTCACCCGGAAGCCCAGGGTCTGGGCGTCGGCACCCTCGGTCACCTTCCTGATCGAGGCGATCTTGTCGATCCAGGCGTCGACGAGGCGCAGCACGTGACCGTCGTCCTCGACGTCGAAGTCGGTCACTGTGGCACCCACGGCGTCGGTGTAGCCGCGCGGGACCTGGCCCACCGGGTCGTTCTCGAAGGAGTCGACGGTGGAGTACAGCTCGACCTCGTTGAGGAACGTGGTGCCGGCCGGGTCGTCGTTCGTGTCGGTGACGGTGATCCGCACCTGCTTCGCCTGCACGCCCTCCAGCGAGAAGTACGTGAGCGCGTACGACGTGAGCTGCCCGGTGTCCACGATCGGGGTCCAGGTCGTGCCGTCGGTCGAGGCCTCCACCATCGCCGACGCGGGCTTGCCCGGGTGCAGGCTCAGCCCGGCCTGGGTGAGGGTGTAGGTGTCGTCGAGGGTGATGGTGTAGGTCGCGGGACGGGGACGGTCGTCGTCGTCGACCTTGTGGACCGCCGACGATCCCCAGTCGGTGGAGCCGTCGATGGCGCCCAGCGGGCTGCGTTCGGGCAGCTTCTTGTCCGTGGCCGTCATGGTCGTGTCGATCGTCACCGTGCCGGCCTCGTACTTGCCGAGCAGATCGATCTTCCCGGTGTTCGGGCCCACGACGTCGACGAACTTCTTCCACACGCGGTACTCGCCGTCGATGGTGAACCCGGCGTCGGTCTCGGGGCATCCCCACGACGGCGCGCAGTTGTCGCCCACGACCATCACCCGGTTCGCGTCGACCACGGCATGCCCGCCGTTGCCCGAGGAGCCGTGGAAGCGCTGGAAGGCGGCGTTGACCCGCGGGTGGTTGACGTAGGTGGTCTGGGCCTGCTCGAAGCTGGTGCCGAGGCCGTCGGGTGAGATTGCGATCCAGTTGTCCGGGCGGCCGAACGTCAGCGTCATGATCCCGTTCGGCATCAGGCGCAGCACGGGCATGACGCCGGTGGTCGGAGCGGGCTCCCCCGACGCCGTGGTGATCTTCAGTGGCTCCGGGCGCGACCACGTCCGGCCGCCGTCGGTGGAACGGTTGGTGTAGAGCGGGCCGACGTTCGCACCGCCGGGGGTGCCGGTGCGGTGCACGGCCACGAGGTCGCCGTTGGCCGCCCGGGAGATGCCAGTCTCCCCCATCCAGCGCCCGTCGGTGAACTCGGCGACAGTGGCGAAGCGATTCCAGGTCGCACCGTTGTCGGTGCTGCGCGCCAGCTCGGTGCGGTAGAGCGGGTCGCCCGCGTAGCTCGTGTAGTAGGTCATGAGCAGCGAGCCGTCGTCGGCGTAGAAGATGTCACGGTGGACCCGGATGCCGCGGTCGAACTTCGAGCCGTCGAACGACTTGTCCGTGGTGAAGGTGGACGGCACGTCCTTCCACGTCCGGCCGTTGTCGGTGGAGCGGCGGGCGATCAGCTCCACCGTATGGTCGTCGACGAGCCGCCGCGGGATGAACTCCACGCCGAGGATCGACCCGTCGCGCAGCTTCGAGAACCACCCCGCGCCCGTGTCGGGATTGATGCCACTCGGAAACGTGAAGCCGCGGTCGTCGGAGTGGATCATCGACGCCTCGCTGTCGGCGGCGGCCACGTCCTCGTTCGACTGCCAGGTCATCTGTACCCGCCGCGTGGGCAGCCCTTCCACGTCCACCGCGTCGAAGGCCTCGACCAGAGCGTTTCCGGCGATCACGCCGGGCGCTCCCTCGTAGACGGCGCTGTAGGGGTGCTGCGCGATCACGTAGCCGTCCGGGTCGCCGCCGTCCGCGGGCGCCTCGGGTGGCGCACTGGTGGTGCCGGACGGGGCGGCGTACAGGCCACCGATTCCCACGACTGCGGCGATCGCCGCCGCCGACCAACGCGAAGTCCTGTTCACGGTTGCCTCCGGTCATCTCGTGCGAAACGGTGCCCGTTGGACACGAGACACAACCTGAACCGTCATTTCATGTCAATGCCCTCAGTTGCGGCCGATTGTCGGGTGCGGCGACCTTTCGCCGGAGGCCACGGCCGCTCAGGAGATGGATCGGGCGAGCCGGAATCCGAGATCGTCGATGGCGAACGTCGGGTGGCTGCGGCGGCGAACGGTCGCTCCGCACCCCCGCTCCGATTCCGCCCAGCCACCGCCGCGGAAGATGCGGTAGGAGCCGTAGGTCTCCTCGTCGTAGAGGTCCCAGCACCACTCCCAGACGTTGCCGAGCATGTCGTGCAGACCCCACGGGTTGGGCGCCTTGCCGCCGACGTCGTGGGCCCGGCCCCCGGAGTTGTCCGCGTACCAGGCGATGTCGTCGATCTCGCCGTACCGGTATCCGCTGGTGCCCGCTCTGCAGGCGTACTGCCACTCCGCCTCGGTCGGCAGCCGGTAGCCGTCGGACGCCCAGTCGCAGGTCACGTCGCCGCTCTCCGCGTCGCGGGCGTAAGCCGGGCTCAGGCCGGATCGCGCCGAGAGCTGGTTGCACAGCTCGATCGCGTCCAGCCAGCTGACGTTCGTCAGGGGTGCCTTGCCGCTCACGGACGGGTTGAGCTCTGCTCCCGTGACGGCACGGTGAAGGTCCTCCGTGACCGGATGCCGGCCGAGGAGAAACGGCGCGATCTCGACCCGC
>DATCVR010000183.1:0-6198 GCA_036566745.1 Jiangellaceae bacterium | reverse complement strand
TTCGCCCTCGACGCCACCACGTTCGAGCACGCCGGCCGCCGCTACCTGGTCTGGGCGCAGAGCGAGCCCGAGATCGCGGTGAACACCAGCCTCTACATCGCCGAGATGAGCTCCCCGTTCGCGATCAGCACCTTCCCTGCTCGGATCGCGACCCCGACCCGCAGCTGGGAGGTGCAGGGGTTCAAGGTCAACGAGGGGCCCGCCGTGCTGGTCCGCAACGGCCGCGTCTTCATGACGTTCTCCGCCAGTGCCACTGACTCGCGCTACTGCATGGGCCTGCTCACCGCATCGGCGGACGCCGATCTGCTCGACCCGGCGTCGTGGGTCAAGAGCCCCGGTCCGGTGTTCACGACGAACGTGCAGACCGGGCAGTACGGCCCGGGGCACAACTCGTTCACGGTCGCCGAGGACGGCGTGACCGACGTTCTCGTCTACCACGCGCGGGACTACCGCGACATCACCGGTGATCCCCTCTACGACCCGAACCGGCACGCTCGCGTGCAGAAGGTGGTGTGGCACGCGGACGGCACACCCATGTTCGGGGTCCCGGTCGGGAAGGGCGGGCCGATCGTGCGGCTCACCCCGCTGGATGCGCCGGGCTCGTTCGTACGCCACTACGAGTACGCCGTGCGGGTGGACCATGCCCCGAGAGAGCTCGCCGACAGCCAGTTCCGCTTCGTCCCCGGTCTGGCCGGCGACGGCTCGGAGTCGCTGCAGTCGGTCAACTTCCCCGACCGGTATGTCCGGGTCAGCGGCGGCATCGTCCGGATCGACCCGGTCGAGCCCGGGCCGGCGTACGCCGCTGAGGCCAGCTTCCGCCGGATCCCGGTCAAGGGCGGCATCTCGCTGCAGGTGGCCACGGACCGCGGCGAATACCTCCAGCACGACCGCGGTGCCCTCACCGTCGGCGGCACCGCGGGTCGGCGCTCCAGCACCTTCATCTTGACGTGAACATCGGTTACCAGATGTCGAGGTTTGGCGACGCTCGACTCAGGATGCGTGCTATCACTTCCGAGTGCGGTCCGGGCGCCCATGTTGCTGGAGTCCCCCCACTCGGTAGCGAGGGCGTTCAGGACCGCACGCCAACCCCTGTTCGGGCGCCGGATTCTTGGCGCGGAGATGTGGTGTGATCGGCACGATGGGGAGATGACGTCCCGAAGCCTGATGCTGCGGCCTCGCTGCGCCCCTCCGCAGCGCGGCTGGCAGACTCATGATCGTGCCGCGGACGCCCACCGATAGACAGCGCCGTCGTGGTGCTGACCTCGAGGACGCCATCCTCGCGGCGGCGTGGCTCGAGATCGTCGAACACGGATGGTCCTCGTTCAGTGTCCCGCGTGTCGCGGAGCGCGCCGGAGCCGGCAAGGCATCGCTCTACCGGCGGTGGCCCAACAAGGCGACGTTGGTCGCCGCGGCCGCCAAGCGCGAGGGTGGTCGGGTGCCGGGGCCGCTGGACCTGTCGGGCTCGCTGGTTGACAACCTCGAGCTCCTCCTGCTCGGCACGGCGGAGTTCCTGCAAGGGCCGTTCGGGTCGGTTGCCCGGGCGCTGGCGGCGGAACTTCCGTCCATCCCCGCGGCGGACCGGGTCGTGTTCGACGACACAGAGCCGGTGCGGGTGGCCCTGGCGATCATCGACCACGCCCGCGACCAGGGTGAGATCGGCCCCGGCGCGGTCCCGGCGAGCGTGGTCAACGTCGGGCATGCGTTGCTCCTGCAGCGCTTCCTCTTCCACGTGACTCCGCCGAGCGGGCAGGAGATCGCCGAGATCGTGCACGCGATCTGGATCCCGGCGATCCATGCGGCCGCCGGCGCGGCCGGATGAGGCCACGCACGTAAGGAACGCGCGTTCACTATTGACGCGGTGTGACGTTGGTCATAGTCTGGCGAGCGGTCAATGAATCGTTTCAGAGAGGGACCCCATGCCTCGCTTCCGCACCGACCGGCTCCTGCCCGCCGGACGTATCGCCGCTGGTCTCGTCGTGCTCGCTGTCGCAGCAGGGGGCCTGGCCACCGCGACACCTGCCGCTGCTGCTGGCTCGTCCGCCAACCCCATCACGGACCGCTCGACCGGCCGGGCTGGTGATGCTTTCGCCAATCCGTCCCTCGCCAACCGTCCGCTCTACCGGTTCTGGAACACCGGCGGCCTGATGACCGCCGAGTCCGTCGAGCAGCAGGCCGAGCAGATCCGGGCGTCCGGTGCCGGCGGCTACGAGGCCAATCAACTCACCGGTGCTGTCGAGCAGGCTGCGGGCTATGACGCCGCAACCATGGGGTGGGGTACGCAACGATGGACCGACGCCTGGACGAGCCTTTTCGAGGCCGGGAAGTCCGAAGGTCTCCGGGTCGACGGCATCTACACGCCCGGCTGGTCTGCCGGCACGCAGACGGTGGACCCAGACGGCGTGGGCTCGGCCAAGGAGATCAGCTTCGGGCGGCAGCGGGTCGGCGTCGGCGCGACCTATAGCGGCGCCTTGCCCACGACGTCCTTGCCATCCGGCGTCACCGAGCGCGTGCTGCAGGGTCTGGTGGCCTACCGATGCGTCGAGCACTGCGAGACGCCGGCCGGTGAGGAGGCCGCAGTCCCTGTGCTCGACGCCGATACCGCTGTCGATCTCACCGACGAGGTGGTGGACGGTCGCATCTCGTGGACCGCGCCCGGCTCTCCGGCCGGTGCGACGTACGTGCTCGTCGCCGCCTGGATGCACGGCACCGGCCAGACCGTCGGGCTGGCGAGAACCAAGGACACGACCTACCTCGTCGACCACTTCGACCGGTCGGGATTCCAGGCCGTCGAGGACTACTGGGACGACAACGTACTCACGCCAGAGTTGAGGGCGGCACTCAAGGCGAGCGGTGGCTCGATGTTCTTCGACTCTCTCGAGCTCAACCGTGACGGTGAGCAGGTCCGCTCCTGGACCGGTGACTTCCTCGATGAGTTCCAGCGGCGGCGCGGTTACTCGCTGGTTCCCTATCTGGCCGCGGTCGCCGTCACCGACCCGGTCTTCGATTTCACCGGTGACACCGGGGACCGGATCCGTGAGGACTACAACCAAACGCTCTCAGACCTGTTCATCGATGACCACCTCAAGCCGTTGAAGGCCTGGGCGAAGGACCTCGGCATGACGGTCCGCGGTCAGGGTTACAGCTCCTACGGCCCCTCGCCCATCGATCAGATGGACACTGCGGCACTGCTCGACATCCCCGAGGGCGAGGACCTCTCGTTCACCTCAGGATTCACCCAGGGCCCGCCCAAGCTCATCAACACCCGTGGATCTGACGTGTGGCGGTCACTAGCCAGTGTCGGTGCCCAGACTGGCAAGGACGTGATCTCCACCGAATGTTGCGCGGCCCTCTACAACGGCTCCGTACAGCGGCAGCTGACCCTCGCCCACGTCAACCAGCAGTTCTCCGTCGGGGTGAACCAGATCGTCTGGCACGGCTGGGCGGATCAGAGTCCCGGAGCGGCCTCTGCCTGGCCTGGGTTCTCGCCGTTCGGGGCGTACGTCTCTGATGTCTATGGTCCGCAGAACCCGACCTTCGAGGACGAGAAGGCAATCAACGCCTACGTGGGACGAATGCAGACCGTGCTGCGCCGCGGCGAGCTGCGCAACGACGTCGCCATCTACCGCGACGACCGCGGTCACAGCGTCTCTGGCTCGACGGGCGACCTCTACTTCGCCGACCAGTCCCTGGCCCGGGCTGGTTACACCTACGGGTTCATGAACAGTGGCCTGATCAATCACCCGTCTTCGGCAGTGGCGCACGGCCGGCTCGATCCTGCGGGCCTCGGATACCGGGCGTTCGTCTGGGACGCCACGGCCAACCCCGAGACCAATGCCACCATGGATCTGGCCGACGCTCGGCGCGTCCTCGGATGGGCTGAGGCGGGTCTGCCGGTCGTCATCGTGGGGGACCTCCCGACGCGCGTCCGTGGCCATCACCCGGACCAGGACGCTGCTCTGCGGAAGGTGCAGGCGCAGCTCTTGGACGCGCGCTCGGTGACCCAGGTCGCAACCGAGGCGGACGTGCTCGCCGCGCTGACCCGTTCCGGCGTCGAGCCGGCGGTGTCGTACGCCGACGCGCCTGTGGTCTCGCTGCACCGCCGGACTTCGGACACCGACTACTACTACCTCTTCAACTCTGGTGACCACACAGTCAGCACTACGGCAGAGTTCGCGGGGTCGGGCGATCCGTACCTCTATGACGCATGGACCGGCGATGTCACCCGGATGGCGGCGTTCGCCCGGACCTCGAAGGGCGTTCGTGCCACGGTGACGCTCGGTTCAGGCGACAGCACGGTGGTCGCGGTCACCCGGGGGAATGCCGACACGAAGGCGGCCGGCCCTGGCTGCGCGATCTCGGCCACATCCAGCACGGCCCCGGAAGTCGTACGTTCCGATCGGGCCCCACTCGCGATCCGGGCCTCGGAGCCGGGCACCTACCGCACCAAGCTCTCGAACGGGAAGGGTGTCGTTCAGGAAATCGAGTCGGTTCCCGCCATCAGCGCACCGGCATCCTGGAGCCTCGACGTCACCGCCTGGCGAGCAGGGTCCGAGGGTCCGAACGACACCGACAAGGTCGCCCTCGACCGAAGGACCGTGACTCCTGCGTCCAACGGGCGCCTGCCCGACTGGCAGCGCATTGCCGGTCTCGAGACGGTCTCCGGCACTTCGGTCTACACCAGCCGGATCGTCACAGGACGTAGCTGGTCACGCGATGCGGGCGCGTACCTCGGCCTCGGCACGATCAACGGGCTCGCCACGGTCAGCGTCAACGGTCGACGGCTCCCTGTCATCGACCAGGTCCACCCCGACCGAATCGACATCGGGCCGTTCCTCCGCAAGGGTGCCAATACCGTCACCGTCACCATCAGCACGCTGATCGGGAACGCGGCGTACGGTCAGAGTGTCGCGTACGGCCTGGTCGGGCCGGTCACGGTCCAGCCATATGTCGATCGCGTGATCGGGCAGGGCTGTGGGTCTGCCGCGCCGTCCGAGCGTGCGGGCGGAGCGAGGTAGTCGGACCAACTCTGGTGCTTCGATGTCGCTGTGTGGATGTGTTCGGCGGGCCGCGTCCGTGGGTCAGGCTCTATCCGCCGACACGGCTTCGACCGACGGCTCGGTGTGAGGCCCGACCCACCAGACGACGGTGGTGACCACACCGATCAGGAGCAGCCCGCTGGTCAGCCAGAACGGATAGGTGCGGTCCATCCCCGAGAGCCATCCGGAGATCAAGCCGAACGGGGCGGCTGCGAGCATCACCGCGGTGCGCTGCAGCGCCATCACCCGTGACCGCTCGGCCTCGTCGACGTGGAAGGCGACGAGCGACTCCGAGAGCATGAAGAGCATCCCGGCGCCGAAGCTGTCGAGGAGGAGGCACACCCCGAGAAGCGCGTACGTCACGAGGTCGGCCTCACCCTCGGCGGCGGGGATCACGACGAGCACGAGCTGGCCGGCCAGATAGATGCCGAAGCCCCACAATGTCGCCTGCTTGAGGTCGTGCCCCGAGGTCAGCCGGCGGATGAGGGTGAAGAGGAAGAGCACCGACAGCAGCGAGCGCACCATCGGGAAGAACGGCAGCAGCGAGTCGGGGACGTGCAGGTGTTGGTTGACCACGACCTGCCAGAAGGTGGCGTTGACAAGGGTGACAGCCGCGACGAGGGCGGCGATGGCCAACGCCAGCAGCGAGCCGCGCGAGCGGGCCAGCAGCCGCGCGGCCTCGCGGTAGCCGATGAAGAGCCGCCAGAGGCTCTCGTGCCGGGTCTGCTCCATCCGGATCCGGCCCTGTCGGGTCTCGTGGGAGGCGGCGTACAGCAGGATGACCTTGGCCAGCATCACGACCGCGGCGTTGATGAAGAGCACCCGCACCGCCGGCTCCATGCCGAACTGCGCGACCATGAAGGCCGCGATCGGGGCGAAGAGCGCTGAGCAGTCGGCCGCGACCCGCACCAGGGAGTAGATGCCGGTGATCTGGTCGCGCTCCGCGTCCTCGACCATCAGGCAGTCCCAGGCGTTCGCGGTGACCTGCAGTGCGCCGTTGAGCAGCGACGCGGCCAGGAAAGCCCAGAAGTCCTGGGCGAACGCCCAGATCAGACACGGGATCACGAAGGCGATCACGTCGAAGACCGCGTTGGTCAGCCGACGTCCCATCCGGTCGGTGATGATGCCGCCGGCGAGCCCGAAGAACACCTGGGAGATCATC
>DATCVR010000182.1:0-4035 GCA_036566745.1 Jiangellaceae bacterium | reverse complement strand
CGGCGTCCCGATGCTCGGGAGTGAGTCCACATCGTCATCCTCTCCGCACCGCCCCAAACCTAGCGTGATCGTGGCCGATGGGTAAGGATGCAACAGGCTCTGACGGACATCGACGGACATATCCTCCCGAGGAGGGGCATCGCGGATGGAATCGAGCGAGCCGGGCAAGCGGGATAATTTGCCAGGATCCGCAGGTGAGCACGCCCTTCAGGAGCGGTACGGCACCACGAGCCGCGCTGATCGATTCTATGAGCAGCAAGTTTCCGACCGTCTCAACATGCGGATGCAGGACTTCGTCGGCCGCATGGAGATGGCCTTCGTCTCGACGTCCGACGCCAACGGCGAGTGCGACGCGACCTTCCGGGCCGGCCCGCCCGGATTCATGCGCGTGCTCGACGAGCAGCGGATCGCCTGGCCGGAGTTCCGGGGCAACGGCGTCATGGCGAGCCTGGGCAATCTCAGCGAGAACCCCCACGTCGGGCTGCTGTTCGTCGACTTCTTCCGTGACATCGTGGGATTACACGTCAACGGGCACAGCCAGATCGTCGAGGCCGACGACTTCATCCGCGAGTTCCCGGAGCACGTTCCGGTCGACGACGTCCCCGGCCGGCGGCCCGAGCGGTGGGTCGTCGTGACCATCGACGAGGCCTACATCCACTGCTCCAAGCACATCCCCCGGCTGATGCCGGTGCCCCGCCACCGGGCCTGGGGCACCGACGACGTCAAGGCCAAGGGCGGCGACGCGTTCGGGGTGGCAGCGGAGCGACGCGCGGCCGCCGAGGAGGCCCGAACTGCGGCATCTGAGCCGATCAGCGAGTACCGTGATGCTGTCGTGACTGGTGAGGCGTGACAGTGATCAGCGCAGGTGTCAGGTTTGACCGCAGTTCATAATGGGCACCTTTGCATGCGGGTGTGGGACCTGAAGGCCCACCGGAAGGAGCATGTGCCGTGGGCCGCGTCGTAGCCACAGATCTTGCCGAGCGGGCGGATGCCACTCGCACGGTCGAGTTGGCAGGCTCCGTCAGCAGCGTGCCCGAGGCACGGCACATCGTCCGCGACGATCTCGTCCGCCGCCGCGTCCCGCCCACGGTCATCGACAACGCCCTCATCGTCGTGACCGAGCTCGTATCCAACGCCATCCTCCACGCCGAGCCGCTGTCCATGGCCGGATCGTCGGCTGGGGTGGTGTTGCGCTGGTCGGTCGCCGACCACCACGTGTTCGTCGACGTCACCGACGGTGGTGGGGACGACCTCCCGCAGCAGAAGCTGGCCGCGCCGGTCGAGACCGCCGGGCGCGGGCTGGCCATCGTCGACGCCGTCGCCAGCCACTGGACCGTCCAGGTCGACGCCGGCCAGGTCACCGTCCACGCTGTCGTCGGGCCGTGGGAAGCCGGCCGCTGACCGCTGCCGGGCGTGTCCTCGTCGGAGCGAGCCGTTACCCTCGCTTCCCGTGAGCTCCGTTGCAGAAGTCCCGGTCGTCGGGCCCCGTCAGCCGTGTCCCTGCGGCTCGGGCAAGCGTTACAAGGTGTGTCACGGCAAGCAGGCCCGCGCGGCCGATCGCCAGTATGTCGCCCGGCCGTTCGACGGCCTCCCCGGCGAGTGCGACTGGGTGGCCATGCGCGAGATCGTCTCGGCTGCCACGGCGCCGCTGCGGCTCCGCGGTGAACACGCCGATCGCGACGTCGTCGTCGCCACGCTCCTGCCCGGGGCGTATCCCGCACTGGTCCGCGAGGACGGCCAGGTCATGATCGGGCTCCAGACCCCTACCTCCACGGGCGACCCCAGCGCCGACCTCGGACATGCGCTGTCCACGGCCCTGGCGGCCGAGCCGGGTGCGCCGCTCACGCCGGGGCCGCGTCCCTCCGGCGCCCCCCGGCTCCAGGACTTCCTCGACCTCGACGCCGACTTCACGGTCACGGTCCACGACGGCTTCGATTACTGGCTCGACCCCTCCGAGGCCGCCGGTTCCGACGTCCGATCCTCGCTCGAGAGCGCCAACGAGGCCCTGGTGCCCTCCGCGCGGCTCACCTCGGTCGACGCCGCCTACTGGTGCAGCCTGGGCGACCGCGACCAGGTCCGATGGGTGCTGCCTCACGCCGAGGAGCCGCTGCTCGACGGGCTGGCCCGGCTGCACGCGGCCGGAGCCGACTCACTCGGTGAGGGCACCCGCCTGCTCGGCACGTTCCGCGCCCACGGGCTGCTGGTCCCGGTGTGGGATCTGGTCGAGGGGACCACTGCCGACGAGGTCGAGAAACCTGCCGCGGCGCTGGCCGAGCGGCTGGCCGAGGCCGTGGCGAGCGACGCGCCGCTCGACTCCGCCCAGCGTCGGGCCCGGGCCGGGCTGGCCAACCGCCAGGTCACCATCCGATGATCTCGGGGGCCTGACATGGGTATCCCCGGTCGCTCATGACGGGGGAAACACGAGCGACCGGGGACGTTTCAAGACTACCTCGTCAGTGCCGGTGCCAAACATTGCGTAGGAAACTTATCTGTATGCGTATCGTCACAATCCGGTCTCAGGCCGGCTGAACCGGATCACGCACCACCGGGCACGACATGCACCGGGGCCCGCCGCGGCCTGACCCCAGTTCGCTGCCGGCGATCCGGAGCACCTCGATCCCGGCCGCCTCCAGCCGGGCGTTGGTCTCGGTATTGCGTTCGTAGGCCACGGCCAGGCGCGGTCCCACCGCGAGCGTGTTGTTGCCGTCGTCCCACTGCTCGCGCTCGGCGGTGACCGGGTCGAGACCGGTCTCGATCGTGCGCAGCGCCTCGATGCCCATGGCCTCGGCGGCGACGTCGACGAACGGCGCCGGCTTGTCGCTCACCACGAGGTCGTCGTCGCGCCAGCGCAGGGTGAGCGCCGTGAGCTCGTGGGCGACGTTGGGGTACATGACGATCGCGTCGCGGTCGACCATCGTGAGCACCGTGTCGAGGTGCATCGTGGCGCGGTCCTGGGCGATGGGCACCGCCAGCACGGTGTGGGCCAGGCCGTCGGCCAACACGTGGCGGGCCAGTCGCTCCACGCCCGCAGGGGTGGTGCGCTCGCCGGTGCCCACGGCGATCACGCCGGGCGCCAGCAGCAGGACATCGCCACCCTCGACCGGCTCGAGATGGGGGCCGTAGACCGGCGCGACGCCGGCGAATCGCGGGTGGTGGGCGTAGATCGCACCGGTGAGGGTGGTCTCGCGACGCCGGGCCGGCATCGCCAGACTCGTCACGGCCACCCGTCCGCCGATCCACACGCTGGAGTCGCGGGTGAAGAGCAGGTTGGGCAGCGGCTCGACGACGAAGTCGTGTCGGTCCATGAGCGTGTAGCCGAGCCCGCGTCCGGACTGGAGCTCCTCGTGGGCGAGGCCGGCGGTGAGCACGAGGGCGAGGTCGTCGGGGTGCAGGCCGGACAGATGGGTCCGCAGCGTCGTGCGCAGGGTGTCGCCGTGCCGGGGATCGGACAGGACGGCGTCGATGCACGCGGCGCGGGCGGCGTCGATCTCGAGTGTCCGGGTGAGCAGCTCGGTGAGGTACAGCACCTCGACGCCGTGTGCGCGCAGGGTGTCGGCGAAGGCGTCGTGCTCGTCCTGGGCGCGGTCGACCCACGGGATGCCGTCGAAGAGCAGCGCGTCGTTGTTCCGCGGCGTGAGCCGCTTCAGCTCCGGGCCGGGACGGTGGAGCAGGACCGTGCGCAGGCGGCCGACCTCCGAGTCGGCGCCCGAGGCCCCGGCGGCACTCGTGGGGCCAGCGGTGCCCGAAGGGCCGGCGGTGCCCTCCGCCACTCCGTCGGTGATGCCGGCGACGTCGCCGGTGTCGTGTGTGCTCATCGGTGCCGAGGCTACGCGCGGGTCGGCCCGGCCGATGCCCCTAGGGTGAAACCCATGACGACTCAGCCCTCCGTAGCCCGTGCCGATGGTGTTGCTGTGATCATTCCGGCGAAGGATGAGCAGGATCGGGTGGGTGTGACGGTGGGGGCGGCGTTGGGGATCGCTGGGGTGGATGTGGTGGTTGTGGTGGATGACGGGTCGGTGGATCGGACGTCGGGGG
>DATCVR010000181.1:0-7261 GCA_036566745.1 Jiangellaceae bacterium | reverse complement strand
AGGAGCTCGAGGCGGCCGGCTACACCTTCGAGGCGGCCGACGCCTCCTTCGAGCTGCTGCTGCGGGCCGAGGCCGACGGCCAGCCGCTGCGCTTCTTCGACGTCGAGAGCTGGCGGGTCATCACCGAGTCGCGCGCCGACGGCGAGGCGCTGAGCGAGGCGACGGTCAAGCTGCGGGCCGGGGGCGAGCGGGCCGTGGTCACCGGCGAGGGCAACGGCCCGGTCAACGCCCTCGACCACGCCTTGCGCGCCGCGATCGGCACGCTCTACCCCGAGGTGTCCAAGCTCGAGCTGATCGACTTCCGGGTGCGGATCGTCGACGCCGCCCACGGCAGCGACGCCGTCACCCGGGTGCTGGTGGAGATGACCGACGGCGAGACGTCGTGGGAGACGGTGGGCGTGGCGGCCAACATCGTGCAGGCGTCGTGGCAGGCACTGATCGACGGCGTCACGTACGGTCTGCTGCGGCAGGGGGCCCAGGCAGTGTCGTGACCGCAGTCCGCCCCAGCCGGCGGTCGAACGCCATGAACGCCCAGGCCACGGCCAGGAAGAGCACCGTGATGACGGCGGAGTTCAGCAGCACCTGGCCGTAGCCGTGGGCGGCGACGTCGACGAAGGGGTACGGGTACCAGTCGGTGGCCGCGCCCCACACCAGGATGTAGCCGAGCCACGCGACGGGCCAGGCCAGCGTCCACAGCAGCGTGCGGACGTCGATGCGCGGGTGGGGGCCGAACAACAGCCACCCCACGACGCCCAGCAGTGGCGCGACGTAATGCATACCCGCGTTGGTCAGCGCCGAGGTGCCCTCGAGGTCGACGATCGGGCGCAACACGGTGACGAACACGATGCCGGTGATGGTGATGCCGATGACCCCGGCGAAACGCAGCACCCGCCAGCCGGGGCCGTCGCGCCGCGGATCGGTGACCAGGGTGGCGGCCCCCACCGCGAGCAGGATGTTGCTCTGCACCGTGAAGTAGCTGAAGAAGTTGACCACCCGCCGTGCGGTGCCCGGCGTCTCCCGGCCGCCGGGCACCAGGACGTCGACGCCGCGGATCACGAGCACCAGCTGGGTGCCGAGCGAGGCGAGCACGACGATGATCGTGACGAGCTGCCAGAGCCGGCCGGCCGTGAAGGACGCACCCCTGGTGGGCATGCCCGGAGGCTATCGCGGCCCCAGGTCGAAGCGCGCGAGTTTCCGCTCGGCCACGCCCCACGCGCGCCAGGTCCGCTGCTCGAACTCCAGCTGCGGCACGGTGTACCAGCTCGTCGGGATCGGGCCGGTGAGCAGCTCGGCCTGGTCGAGGTCCGGTCCGAGGCGGTAGATGTTGTCGCCGAAGTTCGCCGCCGCGAACACCTGGCCACGGTGGCGGACGATCTCGCCGTAGCCGCTGAGCTTGCCCTGGGCCAGGATCTCGCCGGTGGGCAGGTCCATGGCGAACCACGTGCCGCTGACCCGCTTGCACACGCCGTACATCGTGTCGCCGTCGACCTCGACGTGCTGGATGCTCGGCATCGCGGGCAGCGGTTCGCGCCGCCAGAGGACCGTGCGGGAGTCGAGGTCGAACGCGGCCACCTGGGACGTCGACCGGGTGGGCGGCACGCTGCCGCCGCCCCACGTGTCGCCCGCGAGGTAGGCCACACCGTGCGCGATCGTCACCGACATCACGCCCTGGTCGGGCAGCACCTCGGGGTAGTGGGCCAGCTCGCCGGTGCGTAGGTCGAGCACGGTGAGCGCACCCTGGAGGAGGCCGGTGGCCGGCGCGCTGGCGATCAGGACGAGTTGGCGGCGGGGGTCGTGGGCCAACTCCCAGGGCCGCTGGTAGCCGGTCTGGCCGTACGAGTGGACCTGTCCGCTGCGCGGATCGAGGGCGATGATCTCGGAGCTGGGGTACAGCGCGGCCAGCACGGTGTCACCCATCGGCAGCAGCGCCTTGGGCTCACCGGCCACCCGCGTCCGGCGGGACGTCCCGCGCGACGGCTGATGCGCGGTGATGTAGTAGTGCCCACCGACGTACACGGCGCGGTCCTCGTCCAGGGCGATCGACTGGACAAGGTCGGGTCCGGCCACGTCGGTGTCGGTGAGGTCGAACAGCTCGGTGCTGCCGTCGTCGAGGTCGTGGTACCAGATGACACCGCTGCCGGCACCGCCCACGAGGGTCGAGGACCCCTGCAACGCGAGTGTGCGGGTCTCGTCGCCGACGTTCGCCGAGCCGATCAGCTCGAGCGTGTCGCCGTCGCGACGGTAGACACTGCCGGTGCGCCGGGCCGTGGCGTAGAGCACGCCGTCGGCTCCGACCATCATCGCGTCGATGATCGTGGAGCCGTCGGGAGCGGTCAGGACGCGGGCGTCGGAGCCGTCCGGCGCGAGGTCGATCACCTGGCCACCCACCGAGGCGATGATCCGGTTGCCGGTGGCCACGAGGGCGTCCACACCGCCGGCCCGTGAGATCTCCGGGGGCAGGATGTCGGTCTTGGCGCCGGTGACGCGGTCGTAGGCCATGATGCTGCGGGTCGGGAGGGTTCCGGCGTAGACGAAGCGGTCGTCGGCCGCGATCACCCGCACGTACGTCGCGCTCGGGAGCGCCCGGCCGAGGTTGCGCAGGACACCGGTGTCGGGCCGGTACTCCCACACCTCGCCACGCGGCGACGTGCCCGCGTACACGGTCCCGTCCGGCGCGGTCGCGAGGCACCACACGAAACCGCCGGAGGGCCCGATCGTCCCCAGCAGCGTGACCTCACCGGTGGCCGGGTCGTAGCGGTAGAGGTCCGGCGTGGGGTACGTACCGGCGTAGACCTGCCCGCCCGACATCGTGGTGGCCCATCCGCCGTCGCCGCGCCCGAGCCGCACGATGGACTCCACGCTGCGTGTGGCGAGGTCGACGGTGACGAGCTTGGGCGGGGTCTGGCCGCGGGTGACGAGGTAGGCGGTGTCGCCGTCGACCGACATGCCGACGATCGCGGCGGTGAGGGCCGCGGTGCCGAACGTCTCGACGCCGCCGCTAATGGTCTCGGCTGCGGACGCACCCGGGGCGACCCCGGACAGGCCGATCGGCAGCGTCGAGGCGGCCGCGGTGAGGCCGACGGTGTGCAGGAACGATCGGCGGGTCAGGTCGGCCATGGCTCAGTCCTCCGGACGTTCGGCGGTGACGGTGTCGGTGCTGTCGATCTCGCCGCCGGGCAGCGAGCCGTGCCGGACGGTGCCGAGCGAGAGCGTGACGTCCGCCCTGCCGGTGACGACCGTGGTGAACGTGCAGCTTCCGTCGGCGGCGGTCACGCACCCGGCGGGAAGCCCTGGCCCCGGTCGGTCCCAGCGGCCGGTGACCACGGCGGCGCGCAGCGGATGCCCGTACGCGTCGGTGAACGTGACACGGACCTTCGCCACCCAAGCGCCGGACTGCCCCGATCCGACCGGCGACGACGATGCCTCGGCGGACGTCGTCACGTGGACCTGATCCGGCACATCGAGGCTGGTCAGAGTTCGTCCCCGGATGGCGAAGAGCCGAGAGCCGTCCGGGGTGGCGGCGACGGCGGGCACGCCGTACAGCTCGCCGCCCAGCCCGGTCTGGATGGGCTCGACGGCCGGAGCGGCGCCGGCGGGGCGCCCGGTGGGCCAGCTGAGCCGGTAGAGGGTGGCGCCGTCGGTGGTGTACACACCGGAGCTCGTCGTCGTGAGGGTGCCTCCGGTCGGCCCCGCCTGACGCTGCCAGCCCACGGTCCCGGTGGCGGGGTCGACGCCGAACAGCAGCCCGGTCGAGGTGATGCCCACCAGCGTGCCGTCGACCTCGACCAGGTCGGTGACGGTGCGGGCCGACGCCGGAGCGGGCACCGACCACAGCACGTCGCCGCTGGTCAGATCGACGGCGGTGAGCTCGGCCCGGGTCGCGCGTGGCGTGGTGCCGAGCCCGCTCTTGACGTCGCTGCCGAGGTAGCCGACGTCGTCGATCGCGGTGACCGCCGACACCGACTGGTCGAGCACGATGTCGCGGTAGACGTCCAGGCCGCCGCCCTCGGTGTCGTAGACGGCCAGGGCTCCGCCGTAGCGGCCGTAGTCGGGCTCGGTGCCAACCAGCAGCCGCCCCGAGCCGGGCTGGAAGAACGAGTCGCGCGGGCGGGTCTGCTCGTTCTCGATGCCGGCCAGGAACTCCACCGTGGAGTCGTCCGGGTCGAGGGTGTAGATGAGGGCACGGGTGTACACCGAGAGGTACACGGACTCGCCGGTGGGCCACAGCGACTTCGCCTCGCCGGGCACGAAGATCCGCGCGCTGCCGCCTTCGCCGAGGTCGTGGACCTGCACGCCACCGGATCCGGAGACGTAGACGCGCTCGTCGTCGGCCGCGAGCGCCATCGGACGCTCCGGGCTGGGCGGCACCCCGGCCGCGTCCAGCGGATATCCCGCGAGGTTGCCGCCTACGGGGTCGTAGGCGTAGGCCAGGCCATCGACCAGGCCCCAGACCGTGCCGTCGTGGAACGTCAGGCCGTTGGCGGCCATCTCCGGCGCCGGCACGGTGAGCTTCTCGGCGCTGCCGCTCCACAGGTCGTAGCCGTAGAGGGTGCCCGAGGGGCGCGCGGCGAAGTAGGCCCGGCCCGGCTCGCCGCCCGTGACCGCGACGACGAAGGTCTCGTTCGGAGCCTGGACCAGCTCGTACCGGGAGGGGTCGGCGGTGTCGAGGACGAGCAGCTGGCCGCGTGGTGAGATGCCGCCGAGGACGACGCCGTCGTGGAGGGCGAGGGACGAGACGAATGTGGCGCCGGCGAGCTCCGGGGGAGTGAGGTCCGTGCGCTCGCCAGTGGAGCGGTCGATCCGGATCAGATGAGCTTTGGCGCCGATCCCCGCGTACACGTAGTCGTCGTCGGCCACGAGGGCACGGACGTAGTCCTGGTCGTCGACGACCACGCCGAGGTCCTCGACCGCTTCACTGCCCGGGTCGTAGCTGAAGATGCGCCCGCCCGACGTCGAGTAGGTGCCCGCGTACACGACGCCGTCGGGGGCGACGTCCAGGGCGTACACCACCGCGCCGGCGTCGCCCGCGGTCAGGATCTCGGTGACCTCGCCTGCGACCGTGTCGACCCGGAAGAGCTTGGCCGGGGTGTAGGTACCAACGTAGACGTCGGTCCCCGACACCGCCGTGACCCACGCGCCCTGGCCCTCGGGCAGCTCGATCTGGCTGGCGGCCGTGTTCGTGGCCGGATCCAGGCCGATGACGGCCGGTGGCGAGGTCTGGCGGGTGGAGAACCAGAGCTGGTCCCCGATGAAATGCCCGGAACCCGTCGGAGTCGCGACACTCGCGGCGCCGAGGTCCTCCATCGTCCAGGCGGGCGGCGGCTCGGCTGCCGCGGCCGGGCCCGCCATCGGGCCGGTGAGTGTCGAGAGGAGCGCTCCGGCGGCGATCAGCGCGCCGGCCAGGGTGGGTCGTCGGATCATCGGTCGTCCTTCGCGATACGGGGGCTCGAGACGGTGTGTGATCGAATGTGAGCGCGAGCGTAGCCGTATGAGCACATTTGAACAAGACTTTCGAAAGGGTTCAGGTCCGTCCGCAATGGGGGAACGATGTCGCCGCAGGTGGCGCGGAGGACCGCCGATACCGGCTCGTTATGCCGTAGGCGTTGACGGAGGCTGACCGTAACACTAGTTTCGTGTCCGCCGATATTCCCAGGATGGGCTGCGCGTGCGGCCTGGCACGGTGGAAGGAAGACACATGAGAAAAGTCGCAGCGGCTGGATGCGCAGTGACCCTCGTCGCCGTTCTCGCCGCATGTGGTGGCTCGGACTCCGATGGCAGCACCGATGGTGAGGGCAGCAGCGAGGTCACGGTGTGGATGTACCCCGTGATCGCCGACGAAGCGGCCAGCAAGGCGTACTGGGAAGGGCTCGAAGCCGATTTCGAGGCCGCCAACGACGGCGTCGACCTCACGATCGAGTTGCAGCCCTGGGAAGGCCGCCAGGAGCAGGTCACCACGGCGCTCGCCTCGGGGACCGGCCCCGACATCATCCTGCTCGGCCCCGACCAGATCCCGCAGTACGTCGAGCAGGGCACCCTCGCCCCGGTCGACGACATCGTCGAGGGCAGCGAGGCCGAGCTGCTGCCGAACGCTCTCGAGGCGCTGAGCACCGACGGCTCCGTGTACGGCGTGCCGATCTACCAGACCGTCGTGACCACCACGTACAACAAGGCGCTCTTCGACGCCGCTGGCATCCCCGAGCTGCCCACCACCTGGGACGACGTGCTGGCGGCGGCTCCGAGCCTGGCGGCCAACGGCGTCGCGACGCTGGACTACCCGGGCGGTCCGGAGGAGTCGCTGAACCTCACCTTCTACCCCTACCTGTGGCAGGCCGGCGGCCAGGTCTTCAGCGACGACGGCTCCAGCGTCGCCTTCGACAGCCCGGAGGGGGTCGAGGCGCTGCAGTTCCTGCTCGACGTCCAGGCCGCCGGAGGCCTCATGCCCGACGTCGCCACCGCGACGAGCACCTTCGAAGGGCGCGGCATGCCCACCCAGAAGGCGGCCATGACGTCGTTCACCGACCTCGCGATGGCCGTGAAGATCGCCGAGGCCGTGGGCGAGGAGAACCTCGTCGTGGGTGCGCCGCTCGAAGGCCCGGACGGTCAGGCGACGTTCGGCATCCCGGGCTCGCTGACCCTCGCGGACAAGGCCAAGGACAACGAGGGCGCCGCGGCGTTCCTCAGCTACATGCTCGAGCCCGACGTGCTGGCCGGCCTCGCCGCCGAGTCCGGCTTCTTCCCGCCGAGCGAGGACATCGACGTGCCGGGTGCCCACGAGTTCGCGGCGACGTTCAAGGACGCCCTGCCCTTCACCGACCCCGGGCCCACCCACCCGCAGGCCCGCCAGGTCATGGCCATCCTCAGCGCGCAGATCCAGGCCGCCCTGCTGGGTCAGGTGAGCGCCGAGGACGCGCTCAAGGCCGCGGCCGACGAAGCGAACGCCCTGCTGGGCAGCGCCGGATGACCTCGTGGCCGCGCCCGCGCTGGCCTCGCGCGGGCGCGGCCACCGTAGGGTCGGTTCCCCGTGACGCCCCCGTCCATCGTCTCCAGGAGGCCCACGCATGACGACACGTGAGCCGGCCGCGGAGTCGGCCCCGCCGCGCGCCCCGTTCCGCGAGCGCCTGCGCGACCCGATCAGCGCGCTCATCTTCCTGCTGCCCGTGCTGGTGCTCTTCGTCGTGTTCCGGTTCGTGCCGGCGTTCGGCGCGATCGGCATGAGCTTCACCGACTACAAGATCAGCGGTCAGTGGGACTTCGTCGGCGC
>DATCVR010000180.1:0-24901 GCA_036566745.1 Jiangellaceae bacterium | reverse complement strand
CGACCACCACCTCGATGGTGTGCTTCTCCTGCTTCTTCAGCTTCGGCGGATCGGTGAGCTGGTGGACCACGCCGTCGACCCGGGCCCGGGCATAGCCCTGGCCCTGGAGGGTGCGGAACAGGTCGGTGTACTCGCCCTTGCGGGCCCGCACGACCGGCGCGAGCACCTGGAACCGCGCGCCCTCGTCGAGCCCCAGGATGTGGTCGACGATGGACTGGGGTGTCTGCCGGCCGATGGGACGACCGCACTGGGGGCAGTGGGGGCGCCCCGCGCGGGCGTAGAGCAGCCGGAGGTAGTCGTAGACCTCGGTGATGGTGCCGACCGTGGAGCGAGGGTTGCGCGAGGTGGACTTCTGGTCGATCGACACCGCGGGTGAGAGCCCCTCGATGAAGTCGACGTCGGGTTTGTCCATCTGCCCGAGGAACTGGCGCGCGTACGCCGAGAGCGACTCGACGTAGCGGCGCTGCCCCTCGGCGAAGATCGTGTCGAAGGCCAGGCTGGACTTGCCCGATCCGGACAGGCCGGTGAACACGATGAGGGCGTCGCGCGGGAGGTCGAGCGAGACGTCCTTGAGGTTGTGCTCGCGCGCGCCGCGCACCACCAGGCGATCGGCTTGAGCTGCGGAACGTGTGGTCATGAGGCCCGTTGACTCCGTCTCGTCTGGGCATCGTCGAGGTGATTGAGGTGCCTCGGGCATCGTAGGCGCCAGGTCCGACAACGTCCGCACTCCGCGGCTCGGCACCTGGCTCGTAGAGGACACACCTTCCTCCTCAACGCCGCCGGCCGGGTCGAAGATTCCGTGCCGCTCGCCTCCTCGGTCGAGTCGGGTTAGGTTCGGAGGCGTGCCTCCCGTGAACCCTCAGCTCGACCACGACGCCGGCTCCGACGACTCCGAGGGGGCCGGGCCGATCACCTCGGCCACCGACCGCTTCATCGCCACGGCGGCCGGGTTCGACGCCACGGATCTCACCGCTCCCACGCTGTGCGAGGGCTGGACCCGCGCCCACGTGCTGGCCCACGTCGCCCGCCACGCCGACGCGATGGTCAACCTGCTCACCTGGGCACGCACCGGCACTCCCACCTTCCAGTACGCCAGCGCCGAGGCTCGCGAAGCCGGCATCGAGGCCGGCGTCGGCGCCACGCCCGAGGAGCTGGTCGACGACCTCCGCAGGTCCGCGGCGCGACTGTCCGCGGCGGTCAACGACCTGCCCGACGAGGGCTGGACCCGCCAGGTACGACGCGGGCCGGGCGGTACCGGCGAGACCATCCCGGCCCGGCGGGTCCTCTGGTCGCGGCTGCAGGAGGTCGAGATCCACCATGTCGACCTCGACGCCGGGTACTCCCCCGCCGACTGGCCGGACGCGTTCGTCCGGCGCGCGCTCCGCGAGGCCCTGCGCAGCTTCGCCGGCCGCGACGACGCGCCCGCGTTCACGCTCGTCGCGGGCGAGTTCACCGACCGCCTCGGGGACGGCGGCGGCATCACCGTCACCGGCCCTCCCGCCGCCGCCCTGGGCTGGCTCACCGGACGCACCAGCGGCACCGGCCTCGCCGTCCGCCCGGCGAACCACCTCCCCCGCCTGCCCGCCTGGAAGTAGGGGCTCGCCGATGACCACGTACCAGGGCCACGTCAGCCCCGGCGGTGTGCCTGCCGTCCACGAGCTCGCCCACCTGATCGTCACGAAGGTCTCCGTCGGACCCCAGGACAACAACGCCTACGTGCTGCGCTGCCGCTACACCCTCGACGAGCTGCTGATCGACGCCGCGGCCGAGCCGGAACGGCTGCTCGCCACCTGTGGCGACGGCCCCCTCCGGCGCGTGGTCACCACGCATCGCCACCCCGATCACTGGCAGGCTCTCGCCGACGTCGTCGACGCCACCGGCGCGGCCACCGTGGCCCACGTCGACGACGCGCCGGGCATCCCGGTACCCACCACCGAGCCGGTGCGCGACGGCGACGTGATCCAGGTGGGCACCTGCGTCCTCACCGTCGTCCACCTGACCGGCCACACCCCTGGCTCGATCGCCTTGCTCTACGACGACCCCACTGGCGCGCCGCACGTCTGGACCGGCGACTCGCTCTTCCCAGGCGGCCTGGGCAAGACCGCCGGGCCGGCCGAGTTCACCGCGCTGCTGGGCGACGTCCGCCGCAAGCTCTTCGACCGGCTCCCGGACGAGACCTGGGTCTACCCCGGCCACGGCAACGACACCACCCTGGGCGCCGAGCGCCCACATCTGGATGAGTGGCGTGCCCGAGGCTGGTGATCCTGGCACCCGGCCGGCCCACCTGATGCCAGGATGGTGGCCGTGAACGACATGATCGTTGTCACCGGTGCCGCGGGTGTACTGGGCCGGGCCGTGGTGGACGAGTTCCGTGCGCGCGGCGCGGAGGTGGCGGCCCTCGATCGCCTGGGCGACGCCCTGACCGAGCTCGGCCGCGACCCCGGAGTCCATCCGATCGCCGTGGACCTCGTCGACCCCGTCTCCGTGGCCGGGGCGTGGGCGGCGGTGGATGCGTTCGGGCCTCCCGCGGCGCTGGTGACCGTGGCCGGAGGCTTCGCCGGTGGTGGCCTCGCCGACGTCGACCCACGAGCCCTCGACGCCATGATGAGCACCAACGTGGCCACCACCCTGTGGTCGGCGCAGGCCGCCGCTGCACGGATGCGGGAGGCCGGTGGCGGCGCGATCGTCACCATCGGGTCGCGCACCGGAGTGAGCGGCCCCGGTGCGGTCGCGTACGCCGCCGCCAAGGCCGCGGTGGTCCGCCTCACCGAGGTGCTCGCCGACGAGCTGCGGCCGGACGGGATCCGGGTCAACGCCGTGCTGCCCTCGGTGATCGACACCCCGGCCAACCGCTCGTGGATGTCGGCCGAGGCGGTGGCACGCGCGGTGGCGCCCGCCGCCGTGGCCCGCGTCATCGCCTTCCTGTGCAGCGCCGACGCCGCGCCGATCAGTGGCGCCGCGATCCCGGTGTACGGCGACGCCTGAGCAACTGGCCTCGGCCGATGGTCAGGCCGACGTGCCCTCTTCGGCGCTGACCAGGGAGTCGATGGCCGCGAAGAAGGCCTCGATGCCCGGCAGGTTCGCGCCCTTGGCCCGCGACTCGGCGAAGTCCTCGGGCGAGCGCCATTGCACGATGTCGAGCCAGTGGTCGTCGGGGAGCCGGACCAGCTGGGCGCCCAGGAAGCCTTGGCGGTCGGCCTCGAAGTCGGTGATCATCGCGGCCCGCGCCGCCAGCAGGCGCTCGACGTTGTGGGGCGAGACCCGAAACCGGGTCAGTTCGACCGTGGGCGGCATGGGCTGCTCCTTGCTCGCGATGATCACCTGGCTGGTCAGTTCCCGCATCGTCGCAGACCCCACCGACAGGCTCGGCCGCCGGCGGAGCGTGTCGAGCCCCGGAGCCGGGCATCCGTCGAGATGCACCGGGTGGAGGCGCCGGTCAGGCGTGGGGGCCGACAGCAACCGGCCCGATGGTGAGCGACGGCCGGCCCTCCAGGATCTCGGCCACCCGGTCGACCTGGTCCGCGAGCAGGTCGCGCTGCCCGGCCGTGAGCGGCTCGAGCGGCTCGACCGTCACGTCGACCCGTCGCCCCGATCGCCGCTGGTGCCAGACGCCAGCGACGACGCCGTCGACGAGCAGCACCGGGAAGTTCCCGGCCTGTCCCCCGGCCAGGGCCCGCTCGCTCGCGCGCCCGGGGAACACCCACGCGCGAGGCTGGGCCGCCACGGCGTAGGCGTCGAAGTACGGCAACAACCGCACGCCGGACGACGGCCCGTGCGCGGCATCGACGTCGCCGGCGTTCGCCCACGCCGTCGTGCCGTCCAGCTCGACTTCCTGGAGGTCGTCGCGGATCGCGTCGAAGCGCTCTCCCGCCCAGCTCAGCGGTGCGGCCAGCCATTTCGCGTAGTGCGCGGGGGTGGCCGGACCGTAGGCGCGGAGATAGCTCCGCAGCAGGTCGTCGCTCGCGGCGGCGCCCTCGGCCGGCACGAAGCCGGGTGACCATCGGTGTGGGTTGGTGTAGGTGACCATGCGACCGCGATTGGCACCGAAGACGAGTGCCCCACGACGGGCCGCCGTGGCCATGACCTGCCGCCAGCGCGGCCACATCACCTGGAACGCCGGCATGACGAGCTCGCCCGCCCAGGTGCCCGTGGCCTCGACGATGGCCTCGGTCAGCTCGTCGACGGTGAGCTCGGCATCGGCCAGGGCGTGCCCGATCGCGGCGACCACCTCATCGGTCTGCTCCTGGGTCAGCCGGATCTCCGGTGGCATGCCGGTGCTCGCCGCCGGGACGGCCGACAGCGCACCGGTCCACATCGCCAGATCGCGGGTGGGCAGAAGGTGCACGGTGCCCCGCGGACCGAAGGTCTTGACCAGGCTGCGCTCCGACCAGAGGGCATGGCGGACGTCCGCGCGGCTGGCACCGGCGAGGCGGACGCCGATTGACAGCTCAGCGGCCGAGAGCACCTGGGCGTGGGCACCGCACATGGCGCCCACAACGTCGGCTGGGCTCGCGTCGCCGAAGGGTTCGGCCAGGCCTTGCCGGCGCAGCCGTCGGGCCGTGACGTCCGGCCAGGTCAGCCGTGGCTTCTTGGCAGCAGGACGACCGGTCATGGTGCGGCCTCCGGCGTGGGGATCGGCGGTCATCGGGTACCCGGCGTCGCGGGTCCGAAGAAGTCGGCGCCTTGAACGTACGCCATGGCCTCGGCGAAGACCGGGTCTGTGGCCCGCCGCTCGAGTTCGTCGGGATCGACCTCCTCGACCCGCTCCTGGATCCAGAAGAGGTTCCCCCACGGATCGCGGACCCGCCCGACGCGGTCTCCCCAGAACAGGTGGGTCAGCTCGGTGACCACGCTCGCCCCGGCGGCCACGGCACGGCGCATGACGTCGTCGCCGTGCTCGACGTACAGCCGCAGGAACGCCGGGGTGTCGGGCCACTGGGGCCGGGCGTCGAACATCATGACCATCGAGTCGCCGATCCGGACCTCCGCGTGCCCGATGATGCCGTCCTCCAGCTCGAGCCGGCTGATCTCTTCGGCACCGAACGCCGCGACGAGGAAGTCGATCAGCCCCGCGGTGTCGCGGCCGATGATCCACGGCGTGACCGTGCCGTAGCCGTCCGGGACCGCCGGGAGGTGCTTCGGGGTGGTCACCTGAGCGTTCATCGTCCGACCTCCAGATCGTGGCGCCGGTGTCGGCGTCGTCGTGCTCGCTTCTTACTCGGGTTCGTACTCGATTCCACGACGATAGATCCGAAGTAGGTCAGGTCCTGACCTAGTTGCCGTGAGACGGTGACCGGGTGAGCGATCCCGCCGGCCGCCTCCTGAACCTGCTCTCACTGCTCCAGACGCCACGCGAGTGGCCGGGCAGCGAGCTGGCGGAGCGGCTCGAGGTCAGTCCCCGCACCGTGCGCCGCGACGTCGACCGGCTGCGCGACCTCGGCTACCCGGTCGAGGCCACCCTGGGCGCGGCCGGCGGCTATCGGATGGGCTCCGGCGCTGCCATGCCACCACTCCTGCTCGACGACGATGAGGCCGTCGCCATCGCCGTGGGCCTGCGCACGGCGGCCACCCACACGATCGAGGGCATCGAGGTGGCGTCGGTCCGTGCCCTCGCCAAGCTCGAGCAGGTGCTGCCGTCGCGGCTGCGGTACCGCGTGGGCGCACTGGGGGCGGCGACGGTTCCGGCACCGGCGTTCACCGACGCCGCACAGGTGGACCCAGGCGTCCTCACCGTCGTCGCCGGGGCGATCGCGAACCACGAGCGACTCCGCTTCGGCTATCGCAGCCATGACGATGTCACCAGCCGACGGCACGTCGAGCCGCATCGGCTGGTTCCGGCCGGGCGACGGTGGTATCTCGTGGCCTTCGACGTGGACCGCGACGGATGGCGGATGTTCCGGGTCGACCGGATCGACGCGCCGCGGCCCACCGGATCACGGCCGCCTCCGCGCGAGCTGCCCGGGTCGGACGCCGCCGAGTTCGTCACGACGAAGCTGTACGGGCTGGCCCCCACCTACGAGATCACCGTCACGCTGCACCTCCCGATCGAGCAAGCGCGACGCCGCCTCGGGGACGGCTACGGCGAGCTGACCCGGCTCGACGACGACCGCACCCACGTGCGGGGCCATGCCGACACCCTCGACTACCTCGCCTTCCGGCTGACCGCTCTGGGCTGCGAGTTCGAGGTGCATGATCCGCCGGAGCTGGCCGTCCACCTCCGCGACCTCGGGGCCCGGGTCACCCGCGCGGCCGGTCGACTCGGTTCCGATCGGCCCGGCGCCGATCAGCCCGGCGCGGATCGGCCCGGTGAATCGTCGAACGTCGCTGGTCAGGAACTCGCGGCGGGCCAGAACGAGACGTAGATCTGGTCGGGTCCGTCGTAGCCGGGACCGTCGAGGTGGGGCGCCCGGACGAGCCCGATCCGGGACGCCACCTGGTGCGAGGCGGTGTTCTCCGGACGGACCCGGGCGATCAGAGGTGTCGCGGGATACCGGGCACCGGCCCAGGCCACCACAGCGGCAGCGGCCTTGCCGGCGAAGCCCTGGCCCCACACCGACGGCGCGAACCGGTACAGGAGGTTCAGCACCGTCCGGCCGCCCAGCTCCATCCGTTTGATCCCACAGATCCCGATCGGGGTGCCGTCATCGTGGGCGCGGCGCACCATCCAGTACCCGAATCCGTACCGACGCCAGTGCTCGTCCCACCGCGCCAGGAGCGCCGCCGCTTCGTCGCCGTCAGCGAGCGCGTCGGAGGGGTTGTGGGCGACCGCCCGTGGCTCGTGGTGGAGCGCGAAGACCGCGTCGACGTCGTCGGACCGCGGCCGGGTCAGCGTCAGGCGCTGGGTGGTGAGACGTTCCGGGTCGGACCGTTCGGAGGGCTGATCCGCCATGGTCGTGACCCTAACGGCCCTGGTCCGAGGCATCGTCTAGGGTCGCGTTCATGGTGGCCGGCCCACGCGTCCTCGTTGTCCAGAGCGCCCCCCGCGACAGTCCCCGACGCCTCGGCGAGTGGTGGCGTGCCGACGGTCTCGAGCTCGACATCGTCCTGGGCTACGACGCCGAACCGCTGCCGATCCGCCTCGATCACGACGCGATCGTCGTCCTGGGCGGGGGCTACCTGCCCGACGACGACGCCCGCGCACCCTGGCTTGCGCCCACCCGCGCGCTCGTCCGCGACGCCCTGAACACCCACCGGCCGATCTTCGGGGTCTGCCTCGGCGGCCAGCTGCTCGCCCACGTCGCGGGCGGGCGGGTGCGCCCCGACGCCGACGCGTCCGAACGCGGCAGCACGCCGGTACGGCTCCGGGCGGAGGCCCACGACGATCCGCTGTTCCGCGGGCTGCCCGACATCGTCATGGCCACCGAGAACCACATCGACGCGATCGACCAGCTGCCTCCCGGAGCGGCCTGGCTCGCCTCCACCGACCGATGCCCTCACCAGGCGTTCCGGGTCGGGAGGCGGGCCTGGGGCGTGCAGTTCCACCCCGAGGCGCCGGCCGCTGACCGGGCCGCCGATCCGGCCGGCGATCCGGTCCTCCAGGCGCTGGGCGACTCCGCGACCGCCGAGGCCGCGGTGTGGCGTGAGGTGGCGCGCCGTTTCGCCCGGGTCGTCCATGAGGCCCGGGACGATCACGACCACTGATGGACCATCATTCCGTCGTGACATGCCTGCTCAAACCACATACTTGCCGAGACAACCGACACATTGACACCCTCGAGAGGCCGCCGATAACGTCCGCGATCGACTCTCACCGCGCCGGGTTCCACGCGCGTCACAGAACAGGACGATCACATGGGCGTATCTCGTCGACACCTGTTGGGCGTGGCTGGCGCGGGAGCGCTCGGATCAGCGGCCGGACTGCTCGGCCCGGCAGCCTCCGCGGCCGCTGGGACAGTCGCCGATGCGGTGGCCTCCACGGCGAACCGACGCTCCGGGCCACCGCCTCGCGGTGAGGAGCTCTGCTTCCTGCCCGCCACCGAACTGGCCGACCTCATGCGCCGGCGTCGGGTGTCGCCGGTCGAGGTCGCTCAGGCCCACCTCGACCGGATCGCGCGTGTCAACCCCGACATCAACGCCTATGTCACGCTGATCGACCCCGACGCCGTCCTCGCCCAGGCGCGCGCCGCGGAGAAGCGGATCCGCTCCGGGGAGGCGCGCGCCCTCGAGGGACTGCCGGTGGCCGTCAAGGACCTCTTCGACTTCCTGGCCGGCGTCCGCAACACCTTCGGCTCGGTGCCGATGAAGGAGCTCGACTTCGTGCCGCCGTTCACCGCGGTCTACGTGCAGCGGCTCCTCGACGCCGGCGCCATTCCGATCGGCAAGACCAACACGCCCGAGTTCGGCCACGAGGGCACCACCGACAATTTCGCGTTCGGGCCGACCCGCAACCCGTTCGATCTGGACTACAACGCCGGCGGCTCCAGCGGGGGCAGCGCGGCCGCGATGGCGGCGTTCCTTGCTCCGATCTCGCAGGGGTCCGATGCCGGCGGCAGCGTCCGGATCCCCGCGGCGATGTGCGGCATCGTCGGGTTCAAGGCGACCTTCGGGCGCATCCCCCAGGACGCGCCGCCGCTGGCCCACACGCCGTTCCTGCACCCGGGCCCCATGACGCGGACCGTGGCCGACGCCGCCCTGCTCATGGACGTCATGGCCCAGCCGTACTCCGGCGACCCGCTCAGCCTCTCCGAGAAGCTCGACTACTCCCGGGGCATCCGCGGATCGATCAAGGGCAAGAAGATCGCCTTCTCCCCCGACCTCGACCTCTTCCCGGTCGAGCCCGAGGTCGATCGCGTCGTCCGGGCCTCGCTCGACGCCTTCCGCGACGCCGGGGCCGTGGTCGACGAGGTCTCCCTCGGTCTCGACAAGCTCGTGATCGACGGGCGGCCGGTGACCCAGAGCGACCTCAGCGACCTGTGGGTGCAGGAGCAGAGCGTGCTCTACGCCCACGCCGTGGATCTCCTGCGCCTCTACGTGGGCGTCGACCTGCTCGAACACGCCGCCACGCTCAACCCCGAGTTCCTCGGCATGATCGAGCGTGGCATGGCCACCTCGGCCAGGGAGTACCGATACGGCGACTTCCTGCGCGCTGACGTCCTCCACACCGTCGAGGCGATCTTCGACGAGTACGACTACATCGTCTCGCCCACGCTCTCGGTGGTCGGCGTGCGGAACACCGACGACGGCAACACCCTCGGCCCGGCCGATGTCGAGGGCGTGCCGGTGGACCGGCTCATCGGGTGGTGCCTGACCTACATCTACAACTTCACCGGTCACCCGGCCATCAGCGTCCCCGCCGGGCTCGCCGCCAACGGGCTCCCGGTGGGCCTGCAGATCGCCGGACGGCGCTGGGCCGACGTGGACGTGCTGAGCGCCGCCAGCGTGGTCGAGCAGCGTCGCGACTGGTCGGAGGCCTACCCGCGCGGCTAAAGAGTCGAGGTCCGCGACAGCCGGTGACGGCCTCACAGATGAATGACGGTCAGCTCACTCGTCTTGACGTCGGCGAGGAGAGCGAAGACCGCCGGAGCCGGCGTCAGGTTCGTCCCACCGTCGGCGACCGTCCCTACCGCGCTTGCGGAGCGGAACGTGCCGAGGAACGAGCGGTTGATCTTGAACGTCTCGGTCATGGTCTGGAAGTGCGCCTTTTCGGTGGTGGTGGCGCCCACTCCGCTCCACCTGACGTCGACGTCGACGACGAACGAGGTGCCGGACACGGAGTCGAACAGCTCGACGGCGGCGTCGAGGGTCGCCGTGTCGAACTTGTCGATCTGGAACTCGCCGGGCTCCAACGTGGCCGTGCCGTTGGACTCGATGAGTGCCGTCGACGTGCACGTGTCGAACTGCGACACGACCATGAACGCGAACGAGTCGACCGACGGTCCGCCGGAGCCGGTCCTGAGCTTGCCGTCGTTCGCGGTCACGAACACGTCGGTGACGATGCAGCCCGATGGATCGACACTGCTGAAGAAGGCCTCCGCGCGCTGGCCCTTGGAGCTGAGATGTATCGTCTCCGAGGCCGCCCACCCCGGGCTCGCGCCAACGACCAGCGCCAACGCAGCGACTGCTGCAACGAGAACGCGCCTCATGATGTACCCCCCTGGGACGTCTGCGATCCGATCCCGTCCACCAACGGCGTCACGCGCAGACCCCTGTGTCCCTCCCTCGTCCGTACCGGATCACTACGCGGTCAAGACCGGTCGAGTGGGCGGATCTGAGGAGCGTACTCTCGCTCCAGATCGGCGCGGGCCCAGTTGTCCGGACCGCCGATGGGGCGAGCCGCCGATCCGCCACCGCGGCGAGTCTCACGACGCCCCGGCCAGGGGCGTCATGAGACGCCGGCTCAGCGCTCGTCGAGCGCGTCGACCTGGTCGTCGGCGTCGGCCGCCCGGTTCTCGGCGACCAACGCGTCCGCCTTGCGGCCGTCGCGGCGAGTGCGCAGCAGGCTGGCGACCGTGGTGACGGCCAGCGTGCCGACGATCACCACGAGCGAGAGCCAGATCGGGATGTCCGGCACGCCGTGGAGCGGCTCGCCGCCGTTGATGAACGGCAGCTCGTTCTCGTGCAGTGCATGCATCACGAGCTTGACGCCGATGAACGCCAGGATGACCGCGAGCCCGGCCGAGAGGTACACCAGCCGTTCGAGCAGCCCGCCGAGGAGGAAGTAGAGCTGACGCAGGCCCATCAACGCGAAGATGTTCGCGGTGAAGACGATGAACGCCTCCTGCGTCAACCCGAAGATCGCCGGGATGGAGTCGACCGCGAACAGGAGATCGGCGGAGGCGATCGCGAGGAACACGATCATCATCGGCGTGAACAGCTTCTTGCCGTCGATGCGGGTCCGCAGCTTGACGCCGTCGTACTCCTTCGTCATCGGCAGCAGCCGCCGGGCCCGCCGGATGAAGGCGTTCTCGTACTCGTCGTCATGCTCCTCGTGGTGGACCTGCTGGTTCGCCAGCTTGACCGCGGTGTAGATCAGGAACGCGCCGAAGATGTAGAAGACCCAGGAGAACTCGTTGATCGCCGCGGCGCCGATCAGGATGAAGATGCCGCGCAGCACGATCGCGGTGAGGATGCCGAACATCAGCACCGACTGCTGGTACTTACGCGGCACCCGGAACTGGGCGATGATGATCACGAAGATGAACAGGTTGTCGACGCTGAGGCTGTACTCGGTCAGCCACCCCGCGAAGAACTCACCCGAGGCCTGGCCACCAGCGATCGGGATCATGACCAGCCCGAACGCCACCGCGAGCCCGACGTAGAAGCCGACCCACAGGCCGGCTTCCTTCATCGACGGAGCGTGGGGGCGGCGGGTGACGATCAGCAGGTCGACGACGAGCAACAAGCCCAGGGCGATGAAGGTACCGACCTCGAACCACACAGGCAGATCGAGCACGAACGTAGAGTCCTCTCCGGTCAACGAGGTACGCGGCGGACGCCACGTACAACCGGAGGTCTCTTCCACCCGGGATCACCGGACCGGCGGCACCGGGTGCTCCCGCGTCGGGGACGCATCCGTGATGACGATGCCGCCGCGAAGGAATACTCCCCTCCACGCCTCGACGAGTCTAGGGCGTCCACCAGGGGAACGTGAAACTCAGCCCCGCTACCTGTGGGTTTCCCCACTCGGCCGAGCGGGCGCCGATCCCGCGTGTCGCCGCTGCACGATTGACACGAGCGTCCGTCGGGACTAGCCCTGACAGGCAGGATCCGCGCGATGACCTCAGGGGGACGTCATGCTGCGACCAGTGCACTTCGAGATCCACACCAGCGATCCGGACACGTCCATCGCCTTCTACGAAGGCCTGTTCGGCTGGACTTTCACCCAGTGGGGCGACATCCCGTACTGGCTGGTCCAGACCGGTCCCGACACCGAGCCCGGCATCGACGGCGGTCTGGTCCCTCGGGCCGGCAGCGCTCCGGCCAGCGGCGGCCCGACCAGCGGCGCTCCGGCCAGCGGCGGCCCGGCCGGCGACGGGCCCGACGCCGCCCAGCCGGTGAACGCCTGGGTGGTCACCGTGGACGTGCCCGACTGCCAGGCCTTCGTCGACAAGGCCGTCGCAGGCGGAGGAACCGTGGCGTTCGCCCGGGCCGCGACCAAGGGCGTGGGCTGGCTGGCCTATGTGAAGGACCCCGACGGCAACCTGCTCGGCCTCATGCAGAACGATCCGTCGGCTGCCTGACCTGGCCAGACGCATTGGTCGGCGCGATCCGGACCTGGCCCGCCGGGCCAGCCGCACGTCCCGGCCCGAACGGGATCCGACGACGCCCGGCGGGTCAGATCGGGCGGAGCCGGCGCGGCAGCTTCGCGACCACGATGTCGTAGGAATCGTCGACGGCCTGGGCGAGCTCGTCGTCCGGGATGGCGCCCGTCAGGTTCAAGGTGTTCCACCCGGAGCGCCCGATGTAAGCCATGACCCGCGCGTCGTCGGGGTAGCGGGCGAGCCATTCGTCGGCCTCGTCGCGGCTGCGGCCGCACTTGAGCCCGATGGTGGCATCGCCGCCGCCGAAGAACGCGAAGATCTTGTCGCCGACCTTGGCCACGACATCGCCCTCCCAGGGCTCGTCGCGCCAGGCGCCGGCCTTGGCCAGGCAGTACGACAGTGCGTCGTCGATGTTCACAGCTGGTCCCCGACGCCGCTGATCAGCCGACGCCGGCTTCGTGCATACCTCGGAGCTCCTTCTTCAGCTCGGAGATCTCGTCACGCAACCGGGCCGCGAGCTCGAACTGCAACTCGGCCGCCGCCGCATGCATCTGCTCGGAGAGCTGCTGGATCAGCTGCGCGAGGTCGGCGGCGGGCATGCCGGCCAGCTCGGCCGCATGCTTGCCTGCCTCGGACGTGCTCTTCAAGCCGGGGACGGGGGTCTTGCCTCGGCTCGCCGTGCGGCCGGAGCCACCGATCAGCTCGTCGGTGTCGGCGTCCTCGCGGGCGAGCAGCTCGGTGATGTCGCTGATCTTCTTGCGCAGAGGCGTGGGGTCGATGCCGTGTGCGGTGTTGTACGCGACCTGCTTCTCACGCCGGCGGTTGGTCTCGTCGATGGCATTGCGCATCGACGGGGTGATCGTGTCGGCGTACATGTGGACCTGGCCGGAGACGTTACGGGCCGCTCGGCCGATGGTCTGGATGAGCGACGTGCCCGAACGAAGGAACCCTTCCTTGTCGGCGTCGAGGATGCTCACCAGCGACACCTCGGGCAGGTCGAGGCCCTCGCGCAGGAGGTTGATGCCGACCAGCACGTCGAACTCGCCCATGCGCAGCTCACGCAGCAACTCGACCCGACGGAGGGTGTCGACCTCGCTGTGGAGGTAGCGGACCCGGATGCCGTGTTCGAGGAGGTAGTCGGTGAGGTCCTCGGCCATCTTCTTCGTCAGCGTGGTGACCAGCACCCGCTCGTTGCGTGTGACCCGGGCCTTGATCTCGTCCATGAGGTCGTCGATCTGACCCTTGGTCGGCTTGACCACGACCTCGGGGTCGATCAGCCCGGTGGGCCGGATGATCTGCTCGACCACGCCGTCGCCCTTGCCCAGCTCGTACGGACCGGGTGTGGCCGAGAGGTAGACGGTCTGGCCGATGCGCTGGAGGAACTCCTCGAAGCGCAACGGGCGGTTGTCCATGGCGCTGGGCAGCCGGAAGCCGTGGTCGACGAGGGTGCGCTTGCGGCTCATGTCGCCTTCGTACATGCCGCCGATCTGCGGAACCGTGACGTGGGACTCGTCGATGACCAGCATGAAGTCTTCGGGGAAGTAGTCGAGCAGGCAGTTCGGCGCGGAGCCGGCCGCTCGGCCGTCGATGTGCCGCGAGTAGTTCTCGATCCCGGACGTGAAGCCGACCTCGCGCATCATCTCGAGGTCGTAGGTGGTGCGCATGCGCAGCCGCTGGGCCTCGAGCAGCTTGCCCTGGCGCTCGAGCTCGGCCAGCCGATCGGCCAGCTCGGCCTCGATGTCATGGGTGGCGCGCTTCATGCGGTCGGGGCCGGCGACGTAGTGGGTGGCGGGGAAGACGTACATCTCGTCTTCCTCGCGGATGATCTCGCCGGTGAGGGGGTGCAGCGTGGTGATTCGCTCGATCTCGTCGCCGAAGAACTCGACGCGCAGCGCATGCTCCTCGTACATCGGGATGATCTCGAGGGTGTCGCCGCGGACCCGGAAGGTGCCTCGGGCGAAGTTCTGGTCGTTGCGGGCGTACTGGATGCCGACCAGGCGGCGCAGCAGGGCCTCGCGATCGAACTCCTCGCCGCGGCGCAGCCACACCATCCGATCGACGTACTCCTGGGGCGTGCCCAGGCCGTAGATGCACGACACCGTGGCCACGACCACGACGTCACGCCTGGTCAACAGCGCCGCGGTGGCGGAGTGACGCAGCCGCTCGACCTCGTCGTTGATCGAGGAGTCCTTCTCGATGTAGGTGTCGGTCTGGGGGACGTACGCCTCGGGCTGGTAGTAGTCGTAATACGACACGAAGTACTCGACGGCGTTGTTCGGAAGCAGCTCGCGGAACTCGTTGGCCAGCTGCGCCGCGAGCGTCTTGTTCGGCGCCATGACCAGCGTGGGGCGCTGGAGCCGCTCGATCAGCCAGGCCGTGGTCGCGCTCTTGCCCGTGCCGGTAGCGCCCAGCAGGACGACGTCCTTCTCCCCCGCCTCGATGCGGCGCTGCAACGCGTCGATGGCCGCCGGCTGGTCGCCCGAGGGCTGCCAGTCGCTGTGCACCTCGAACGGCGCGACGGTGCGGGTGAGATCGGTCGTTGGACGCATGACCCCACGGTAAGCGCTCGCACCGACAGACTCATTCCCGCACGGTGTCGCGCTACCGCGAGGCACCGCTCATGGCGTCCAGCCGGTCTCCTCCGCCCACTGGTCGGCCCGGCCGAGCGCCGGGGCGATCCACGGCGTCTTGGCGTCGGCATAGGCATCGATCGAATCGTGCCGTCTGGTCGCCAGCTCGCGCTTCACCGCCGCGTAGTCGTCGGCCTCGGCGGGTGCGGCCCGGAGCCAGTCGCGCAGCAGCAGGGCGTCGCGCCAGGCGGGTGACGACTCCGGCCGGATGTGGCAGTTCACCGCGCGGCCCGGATCGGCGTTGCACGCCATCGTCTTGTCCCACTCGGTACCGTCGCGGCCCACGTCCCACCAGCGGTCGGGCATCCGCACGAGGCCGGCGGCGGCGACCTCGTCGGCGGTCGCGGCTGCCGACGCGAGATCGGCGACGACGACCTGGACGTCGATCACGTCCTTGGCCGCCAGCCCGGGCACCGACGTCGAGCCGATGTGGTCGACCCGGATCGCCCGCTCGCCCACCGCTCGGCGGATGCGGGCGGCGACCCGCGCCGCCTGAGCCGGCCAGCTCGGATCGGGGTCGGCGACGATCGGCTGCGGCGGCCGCGGAGCACGCCGACCGGTGCGCAGGCCGGCTTCGAACGGCACGAGCCGCTCGTCCCACAGCTCGTCGACGGCCGCGACCAGCTCGGACGGGTCGCCGGTGTTGTCCAGCCAGACGTCGGCGGCCGCGCGTCGCGCGTCGTCGGTGGCCTGCGCCCGCACCCGCGCCCACGCGTCGTCCTCGCTCATCCCCCGGTCGGAGCCGAGCCGCCGGACCCGCTCGGCCTCGGGCGCGGCCACGACCACCACCAGGTGGTACGCCGAACCCAGGCCGTTCTCGACGAGCAGTGGGACGTCCTCGACCACCACGGCGTCGGCCGGGGCCTGCTCGACCAGCTCGGTGCGGCGGGCGTAGACCAGCGGATGGACGATCGCGTTGAGCGCGGCGCGACGCTCGTCGTCGGCGAAGACCACCTTCCCGAGCCTGGTCCGGTCGAGCGTGCCATCGGCAGCGAGGATCGATTCGCCAAACTCTCTGACCACCGCTCGCAGACCCGGTGTGCCGGGCTCGACCACCTCACGGGCAATCAGGTCGGCGTCGACCAGCACCGCTCCCCGCTGGGCCAGCCGGTGGGCAGCCGTGGACTTGCCCGCACCGATCCCACCCGTCAACCCCACACGCAGCACGCCGCGAGCGTATCCGGTGTCGCCGTCGCGCACGGACAACGCTCATCGACCGGCCCATGCTCTCGGCCGGGCACGACGACGACCCGGCCGCGGCGCTGCGGAGCGTGGGAGGGCCGGCCTCGCCGGTCTCGGGGTCAGGTGGGAGGCGCGGCGGTCGGTGCGGCGTCGCCGAGAACGGCCCGCGCCAGGTCGAGCAGCACGACCGGCTCGGCCGCGGCGGGCACCACGCCGTGCCGCAGGGTGATCACGTACGTGCGGACATCGTCGGCCACGACGAACGAGACGTCCTCGGTGTCGGTGAGCACGAACCCGTCCCGCCCGCCGACGGCCTGGGGGGCCGCCTGCCCGCCGTTGGCACGCACGCTGTCGACGGTCGAGCTGATCCGGCCCGAGGCGATCTCGGGATCGGTGTAGGCGCTGACCGCGATCTCAAGGGGCGGTGGCGCCGGGGTGGGGGGCGGCACGACGCCGGTGGGGACCGGCGCGATGCCGTAGGTGCAGGTCAACCGCCCGGTGCGACCGGAGTCGGCGAGGAAGTCGTCGTTGTAGACGCGGGAGTTGTCGCCGGGAAGGGGCGCCTGGACGATGGTCAGGACGTCGCTGAAGGAGATCAGCTCGCCACACGTCTCGGGGACGCCAACGGTTGAGCTCGACGACGGCGTGGGGTCACCGGGAGTGCCACTCGACGACTGGGAAGCGGACGGATCCGGCACCTCGGGCACCTCGGGCTCGGCGCGATTGGAGCAGCCCGCCATGAGCATGACCGCCACCGCTAGCAGGACGCCCGCGCCGCTTCCACGACTCCTCACGCGCACACCGTACCCCGCAGGAACGCGCTGATCATGTCATGTCGCGCACACCACGAGGCGTTCGCCTGCATCACGAGGCTTACAGGCATGGTGGAGCAGGGACTCGCCTGCTGAACGTGATCATTCCGGAGACGCACGAGGGCCCCGCCTCGCCAGGTGGCGAAACGGGGCCCTCGAGAGTGGTGCGTCAGTTACCGGTGAGCTTCTCGCGCAGCGCCTGGAGCGCCTCGTCGGAAGCCAGTGTGCCGCCCTGATCGGTGTCGGGCTGCGACGAGGTGTAGGACGACGGGTTGTCGGCCTTGGCCTCGGCGTCGGCAGCCTGAGCGCTCTCGATCTGCGACTTGTGGGCCTCCCAGCGAGCGTGGGCCTCGGCGTACTGCCGCTCCCACTCCTCGCGCTGCTTCTCGTAGCCCTCGAGCCAGTCGTTGGTCTCGGGGTCGAAGCCCTCGGGGTACTTGTAGTTGCCCTGGTCGTCGTAGTCGGCCGCCATGCCGTAGAGCGTGGGGTCGAAGTGCTCGGACACGTGGGCCGCGGTGTCGCCCTCGTTGGCCTGCTTGAGCGACAGCGAGATGCGGCGACGCTCGAGGTCGATGTCGATGACCTTGACCATGACGTCCTTGCCCACCGCCACGACCTGCTCGGGCACCTCGACGTGGCGCTCGGCCAGCTCGGAGATGTGGACCAGGCCCTCGATGCCGTCGTCGACGCGGACGAACGCACCGAACGGCACCAGCTTGGTGACCTTGCCCGGCACGATCTGGCCGATCTGGTGGGTGCGGGCGAACTGCTGCCACGGGTCTTCGAGAGTGGCCTTGAGCGAGAGGGACACCCGCTCGCGGTCCATGTCGACGTCGAGCACCTCGACGGTGACCTCCTGGCCCACCTCGACCACCTCGGAGGGGTGGTCGATGTGCTTCCAGGACAGCTCGGAGACGTGGACCAGACCGTCGACGCCGCCCAGGTCGACGAACGCGCCGAAGTTGACGATCGAGGAGACGACGCCCGAGCGGATCTGGCCCTTCTGCAGGGTCTGCAGGAAGGTGGACCGGACCTCGGACTGGGTCTGCTCGAGCCAGGCGCGGCGGGACAGGACCACGTTGTTGCGGTTCTTGTCCAGCTCGATGATCTTGGCCTCGATCTCCTTGCCGACGTACGGCTGGAGGTCGCGCACGCGGCGCATCTCGACCAGCGACGCCGGCAGGAAGCCACGCAGGCCGATGTCGAGGATGAGCCCACCCTTGACGACCTCGATGACGGTGCCGGAGACGACGCCGTCGGCTTCCTTGATCTCCTCGATCTTGCCCCAGGCCCGCTCGTACTGAGCGCGCTTCTTGGACAGGATCAGCCGGCCTTCCTTGTCCTCCTTCTGAAGGACCAGTGCCTCGACCTCGTCACCAACGGAGACGACCTCGTTGGGGTCGACGTCGTGCTTGATCGACAGCTCGCGCGAGGGAATGACGCCCTCGGTCTTGTAGCCGATGTCCAGCAGGACCTCGTCCCGATCGACCTTGACGACAGTCCCCTCGACGATGTCGCCATCGTTGAAGTACTTGATCGTCTCGTCGATGGCGGCAAGGAAGTCCTCTGCGGACCCGATGTCGTTGACCGCGACCTGCGGTGTGGTACCGGCCGAGGGGGCCAGTTCAGCCTCGATGCTGCTCGTCATGTGGAAGGGAACTCCGGACAGGAATGTGTGGGGCGTTGCCGCGCGGGAGGCCCTTTGATCGTCGTGCCATTGAAACGACCAGGACTGGAACGCGTACCGGCCAACGACAAGAACGAGCGCAAGCCTGCTCGGTCCGAGGTCGCGCAGGCCCACAGCGCAACCCACAGGCTACCGGGCGCTACCGATCAGGGTCAATTGCGGGACCCTCGCCCTGGGCGCCCGCCGCCCGCCTCGGGACGTAGCGCCGGCGCGGGCGCAGCAGGACGGCCGCCACACCCACGCTCACCAGGCCGAACACCACCCCGGCGATCGGTCCGACGGTATGGACCAGGGTCAGGGTGCGAGCCCGCGGTTCGTACCGGTCGACGTTGGCGGCCACGGTGTCGTCGGTGTACTCGAGGGTGCCCTGCAGCACCGTCGGTCCGCGCTGCCCCTGATAGTCGAGGTAGACGTCGGGTTCGTCGCGGGCCCGGACGATCGCCCCAGTGGCCGGTTCGACCCAGAATGTCCGGGTGGTGGCGTACATCCGCTGGGCCGCGACGGCGGGCTCGCTCGCCCCGACCAGCCGCCCGGGCACCTGGACCTCGGCGACCTCGGTGGCCTCGACCTCCTGGGCGAACCGGTACACCCGCAGCCCGCCGATCTCTTCCTCGCCCTCGAACGTCGCCGGGTGCGAGTCCTGAAGGGTGGCGTCCCAGACGTCGTGGTCGACCTTCTGGGTATCGAACGGGAACCGGAGGTAGTAGCCGGTCCGCTCCACCGCGACCGGCTCGGCCGCACTGCCTGTGGGCTGGTAGTACTGCTCGAAGCCGTCGACCAGCTCGGACGTGCGGCGGTCGAAGGCGATCCGCTCGGTGGAGCCGGACAGCTCGCTGCCTTCGGCGTCGGTGGTGCTCACCCGGCTGTCCCACACGGCGACGTCGTCGGTGCCGGCAGCGCGGTCCGGCCGCACCGTGCGCTCGGAGGTGACCGTGGTGACCCGCGTCGCCTCGGCCTCGCCCGCCGTGACGAGGGCGATGTCGAGCACGGTGACGTCCTCGCCCTCCGAGGTGAGGGTGACGACGTTCTCGCCGGACTCCGCCACGGTGTCGTCGACGACGGCGATGCGCGGGTAGGCGTACCAGCGCAGCAGGGGCGCGAGGGCGAGTGCGAGAACGCCGAGGCACACCAGGGCGTATCCGAGCGTTCGGCGCATTGGCCCCACGATAGGCGAGCCGCCGGGGACCCGCCCGCGGAGCGTGGGTCACCGTGACCCACGCTCCGCGATCGGACCACGACTCAGGCGCGTCGCGACTTCACCAGCGCCGCCACCCCGGCCGCCGCCGCGAACAGCACCAGCGCCACGACGCCGCGGGTCAGGTTGCGCCCGCCCTCGCCGGTGACAGCCGGCAGTTCGTAGCTGAACGCCGTCATCAGTGCTGCGCCCTCCGGAGCACCGTTGACCAGCGGTTCGCTCGTGGCGCGTTCGGCGCCGGCCTCGAGCAGGGCGTAGCGGGTGCCGAAGTCAGCCGCCGTGGACTGGCCCGCCTCCTCGAGCTTGGCCGCGCCCTCGGTGGACAGCCGCTCGGTGCCGTCGACGATCTGCGGAGCGCCGTCGGCGGCCTGTTGCAGACCCTCGTAGAGCTGGACGGAGCCGTCGGAGGCGTCGTTCAGACCGTCCGCGAGGGTGCCGGCTCCCGTGGCGGCCTCGTCGGCACCGTCGGCCAGCTGTCCCGCACCGTCGGCGATCCGGCCCGCACCGTCCGCGGCCTCGTCGGCGCCGTCGGAGAGCTGGCCGGCGCCGTCGGCGATCCGCCTGGCTCCGTCTTCGGCGTCCTGGGCACCGGTGGCGAGTTGGCCCGCACCGTCGGCGAGTCGTCCCGCGCCTTCGGCCGCCTCGGTCGCGCCGGTGGCCAGCTGGCCGGCGCCGTCGGAGAGCCGCAGGCTGCCGTCGTGGAGCTGGTTCGCGCCGTCGCCGAGCTGGGTCAGGCCGTCGAGGAGCGTGTTGCCGCCCGCGATGATCTGGTCGACGCCGTCGCTGAGGCCGTTGACGCCGCCGCGCAACGTCTCGTCCTCGGGCGTGTCCTCCGGGGTCCCGACGCCGCCCTGGACCGAGGCGACCACCCCGTCCACGAGCTGGGTCACCCCGCCGTCGACCCGGCTGAGCCCTTCCAGCAGGCCCGGCTGGTCGGAGTCGCAGGCGTCGAGTGACGCGCTCGACAACCCGCACTGGATCCGCACCAGCCCGGCGAGGATCCCTTCGCCGCTGGTCAACGCACCCTTGAGGGTGTTCAACCCACCGAAGAGGGTCTCGCGGTCGCCCGGGTCGTCTGGGTTGGCCAGAGCGGCCCGGCCGTCGGCCAATTGGTCGCGCAGGGTCGTGAGGATCTGCGCGGTGATGAGGTCGTACGACGGCTTGATCGCCAGCCGCCCGGTGGTGATCGTGGCCCAGTCGTCGCCGTAGCAGGTCTTGTCGAAGCCGGAGTCCCGCTTCTCCACGAGGTCGTTCAGGACGAGGACCGCGCAGCCCAGCTTCTGGTACGCACCGGGCGCGCTCGCCGACTCGTTGAACACACCGGCTGCCATCTGCTCGAGGGCGGGCACGGCCTGGTCCCGGAGCCCGACGTGGATCTGGTGGACGCCGTTGAGCAGCGTGCCCTCGGTCTCGAGGTCGCCGATGCCGGCGCGCAGCTGGGCGATGCCGTCGTGGAGGGGCTTGGCCTGCTCGGGCAGTCCGCCGATCCCGTCGTACAGCTGGGTGAGGCCGCCGTCGACCCGGCCCAGGCCGTCACTGACCTGTTGCAGACCGCCGATGAGCTCGGGCGCCTTCTCCCCCGCCGTCTGGAGGCCCTCGGCCAGGCGTCCGGCGCCGTCGGCGAGCTGCTCGCCACCGGTGGCCAGCTCCTCAGCACCCGGTGCCAGCCGGTTCTGCAACCCGTCCGAGAGCTGGCCGGCGCCGTCGGCCAGCTGGTTCGCGCCCGGGATCAGCCGCTTACCCAGCCCGTCGGCGAGCTGCTGGCCACCGGTGGCCAGCTCCTGCGCGCCCGGTGCCAGCCGGTTCTGCAGTCCATCGGCGAGCTGGTCACCACCGTCGGCGAGTTCGCGGGCGCCGGGAGCCAGCTGGTCGCCCAGCCCGTCGGCCAGCTCCTGCGCGCCCGGCGCGGCGCGGTCGGCCAAGCCAGTGCTGAGCTGCTCGGCACCGTCGCGCAGCTGGATCAGGCCGGCCAGGAGGCTGGAGGCGCCGTCCCGCAGCCGCAGGAGGTTCTCGTCGATCGTCTGCGCACCCTCGGCCAGCGAGATGCCGGAGTCGATCCCGCCGTCGTAGCCGTCGGCTGCCGTGGCGAACGTCGGGCTGTCCAGCGGGGACACCGGCAACGCGGACAGAGTCGCCTCGGGGATGGCGCCGTCGGTGATCGTCGCCGTGTAGCCGAACTCCTGCTCGGGCTTCCCGATGGGCGGGAAGAGGGTCAGGGTGAAGCTCAGCTTGGTGCCGCCGCGTCCGTCGCCCGCGGCGTTGCCCTCGGCCGTGGTGACATCGGTGAACGTGTCCGGGAGGACCATCGTCATCGACCCGACCATCGGGACGAATACCTCTTCCTCGCTGGTGACGATCGCGCCGGTGCCGTCGTCGTAGCTGATCTCCTGCATCTCGCCGGTCTCGTTCGTGACCGTGTAGCGAACCTCGAGCTCACCGGACTCGCCGACCACGTCGCCGGGCTCGACGACCTCGCCGTCGAGGGTGTACTCGACCGACACCGACAGGGGCAGCTCGTCGTCGAAGTCCGAGACGGTGCGCACGCGCTGCTCGCCGTCGACGTCGAGGTCGACGACGGCCTCGTCGTCCTCGACCGAGTAGCCCCCGAACCCGTCGAGGTTGCGCAGACCGTCCGGCGTGACCGGGTTGTGCACCTCGACCTGACCGGATCCGGTCAGGTCGAGCTGGTCGTACACGCGCGCCGTGTCCACCTCTCCCGTGGCGTCGAGGTAGACCTGAACGGTCTCGGTGTTGGTGACGTCGACATCGGCCGCGGCCGGGGCGGCGAACAGCCCGAGCGCGACGACGGAAGCGGCGGCAGCGGTGATGGCGCGCTTCATCGCAGCGCTCCTTCCCAGAAGGTGTCGTCGGCTTGTGGCGCGGAGTCGGAACGGCGGCGTCGACCACGACCTGCGGTGTCGTCCACGTCGTCCACGTCGTCCACGTCAGCCTCGCCGGAGTCGTCGTCGTCGGTGTGGTCACGCTCGCGGGCGCGCTCGTCCTCGATCTGGGTGCCCAGCACGATCGTGGCCAGGAAGCCGAGGGCGGCGGCCATCAGGACCGTGGTCAACGCCGTGGGCGAGGTGGAGAGGAACTCCGCGGGCGCGGCCGTGTAGGCGTCCTCGTAGGCGCCGACGACACCAGCGGCGCCGAGCAGCATCGCCCACAGCGGCAGCCGGCCGGCCGCGAGGAACGCCGCGAACATCGCGACGACCACCACGAGCATTGCGGCGACCGCCCGTCCGGACGAGGAGTCCGGAAGCCAGGCCGCCCGGACGGCGTAGCCGATCCAGGCCGCGAGCGCACCGATGAGGAACCCGCCCGCGCGAGCCAGCGGCGAGCGATCCGGGACCAGACCGAGAGCTCCGCCGAGAGCCGCTCCCAGCAACGCGACGTGCTCGAGCTCGAGGCCGAGCGCGTCACCCCCCCACACCAACAAGCCCGTTGCCACGGCCAGGATCAAGCCTGGCCAGACGTAGCCGCGCATGTGTGTCCTCTCGGTGAACGCGGGCCCCGTTGCCCGCCGCAGGTCGCACGTTGGCGAACTTCCTACCAGCTAGTAACCTTCGCCACCAGGGATTCGGGCATCTCAGTTTCGCAACGCCAGGATCACGCGCTGGCAGGATTGATCGATGACCCGGCGCGAACCGCCCCGCCTCCGTTCGGCCTGGTCCGGCGCGGGCGCCGTGGCCATGGGCACGAGCGTGGCCAACATCCTGGGCTACGCGCTGACCGTCGTGGGCGCCCGGCGGCTTGGTCCGGAGGAGTTCGGCGCCTTCAGCGCGCTGCTCGCGCTCGTGATCGTGGGCAACGTCGCCGCACTCGCCGTCCAGGCGACCACCGCGCGCGCAACCGCCCGGCACACCGATCCCGCACCCGCCGTCCGCGCCGGGATCCTGCTCGCGGTCGCGGCGGGCTCGATGCTGGCGCTCGCCAGTCCGGTGTTCTCGACGGCGCTGCAGCTGGACTCGGTGGTGCCGGCCCTCACGGCGGCCATCGCGATCGCGGCCCTCACGGCCACCGCTCCGGCACTCGGCGTGACGCAGGGGCACGAGCGGTTCGCCGCCCTGGCCGCGCTGGTGGCCGGGCAGGCGGTGCTGAGGGTGGGCGGCGGGCTGGTCGCGATGGCGATCTCACCCACCGCCCAAGCCGCGATGACCGGCATCGCGACCGGCTTCGTGGTGGCGGCGGCACTGGCGTGGATCGCCATCCGGCCGCCCGTCAGGGAGGCCGACGGCACTCCGGTGTCGCCGGCGATCAGGACGACGCTGGTCTCCGGGGCGATGCTGCTCGGCTTCGTCGTGCTGACCAACGTCGACGTCATGCTCGCGCGCCACGTGCTGCCCGAGCACACCAGCGGGCTCTATGCCGCGGGCTCGATCTTCACCAAGGTCGCGTTCTGGCTGCCGCAGTTCGTCCCACTGCTCGCCTTCCCGGCCATGACCGACCCTGACCGGCGGCACAGCGCGATGCGGCGCGGCCTGGTGGTGGTGGCAGGGTGCGGCGTGGCGCTGGTCGTCGGCTCCGCCGCGCTGTCCGAGCAGGCGGTGCTGGTGGTGGCCGGCGCGTCGTACCTCGAGCTCGCACCGTGGGTGGGCGGCTTCACCGCGCTCGGCGCGCTCTACGCGCTGGCCCACCTGCTCGTGTACGCGCAGCTCGCCCGGGGTGACCGCTGGACGATCGCCGTCGTGTGGGTGGCATTGACGGCCTACGTCGTGATCGTCGAGACCACGGCGTCCGGCCTCGGTGGGGTGCTGGTGCCCGGGCTGGGCGCGGCCGCGACGATCGTGGTGTGGGGGCTCGTGCGCGAACGGATCGGAACCCCCGCCTCCCCCACGCCCACCGCCTCGACGCCCTGATGATCGACGGCTCGGCTCAGGTTCCGGACGGGGTGGGCGAGGGTTCGCCCGTGGGCTGAGTCGGTTCCGTGGGCGTCCCGGTCGGATCCGGCGTGGGACTCTCGGTGGCCGGAGGCGTGGTCGGCGGTTCCGTCGCCGGCGGTTGCGTCGCCGGCGGCTCCGTGGCCGGTGGCTCGGTGGGCTCGTCCGTCGCCGGCGGCTCCGTCGCGGGGGGCTCGGTGGGCGTCTCGGTGGCGGGGGGCTCGGTGGGCGTCTCGGTCGCCGGCGGTTCCGTCGGAGGTTCCGTCGGAGGCTCGGTCGGAGGCTCGGTCGGAGGCTCGGTCGGAGGCTCGGTGG
>DATCVR010000179.1:0-13750 GCA_036566745.1 Jiangellaceae bacterium | reverse complement strand
CTGGTGACCGATGCGGCTCGGCTGCTGTGGCTCTGCTGGCTTGTCGCGGCCGCAGACCGGCGACAGCGCGAGATGACCGCGGCCGAATCGCATGTGCGCGAAGCCGTGTTCCACCTGCTGATGGTCGGCGATCTGGCGGCTGCCAGACGGGCGGCGGCGGCGCTGCGTCCGAGCTTGTCGGACCAAGTCCGGGTGTACGTCGTGGAATGCCCGGATGGAGCCCGCGCGGAGGCGGCCAGACGATGTGACGAAGCCTGCGGTGGGCTGGCGTGGATCGTCCGCTGTCCGGTCAAGCGCCGGCATCTCATCGTCCTCGCCCCGGTGACCGGCGGTCCCGACGCGAACGACGGTAGCGCCTCCATCGACGATGCGCTTCGCCGGTGGCTGGCCGACGCCGAGGGGGCGTTCATCGGGGCGAGTCGGCCGGTCGGTCTACGCGAGGTGGCCGACGGGTACGAGCAGAGCCGGCACGCGATGACGCTGGCTCGCGGGGTCCCGGAGCACTACGCCCGTTTCCGGCCGCGGGGCGCGCTGCCTGCCGTCCTCGATCCCAGAGCCGCGCTGTGGGCTCGGCGCCGGCTCGCACCGCTTCTGGACTACGTGCCGAGCCGACGCCAAGACCCCGACGCTCAGGAGCTGAGCGCCACGTTGATGTCGTGGCTGACGTTCTACGGCGGCGCTGCCGCGCAGCTGAAGGTTCACCGCAATACGCTGGCCGCCAGGCTCCGCACCATCGAGCAGTTGCTGGGCTGTGATCTGCAGGAGATCGACGCCCAGGCAGAACTCCACCTCGCGCTTCACCTCCTCGATCGCCCGCGCCCGGCCGAGCCGGACGACAGCGACGAGATCAGCTTGGACGACCTGTTGCTGACGGACGATGTGCGCCGCTGGGCCGAGCTTCAGCTCGCGCCTCTTGCGTCGTACGACACCCTCGTGGCGACCGTGCGGACGTGGCTGGACCACAACGCCCGCCTCGACGCCACCGCCACCACGTTGGGGCTCTCGATAGCGGGGGTTCGGAAGCGCCTGTTGCGGGCGGAGGAGATCCTCGAGAGGTCGCTGCTCGAAGGCCCGTCGGCGAGATTCGAGCTGTGGGTGGCTGTCCGTGCTCGCGAGGTCCGGTCCTCACGCCACGCCGGCTGATACGGGAGATGCGACGGCGGACGTGAGCGAGTCACGTCCGCGCAGCCGCCCGTACAGCTCTTGTAGGTGCGGGCTAGGAGCGATGTCGAACTCCAGGGCCAGTCGAGCGCGGACAGCGGCGTACAGCGAGAGTGCGTCGACAGTCCGCCCGGAGCGATGCAGCGCCCGCATGAGTTGTCCGGTCAGCCGTTCGCGGTACGGATACTCCTCGACCAGTCGGCGCAGCTCGGCGATGATCTGAATGTGCCGCCCGAGGCTCAACTCAGCATCGAAGAGCTGCTCGTACGCGGCCAGGAACTGTTCGTCGAGGGCTGGACCCTCGTACTGGATCAGTGCCTTCGTGGCGCCGCCGAGCGCGGCGCCGTCCCACAACGCGAGAGCTGAGCGGAGCGTGACCACGGCGGAGTCGGGGCGACCGGCCGCAAGGCTGCGACCGCTCTCCTGCACGGCGCGGGTGAACACGTCCACGTCGAGCTGGCCGACACCGATGTTGATCATGTACCCCGGTGGTTGCCGGACAATGGTCCGGGCTCCGAGAAGCTTTCGCAAGTTCCACACGTAGGTCTGGAGTTGTCCCCGAACAGTGCTCGGAGGCGCCTCACCCCACACCGCCGCGACCAGACGATTCTCGGGAACGACGTGGCCGGCGCGCAGTAGCAGGGCGGCGAGTACCGTGCGCTGTTTGGGCCCGCCAAGCGGGAGCACGCCGCTCGACGCGGTTGCCGCCACCGGCCCCAGGAGGCGGTACCTCACGTCACCGGACGCGAGCTCCCTCGAGCCGTCGTCGACCATCGTCATACCTCCTGCGCGATGCCGAAGCCAGAGGTTTCACGCCTGCCGGCGCCCCTCGGGGGGGGCACGGAGCGCCGGCGGCGATGAGACGACCGTATGGCCGATCCCCGGCCTGGGCCAGATCAGCCGTGCACAGTGTCTGGTCCGCAGAGTTCCTGGAGGCTGCGTCAGGTCCCGATGACGGGCGGTCCACTCCGAGAACACTCTGAAAACAGGCCGACAAGGCTCCGAATCAGCTCCGAAAATGACCCGGACGAATGACTCGTTGACAATGTGGGACGGCGGGTCAATCATGACCGCAGTTTGTCTGTTCGATCTCGACGGCGAGCGGTGGGATCCGTCGATCTGCCGATATTCGATCGCGAAGAGAATGACCTCACCGGAGGTGTGCGAATGGCACGACATGGCGACTTCGACATGAGTGGCGGCCGGCCCGGAGCGTCCAGTTCGGCAGGGGTGAGCCGCCGCACGTTCCTCGCGGGCGTGGCGGCCTCGTCCCTCGCCCTCGGGGCCGGCGCCGCGAGAGTTGGGCCCGCTGCCGCGGTTCCTGCCGATGGCACGACGTCCACCGGCGGCGCTCCAGCTGCCGTTCGTGGCGGCCTACGCCGATTCAGCCGCCCTGTCATTCAGCCGGGCTACCAGCTCAGATTGCCCGGAGGGCTGGATGTCACCCCATCTGTGGGCTTCGTCGGAACGGATCGGCGACGGATGAGCGGACTCCGTGGACAAGCCTGGCCAGTGGTGCCGGCCGCCAGCGGTGGCTCGGTCGACCTGTCGATCGCACCGCCACCGGGTGCGCCGTCGGAGAGCGCCTGCCTCACCGGTTTCCGCGACGGCTGGTACGAGCTCGTCGACACGAGCGGCGACGTTGTCGCACGTACGGAATGGGATGCCGCGGAATTCCCCTGCCTTCACGTCTGGCAGGAATGGGGAGCGTCGACTGAATACCCATTCTGGGGTCGTTTCTATTCGCTCGGGCTCGAGCCGTTCTCCGAATACGTGCTGACTGCCTAGGGCGCCAGAGAACATTCGGCCGAACTACCCCGACCACGTGATCGAAAGGCGATTCGACATGTCTCATCACCTCGACTCCGAAGAAGCACGGCGCGATCCGCGTCTGGACATCAGCGACGTCTACGTCTTCCAGGGAAACCACGGCACGGCGTTCGTCATGAACCTGAACCCCTTGTCCGGCACCGGCGGCTTCCACCCGGAGGCCATCTATGAGTTCAAGATCGACATCAACGGCGACGCGGTGGAAGACGTCACCATGCGGGTCACGTTCTCCGAGCGCGACGCCGTGGGGTCGCAGCAGGTAGCGCTCAAGATGTACGTCGGCTCGGCCGCGTCCGACCGCGACGCTCCGGGTGTGCTGATCGCCACCGGTGTCACCGATCAGGTGATCAGCACGGTCGGCGGATTGAAGCTCTGGGCGGGCAGCGCGGGCGAGCCGTTCTTCATCGAAGCACAGGTAGTCACCGCGGTGCGGACGGCCGTGGGCCAAGGAACCGCGCTCGACCTTGGCGACTTCGACCCGAGCCGGGCGACGAACCTGTTTGCCGACACCAATGTGAGCGCCATCGTGCTCGAACTGCCGAAATCGATCACCGGCTCCGGCGTGATCGGCTTCTGGGGCACGTCGGTGTTGCCCACCGACGCGGGCGGCTGGCGCCAGATCAACCGGGCCGCCAAGCCCTTGATCAACACGATCTTCGACTTCACCCACGGAGGCGTCGACCCCGAGGCGTACAACGACACCGAGCCCAGCGAGGACGTGGCGAACTACGGCAATCAGGTGGTCGACCAGACCGCCGCCGTCGTGGCGGCCATGGAGACGGCGCGGAACCCGAAGCGCCACGGGATCCTGGTGCGCGGCACGCTGTTCCCCGACACGTTGCGCTACCGAGTCGGCACCACGGCCCATTTCGGCGTACGCGAGCAGAATGGCAGGGGTCTAATCGAGCCGACTCCGGAGGCGGTGTTCGAGATCGTGCTGAACACACCGGTGAAGATGGGCTTGGACGCGAGCACGGCCACCGGCACGTTGCGCGACATGTTCCCGTACCTGAGCCTGCCGATCTGACCTGCGGCCGGGCCTGCAGGAGGCGACATGCACGTACCCGATGGCTTCCTCGACGTTCCGACGTCGGTCGCCACGGCCACCTTCGCCACAGCGGTGGTGGGCGTGGCGCTGCGTCGCGGCCCGAAGGCGCTCGACGAGCGGCTCGCGCCCTTGGCGGGGCTCACGGCCGCGTACGTGTTCGCCGTGCAGATGGTGAACTTCCCGGTGGGTGTCGGCACCAGCGGCCATCTCATGGGTGGCGCGCTGGTCGTGGCTCTCGTCGGGCCGTGGGCGGGTCTGCTGTGTATGACCGTCGTGATCGTCGTCCAGGCGTTGTTGTTCGCCGACGGTGGGCTTACCGCGCTCGGCACCAACGTGACGTTGATAGCCGTCACCACGGTGGCCGTCGGCTGGCTGGTCATCCGGCTGGCGCTGGCCCTGCTGCCGAAGAAGCCAGGCGCAGTCGTCCCCGCCGCGGTGTTGGCGGCATTCGTCTCGGTGCCGGCGGCATCCGGTGTGTTCGTCCTGCTGTTCTCCGTGGGCGGCCAGGTCGCCCTGCCGCTCGACACTCTGGTCGCCAGCCTGCTCGGCTGGCATGCGCTGATCGGCGTGGGCGAGGCGGTGATCACCGGGCTGACGCTGAGTGCCGTGATGGCGGCACGGCCGGACCTTGTCCACGCTGCCCCGAGACCTCCGGCCCACGCCCTGCCGGGGGAGCTGAATGGGTCCGTGGGCGGCCGGCGGCTCCTCGTGGCGAACGGCGTGGTCGTGATCGTGCTGCTCGCGGGCGTGGTCAGCTTCTTCGCCAGCTCGCGACCCGACGGCCTGGAGTACGTGGCCGCGGAGCTGGGCTTCCTCGACACCGCGAGCGAGCACGCCCTGGCCGATCTCGCTGTCGCCGACTACGGCGCATCCAGCGGGATTCCTGTGGGCGTGGCCGGAGTCGTCGGCGTGGCGGTCACGATCGGCGTGGCGTGGCTCGTCAGCCGGGCCGTACAGCCGCGGCACCAGCCACGCCGGAGGGCCGACACGGTGGTGCACCGGCTGCCTGCCCACGTGAAACTGTGCTCGCAGCTGGCGTTCGTCCTGGTGGTCGTCGCTACACCGGCCGAGCGGTACTGGACGTTCGCGGCGTATGCGGCGCTCCTGGTCGTGGCCATGGCGCTGGCCGGTCTCACCGCGCGCTCGGTGGCGCGCCGCATGGCAATCGAGATCCCGTTCGTCGTGTTCGCGGCACTGATGCCGTTCGTCGCTGGCGGCGCACGGATCGACGTCCTCGGCGTATCGCTCAGCGCCGATGGACTGCTGGCGGGGTGGAGCTTGTTGGTCAAGGCCACGTTGGGGGTGGCGGCTTCGGTCCTGCTGGTGTCGACCACCGATCGGCAGGCGTTGCTGATCGGGCTGAGGCGGTTGGGGCTGCCCTCGCGCTTGGTCGAGATCGCCACCTTCGTCGTCCGTTACCTCGATGTCGTGGCAAGCGAGCTGAGGCGGATGCGCATCGCCCGGGAATCCCGCGCGTTCGAGGCGCGGCATCTGTGGCATGCGGCGGTGGTGGCGCAGGGTTTCGGAGCACTGTTCGTCCGCACCTACGAACGAGGTGAACGGGTGCACCGCGCGATGCTCGCGCGCGGATACGCCGGCTCGATGCCGGCACTCGATGTAGCGCCGGAGCGGCCCGGAGCATGGGTCGCGGCCGGTCTGCTACCGCTGGCCGCGCTCGCCGCGGCCTGGGCTGGGGGGACCTGCTCATGACAGCTGTACTCGAGGTGAGCGATCTCACCTACGCCTATCCGGGCGGCGGGCAGGTTCTCTCCGGCATCGATCTGGCCATCGAACGGGGAGAGCGGGTCGCCCTGCTTGGCCCGAACGGTGCCGGGAAGACGACGTTGGTGCTGCATCTCAACGGCATCCTCAGTAGCGGGCAGGGCCGGGTCCGGGTCGGAGGCCTTGATGTCGACGCCGCCGACCGGAACCGGCTTCGGGAGATTCGGCGGCGGGTGGGTGTGGTGTTCCAGGACCCCGACGACCAGCTGTTCATGTCCACAGTCCGCGACGACGTGGCGTTCGGCCCGTCGAACCTCGGGCTGCGTGGCGCGGAGCTGGACGCGAGAGTCACCGAAGCGCTTCTGGCCGTCGGCATGGCCGGGTTCGCCGACCGCGCACCGCACCATCTCTCCTACGGCCGGCGTCGCAAGGTGGCCATCGCGACAGTACTCTCGATGAGGCCGGATCTCCTGGTGCTCGACGAACCCACCAGCAACCTCGATCCCGCGAGCCGCCGCGAGCTGGCGGAGGTGTTGCGTTCTCTAGACCTGACGACGCTGGTGGTGACACACGACCTGCCCTTCGCGCTGGAGCTGTGCGGACGGTCGGTGATCATCTCTGACGGCGTCGTCGCAGCCGACGCGGCGACGCCGGAGCTGCTTTCCAACACAGCACTGCTTGAGGCACACCGCCTGGAGTTGCCGTACGGCTACGGCGTCGAGGTGACCCAGCGGATCTAGCCTGGCTGGGCTCTGCCGGGTGATCGTCGGCACGGATCGGCCGCTCTGGTGGTCCATCGGTGCCATCGATCACCTGATCGGCGTACGCTCGTCCGCGACGATCCGGACCGCGCACGGACCCTTCGGGTGCGGAGATCCCGGTTCGCCTTGCCGCGCTGACCCGTGCCGTCGGGTGGCCGCCCCGAGAGGATTGGCGTGACCAGGTTCGACCCCGCCCAGTACGACGTCTTCGAGTACACGTCCTACGCCGTCGAGCCCGCCTCCGGCACCATCACCTGCCGGTACCGGCTGGCCGGAGCCGGTGGAGCGCTCGACTTCACCGAGGAGTTCGTCGTCGGGCCGATCGACCGCCGGCTCTGGGACGGCGCGCGGGGCGAGGCGATCCGTCGGGTGGCCCGGCTGCTCTGGCTCGCGGCGGGCCTCAGCTACTGGAAGGCGGCGGCCGCGCCGGTCGTCCGGGTTCCCTCCGCGCTTACCCCGGCCGAGCAGGTCTGGTTCGAGGCGCTCTACCGCGAGGGTCTCGGCGAGTTCGCGTTCGGCAACGGCATCGACCTGACCCAGCGGCCCCGATTCGAGGTGGCCGCGACCACCGGAGGCGAGGCTCCGCTCACCGGGCTCGGCCTGCCGCGCCGGGCGCTGGTGCCCGTGGGCGGCGGCAAGGACTCCTGCGTCACCATCGACGTCCTCCAGGAGGCCGGCCAGGAGCTCGTCCTGTTCAACATCGGCGGGCACCGGTCGGCGCGCGAGGTGGCGGAGGCCTGCGAACTGCCGCTCACCGTCGCCGCGCGTCGCCTCGACCCGCTGATCGGCGAGCTGAATGCGCGCGGGGCCCTGAACGGCCACGTGCCGGTGACCTCGATCGTGAGCCTCGTGGCGATCGCCCAGGCGCTGGTGACGGGTGCCGACCACGTGGTGTTCTCGAACGAACGCTCCGCGAACGTCGCCAACTTCGTCCACAACGGCCTGCCGGTCAACCACCAGTACAGCAAGGGCCTCGACGCCGAGTCGCGACTGCGCGCGGCACTGGCCTCGGTCACCCCCGAGCTGGAGTACTACTCCCTGCTGCGCCCGCTCTCCGAGCTGCACATCGCCGAGATCTTCGCCCGGTCCGACCGGTTCCTGCCGGTGTTCACCAGCTGCAACGCCGCGTTCCGCCTCGACCACACCCGGCGGGTCGAGCGGTGGTGCGCGTCCTGTCCCAAGTGCCGCTTCGTGTTCCTCGCGCTGGCGCCCTTCGTGGGTCGCGAGCGCCTCGTGGAGATCTTCGGGGCCGACCTGCTGGCCGATGCGGACCAGCTCGACGGCTTCCGCGAGCTGGTCGGGCTGACCGGGTACAAGCCGTTCGAGTGCGTGGGTGAGATCGAGGAGTCGCGGGTGGCGGTGCGGCTGGTGGCCGAGGCGGGCGGGTGGGCCGGGGCGGCCGTGCTCGACGCGTTGCGGGCCGAGCTGGAGGCCGCCGGGCTGGCCGCCTCCAACGAGCTGGTCGCCGCGGCCTTCGCGCCGAGCGCCGAGCACCTGCTGCCGCCGGAGGCCGTCGAGGCACTCGGGGCCGCCCTCGATCGTGTGCCCAGCCTGGGCGGTGCGTCGTGAAGCTGTCCGAGCTGGCCGGGCGCCGGGTGGTCGTGTGGGGTGCCGGGCGTGAGGGGCGGGCGGCGGCCCGGGCGGTGCGCGCGGCCGGTGTGGCCGACGTCGTCGCCGTGACCGACACCGAGCCCGATCCCGAGACGGCAGCCACCTGGGCGAGCACCGGCCTGGCCGACGTCGCGGTGCTCGCCGGGGACACGGGCCTGGCCAGGATCGGCACCTGCGAGGTCCTGGTGCTCTCGCCGGGGGTGAGCCGGTACCGCGACGAGGTGCTCGACGCCGAACGCCGCGGCGTCGTGGTCACCAACGGCACCGAGCTGTTCCTGGCCCAGCGAGCGGGCAGCACCATCGCGGTCACCGGCAGCAAGGGCAAGTCCACGGTCACCCGGCTGATCGCCCACCTGCTGGTCACGGTGGGCCGTGAGGCGGTCGCCGGTGGCAACGTGGGGGTGTCCCTGCTCGACCTGGTCGACGACGATCGCCAGGTCGTGGCCGAGGTCTCGAGCTACCAGTCGGCGCTGGTCACCACCGGCCCGTCGGTCGCGGTGCTCACCTCGCTGTTCCCCGAGCACCTGCCCTGGCACGGCGGGCTCGACCAGTACTACGCCGACAAGCTCCGCCTGTTCGCCGCCCAGGGCCATCATCGCCGCGGCCTGGCCAATGGCGCCGACCCCGGCGTCGCCTCGATGCTGTCGAGTCCGGCGCTCTCCGGCGTGACCACCTTCGGCGACCCGGCCTCGGACATCCGCATCGACGACGGCGCGGTGACGGTGCGCGGCGAGCGTGCGTTCTCGCTGGTCCGCTCCCCGCTGCCGGGCGCCCACAACGCCGTCAACGTGGCCGCGGCCGTCGCGACGCTGGATCTGCTGGGTGTGGACGTCCTCGCCGAACGCGACCGGCTCGACGACGGGCTGGCCGGCTTCTCGCAACTTCCCCACCGGCTCGAGTCCATCGGCGTGGTCGACGGCGTGACGTTCGTCGACGACAGCCTCGCCACCACGCCGCAGGCCGTCATCGCGGCGTGCGAGGCGTTCGCCGAGGTCCCGGTCGTGCTGCTGGTCGGCGGCCTCGACCGCGGTGTCGACTTCACGCCGCTGGTCGACTACGTCGAAGCACGGGCGGCCGAGACCGCCGTGGGCATCGTGCTCATGGGACCGGCCGGACGGCGGCTGGCCCCCGCGCTGCGTGGCGTGACCGCCGCCGAGTGCGACGACGTCGCCGACGCCGTGGCCGAGGCGGCTGCACTGGCCGGGGGGCAGGGCGTGGTCATGCTGGCACCGGCCGCGCCGAGCCCGCCGCCGTACGGCACCTACGAGCGCCGGGCGCAGGCGTTCCGGGTCGGCGTCGAGCGGCTCGCGTCGGCCGCCACGGCCTGACGGCTGGGTTCAGAGCCCCAGCGCGGGTGCCTCCATGGCCGGGCAGGTGTTCATGACCACGTCGAGGCCGGCTGCCGTGGCTCGCTCGGCGGCGTCCTCGTCGATCACCCCGAGCTGGAGCCAGACCGCGCGGATCCCGAGCCGCTCGCGTTCGGCGATGGCGTCGTCGACCACCTCGCCGACCCGCCGGCTGTTGACGAAGCAGTCGACCACGTCCACCGGACCGGGGACGTCGGCCAGCCGGCGATACCCGGTGGTGCCCAGCGCGTCCTCACCGCGGGGATTGACCGGCACGATCCGCATCCCGAGACCGTCGCGGACGTATTGCGAGACGCCGTAGGCCACTCGGGCCGTGTTGGCCGACAGCCCCACCACCGCCCAGACGGCCGGCGTGCTCAGCAGCCGCCGGATCACCTCGGTGTCGTTGTGGTGGGCCACGGTGTCAGTCTGTCACCGCGAACCGCTTGGCTAGCTCGCGCGCGTCCTGGTGCGCGCTCGCCGGGCGGTGTCGGCGTCGGCGATCGCCAGGTCGGGACGGAAGTGGACCTCGGATACGTCCTCGATGCCCCCTCGCGCCAGCCAGTCGCGGAAGGACGGCGCCTGGACGTCGGTGCCGAACTCCGGCCGCGGTCCGCCGCTACGACGTCGTGGCCAGCTCCAGCAGCGGCTTCTCCAGAGCGGTGGCCAGGTCGGAGTCGGTGCGGTGCAGCTCGCTCACCAGGAGACGGGTGACGGACGCGAGCGCACGGGCGAGCTCGGCCGGGTCGAGGCCGCGGACCAGCGCGTCCTGGACCGGATCGGTCACCTCCGCGGGCAGGAGGTGAGCGCCCTTCGCGTACGCGGTGGGATGCCCGGACCGGAGGCAGGCCAGCTCGAGGACGAGGTCGCGCACACCGCTGATCCAGTACTCCGCCTGCCACCACGCGCCGCGTTCGACGGAGATTCGGGCGTGCAGGACGTGGTGCCAGGCGAGGCCGATCCGGTGCCCGGTGTCGGGCGTGGACGCCTGCCGAGGGGCCGCCGCTCCGAAGACGACTCGAAAGCCTCCGCTGCCGAGCGGGCCGAACCGCGCCGCGGGGGTGAATCCCAGGTCGACCTCGAGCAGGTCGCCGAGCAGGAAGGCCCGGTACGTGGCCGAACTGGCGTGGACGTCGAAGTGGTGGATCGCGCCGAGCTCGTCGTAGACGAACGCGGTCCAGTCGCTGATCGCCTCGCCGACGGTGGCGTCGGAGGCCACGCCGAAGAAGAGGTCGACGTCGGACCAGGAGTCCTCGGCGTCGTTGGCGGCCGATCCGGTCACGGCGGCGCCCACGATCCGGACGTCGTCCCGCGCCCGCTCGAGGATCTGGGTCCGCACCTGCTCGCGCCGCTCCACCGTGACCATGATCCGACCCTACGGTGAGGCGCCGCTCGCACCTGTTGGCGCGGCAGTCACGCTCCGGGCCTACGCAGACAGGCGCGGCGAAATGTGTTGAGTTGCCCTATCTGGGTACCCGCATGCCATGACCCTCCATCCGTGTGGCCACGACGTGCCACGTCCCGGCCCGGGGCGCCCATGAGCGGTGAGCTCGTACGGTTCCTCATGCAACGGCTGGACGAGGACGAAGCGGTGGCCCTGGCGGCGCTGCGTGCACAGGTCAGCGCGCCGCGACGACACAAGTTCGGCCGTCCGGCACCGGGCACGACGGCCGCCACCGACCTCGCCATCCGCTGGGACACCCCGCGCATCCTGGTCGAGTGCGAGGTGAAGCGCAGGATCATGCTGGGCGAGGCCGGGTGCGACACGTCGCGGGTGTTGCGGCTCCTGGCGCTTCCGTACGCATCTCACCGCGACTACCAGGAGTCCTGGAAGCCGCAGCCCTCGCCACATCCCGGGACGCGTTCGGCCGGGTGACCTGCCCGTCCGGGAGCGTCAAGGTTGCGGCAAGACGGTTGACATGGGGTGGCCCCGAGTTCGTTGATGGTCGGGTGAGCGCGATGACGAGGCGACGGCCGCTGGTCCTGACGCTCGCCGCGGTGATCCCCCTGGTCGCCTGTGGCGTACTTGCACTGGTCCGCGACAGCGTGGCGAACACCAACGCCGCGCTGGTCCTGGTGCTTCTGGTGGTCGCGGCAGCGTCGACCGGCGTCCGGCCCGCGGGCATCGTGGCCGCACTGTCCAGTGCCGTGTGGTTCGACTTCTTCCTGACCGAGCCGTATCAGCGGTTCACCATCACCGACCGCGCCGACATCGAGACCACCGTCCTGCTCGCACTCGTGGGTGCCGCCGTCACGGAGCTCGCGCTGTGGGGACGCCGCCAGCAGGCCAGGGCCAGCAGGCAGGAGGGCTATCTCGCCGGCATCGTCTCCGCAGCCCGCGCCGTTGCCACCGGCAGCTCCCCGCCGACCCTGCTCGTCGAGCACGTCGCCCGACAGATCACCGACGTTCTGGACATCGACGGATGCCGTTTCGACGACGCCCCCGGAGAGGGATTCGCCGCCCGGCTGAACCGCGACGGAACCGTGGATCGGGCCGGTCACGCGGTCGACGTCGAGCGCAACGGGCTGCCGATCGACGACGAGATCGAGCTCTTGGCCGAGGCCGGAGGATCCGTGCGCGGCCGTTTCCTGCTGACGGCCTCCACCCGCGTCGCCAGGCCTGACCTGGAGCAGCGGCTGGTCGCCATCACCCTCGCCGACCAGGTCGGCGCCGCCCTGACCACGCGCCCGGGCGCCCCGAACCCGACCCAGCCCTGACCCGGGGCGGCCCCGCTGCTGTCGTCTCAACACCGGGGCCTGGGCTTCCGCGCCTCTCGAGCGACCCGGCTGCCGTGCTTTCCCAGTTCCCGCAACGTCGCAGACCATGTATGGGGTGCCTACCGGCCGACCGCTCCACGGGTCCACCATGGGGTGATACGGACATTTCCGCAGGGGAGCGTGCGGTGAGCGAGACGGATGCCGAGCAGTTCGCGCGGCTGGCGCTGTCGATGTACGGCCGGCGCGATGTGGACAGCACCCTCGACCAGGTGCTGGCCTTCGCGGTCAGCGCCGTCGGATGCGACCACGCCGGGGTGATGCTGGTCCATGCCGGTGGAGAGATCGAGACTGCGGCCGCCACCACTGCCGTGGTGGAGAAGGCCGACCAACTCCAGCTGGAGTACGACGAGGGCCCATGCGTGTCGGCGATCGAGGACGAGCGCAACTTCCTCATCCTCGACACCATGAGTGACGGGCGCTGGCCCCGCTGGGGTCCGCGCGTGGCCGAGCTGGGGATGCGCAGCGTCCTCAGCGCCGAACTCGCGACCGACGAGACGAGGGTCGGCGCGCTCAACCTCTACGCGACCCGGCCCGGCTCCTTCGACGCCGAGGACCAGGCCGTCGCGCACATCCTGGCGCGGCACGCCGCGATCGCCCTCGAGATCACCCGCCGGCACGAGGTGCTGCACCAGGCCGTGGACACCCAGACCAAGCTCGGCCAGGCGCTCGGCATCCTCATGGCCCGCAACGGCCTCGACCACGACCAGGCCTTCGCCGTGCTCCGCCAGTACTCGCAGGACAACAACGTCAAGCTCAGGGTGGTCGTCGAACGCCTCATCGCCAGCGCCGGCCCGCTGGAGGGCTGAGCGCCTGCAGAGATGTGGCCCGGCCTGGTCGCTCCGCCGGACGCCGGGTCATCGTTCCGTCAAGCGCGCCGCCGCGCCTCCTGAGGAGGCGCGGCGCCGACCACGGGTCGGTCAGACCGTCAGGTCGAGGCTCCCTTGCGGCCGGCGACGACCCGGTAGAGGAGCAACAGGATGATCGAGCCGGCGATGGCGCAGAGCCAGGTGCTGATGTCGAAGAACTCGTCGAGGGGATCGGCGTCGAACAGTGCCGAGGCGACGAATCCGCCCAACACCGCCCCGACGATGCCCAGCAGCGTCGTGACGATGACTCCGCCCGGATCGGCCCCGGGCAGCAGTGCCTTGGCCAGGAGCCCGGCGAGCAGGCCGAGGATGATCCAGCTGATGATTCCCATGTCGATCTCCTTCGTCCGACCGATGTGCCTTGATCCATCGTCTCGCTGACAGACGCTGCGGGGGTACCCAACGCGCCGTGGGCTTACACCTCGCTGGTGCCGGTGTCAGGCGGCGTCAGCGGCTGTCAGGCCGTTGTCAGCCGGTCGTCAGAGGGCCGCACGCTGGGTGTCATGAGCACGACGAAGGGAACCTCCTGATGACTCCCACCACTGAACTCGCCGTCGAGGCACGCGGCCTGGTGAAGGTGTTCGGCGACAACCGAGCCGTGGACGGCGTCGACCTCGACGTCCGCAC
>DATCVR010000178.1:0-28885 GCA_036566745.1 Jiangellaceae bacterium | reverse complement strand
CGCTGCGATACGTGGCGAGGAGCACAGAACGCCTTCAGCCGGGGGAACCGGCCGCCTTCGTCCAGGCGGTCGAGACGTTGCATGCCGTCCAGATGCGCCCCGAGGTTCACCTCACCGAGGCACCGGCGCCCAAACGGCTGGCGCCGCATGCCTACGCTCTCACCGCCGATGTCCTTCTCACCGAGTCCGACGAGGAGGACCCTGTCGCCACCGGGCGGCTGGTGCTGCTCTACAACCCGGTCGGACACGAGGCCTGGCACGGCGAGTTCCGGCTGGTCACCTACATCAGGGCCAACCTCGAACCCGAGATGGGCGCCGACCCCCTGCTGCTCCCCGCGGCCTGGACCTGGCTGACCGACGCGTTGTCGGCCCGGTCGGCCGCATACACCGCCGCCAGCGGCACGGTCACGCGGGCCGCCTCGGAAGGGTTCGGCGGCATGGCCGGCGAGACCGCTACCGCCGAGGTCGAGATCCGCGCGTCCTGGTCTCCTCTCGAACCCGATCTCCGCGCACACACGCTGGCCTGGGGCGATGCGCTCACCACCGCGGCCGGTCTCGTACCGCTCCCGCACGGCGTCATCGCGATCCCGACCCCGCGGGGCAGGCAGAACCGGTGACCTCCGAGACACCCGTCCCCCTGCTCGAGCCGCGGGACGGGCTCCCTCCCGTTGTCGCCGACGCCGCGGCGCTCGAGGCCACGGTGGCCGCCTTCGCCGGCGGTCACGGCCCGGTCGCCGTCGACGCCGAGCGTGCCTCCGGCTACCGCTACGGCCACCGCGCCTACCTCGTCCAGCTGCGGCGGGCCGGCTCCGGCACCGCCCTGGTCGATCCCACCGGCACGCCCGATCTCACCAGCCTCGGCGAGGCCATCGCCCACGACGAATGGGTCCTCCACGCCGCCACCCAGGACCTGCCGTGCCTGGCCGAGATCGGCATGCGTCCCACGAAGCTGTTCGACACCGAGCTGGCCGGCCGGCTGCTCGGGCTGCCGCGCGTGGGCCTCGGGCCGCTGGTCGAGAGCGTCCTCGGGTTCACCCTCGAGAAGGGTCACTCGGCGGCCGACTGGTCCACCCGACCGCTGCCCGAGGCCTGGCTCCGCTACGCCGCCCTCGACGTCGAGCTGCTGGTCGAGCTACGCGACGCCCTCGAGCTCCAGCTGCGCGAGGCCGGCAAGCTCGACTGGGCGCTCGAGGAGTTCGCCGCCATCGCCGCGGCGCCGCCTCCGGAGCCCCGCGTCGACCCGTGGCGGCGCACGTCCGGGCTCCACCGCGTCCGCGACCGCCGCAAGTTGGCCACCGTGCGCAGCCTCTGGTACGCCCGCGACGAGCTCGCCCGCCGCCGCGACATCTCCCCCGGCCGGGTCCTGCCCGACGCCGCCATCGTCGAGGCCGCCCTGGCGCTGCCCTCCACCCGCGACGCGCTCGCCGAGATGCCGGTCTTCCGGGGCCGGTCGCAGCGGCGCGAGACGTCCCGGTGGTTCGGCGCGATCGACGAGGCCCGCAACCTTCCCGACGTCGAGCTCCCGACCCTCACGGCCCGCTACGACGGCCCGCCGCCCGCCCGGGCCTGGGCCTCGCGCGAGCCCGAGGCGGCCGCCCGGCTCGCAGCCGCGCGCGCGGCGGTCGCCGAAGTGGCCGAGGCCCACACCCTCCCGGTCGAGAACCTTCTCGCCCCCGAGACGTTGCGCCGAGTCGCCTGGACCCCGCCCGAGGTCGCCGACGAGGAGAGCGTGGCCGACGCGTTCCGTGCGCGCGGCGCCCGCGAGTGGCAGATCCGGTTGACTGCCGGGCCGGTGGCCGCGGCGTTCGCGAGTACGACCGCCGGCTGATCCCCCGCTCCGTGGTGGCGGCGGAAGGCGTCAGGTGCCGTCCGGGCCGCCGCGGGCGAACCGCTCGCGGGCCACGGTCCAGGCGTAGCGATCGAAGCGACCGTCGTCGCGGATGGCGTCGACGGCGTCGTAGGCCATCAGCAGGGCCTGGTGGATGTTGTCGAGGACGAACAGCCCTTGCCGGCCGAGAGTGACGACCCGGCGGATCATCCGGGCCCACGAGTCGACGTCGACCAGGTCGTGTTCATAGCCCGAGCGGTAGATCGGGTACACCTGGCCGAGCCGGCGGCTCTCGACGTGGACGCGGTTGACGCCCGGCAGGCCGGTGAGCCCGAGGGTCTCGTCGACGAGGTCGCCCAGCGACTCGTCGTCGAGGCCCCACACCTCGTCGGTCATCGAGCACGGGATCTCGGCGCACAGCACGGACCGGTCGGTGGGGTCGTCGACGCTGTCGCGGTAGTTGACCGGCTCGGAGATGCGGGTGACCGGGGTGCGGGGATCGGGGATGTCGTGGGAGTCGTAGCGGCTCCAGCGCCCGCCCTCGTGCACGACGTAGACCAGCAACATCGCGCGGTACCGCAGCCGGGCGGACGACTCGATGGAGGTGAGCGACGGCGCCGGGCGGGCGATGCGCGCGAGCACCGGCAGCGGCAGGGTGGAGAAGACCAGCCCGCCGGTGACGACGTCGCCGTCCTGGGTGCTGACCTCGACCTCGTCCTCGAACACCCGCACGCGGTCGACCTCGGCCTCGCACCGGATGTCGACGCCGGCGTCGACGGCGGCGTTGGCCAGCGACTCGGCGAGCTGGCCGAAGCCGCGCCGCGGGTAGTAGTAGCCGCCGACGGCCGCCGCCGAGCCGTCACCGCGCTTGCGCCGCACCCGGCCGACGGCCCGGGCAGCGAGGCGGAAGTTGCCGATCTTGCCGGCCTGGCGGCGCATCTGGTCGGCGCTGATCCGCTCGCCGGGCACCCCCCACTGCTTCTCGGCGAGCGGGCCGTACACGGTGTCGTAGAGCGCGGGGCCGACCCGGGCGCGCAACGCCTCGGCGTAGCTGTCGTCCTGGGCCCGGCGGAACGGCGCGGTGGCGGAGTCGCGGGCGATCCTGGCCAGCAGCGAGGGCGGCAACCTCCGGGCGACCTCGTCGGCGCGCAGCGGCAGCGACAGCCAGTGGTCGCCCACCCGGATGCGGCTGGTGCGGCGACGGCGCTGGAGATCGTCGCCCAGCAGGCCGTGCAGGTCGGCGAGCAGCCCGGGCGGGGTGGAGGGATCGAGGCGGTGCGAACCCTGGTCGACCCGGACCCCCGCCACCTCGAACGATGCGGCCAGACCCCCGATGTGGTCGGCGCGTTCGAGGAGGGTGACCTTCATGCCACGGCGGGCAGCCCGCCACGCGGCGGCGAGCCCGGCGGGCCCGGCGCCGATGACGACGAGGTCGTTCGAACCGGCCATGTGGGGGCGAGCTTATCCCCAGGTTTGACCGTCGTGCGCGCGGGTACCACGCTGGTGCGCAGGTTTCGTCCAGATCCAGGGGGAATGATGCCGAAGATCACCAGCACGCTTCCGGAGAAGGCCCAGCAGGTCACCGGCGATGCCCTGCAGGGCGCGCTGGTCGATCTCATCGACCTCTCGCTCGCCGCCAAGCAGGCTCACTGGAACGTCGTCGGTCGCAACTTCCGGTCGGTCCACCTCCAGCTCGACGAGGTCGTGACGGCCGCCCGCGGGTTCTCCGACCTGGTCGCCGAGCGGGCCTCGGCCATCGGGGTCAGCCCCGACGGACGCACGGCCACGGTCGCCGCGACCAGCGGCGTGCCCGCTCTGGACGCCGGCTGGATCGAGGACGTCGACGTCGTCGACGCCTTCGTCGCCACGCTGAGCGCGGTGGTCGAGCGGATGCGCGAGCGGATCGAGGCCACGGCCGACCCCGATCCGGTCTCACAGGACCTCCTCATCACGGTCACGGCCGAGCTGGAGAAGCAGCACTGGATGTTCGAGGCCGAGCGCCCCACGTCCTGACGGCTCTCGAGTCTCGCCGCGGCGCGCCGTCGCGCGCCGTCCGTACCTGCGATGATCATGGGGATAGGCTGCGGCAGTGGTGTTAGTGGACGCCGTTCGGGCCGGCTTGCGAAGCGCCGCCGACCCGGCCAAGGCGGGGCCGATGCAGGCCTACATGAAGTCCGAGATGTCGTTCCTGGGCGTGCAGAAGCCCAGGCGTGCCCAGCTGATGCGTGCCCTCGTCCGGGCCCATCCCCTGCCGGACCGCGCCGCGTGGGAGGCCGCGATCCGCGAGCTCTGGGACACCGCCGAGTTCCGCGAGGAGCGCTACGCCGCCACCGACCTCGCCCAGGCCCGGCCCTACGCCGCCTGGGCCACCGAGCCCGCCTCGCTCGCGCTGTACGACCACCTGATCGTCACCGGTGCCTGGTGGGATCACGTCGACGACGTCGCGATCAGGCTGGTGGGCCCGCTGCTACGCGCCCACCCCGACGTCGTGGCACCGGCGATGCGCCAGTGGTCGAAGGATCCCGACCGGTGGCGGCGGCGCGCGTCGGTGATCTGCCAGGTGGGCTCCGGCGAGCAGCTCGACGTCGCCCTGCTCCGCGACTGCGTGCTCGCCAACGCCGACGACCTCGACTTCTTCCTGCGCAAGGGCATCGGCTGGGCGCTGCGCCAGCACGCCCGCAGCGATCCTCGATGGGTGCGGGCCTTCGTCGCCGAGCACTCCGCCCGCCTCGCCCCGTTGTCGCGCCGCGAGGCGCTGCGGCACATCGGCGTCGATCCCGTGACCGCCCTCACGCCGACGCCTCTCCCCTCTTTGGTTACTCGCGAGTAGCATCGTCCTCAGTGACCCGCTCGCTCCCCCGAGGAGGGCCTCGTGCCTCGTCCCGCCAGCCCACCCGCGCGACAGCTCCGCGACGTCGTCTTCGTCGACGGCGTCCGCACCCCGTTCGGCAAGGCCGGACCCAAGGGGATGTACTACGAGACCCGCGCCGACGACCTCGTCGTCACGTGCATCCGTGAGCTGCTGCGGCGCAACCCGTCGCTGCCGCCCGAGCGGGTCGACGACGTCGCCATCGCCGCCACGACCCAGATCGGCGACCAAGGGCTGACGATCGGGCGCACCGCAGCGCTGCTGGCCGGGCTCCCCCGTTCGGTACCCGGCTACGCCATCGACCGGATGTGCGCGGGCGCGATGACGGCCGTCACCACCGCGGCCGGGGGCATCGCGTTCGGCGCGTACGACGTCGTGGTGGCCGGCGGCGTCGAGCACATGGGCCGCCATCCGATGGGCGAGGGCGTCGACCCCAACCCGCGCTTCCTGGCCGAGAAGATCGTCGACCCCTCCGCGCTGGTCATGGGTCAGACCGCAGAGAACCTCCACGACCGCTTCCCCGAGCTCACCAAGGAGCGCGTCGACGTCTACGCCGCGGCCAGCCAGGCCAAGTACGACAAGGCACGCGTCGACGGCAAGATCCAGCCCGACCTCGTACCAGTGGCCACCCGCAGCGTCGAGCAGGGCTGGGGCCTGGCCACCGCCGACGAGCCGCCCCGCCCCGGAACGACCGTCGAGGCCCTCGCCACGCTCAAGACGCCGTTCCGCCCCCACGGCCGGGTCACCGCGGGCAACGCCGCCGGGCTCAACGACGGCGCCACCGCGGCCCTTCTGACCAGCGCCGAAGCCGCCGACGAGTTCGGGCTCGCCCCGCGCATGCGGCTGGTGTCGTACGCGTTCGCCGGAGTCGAGCCGGAGTTCATGGGCGTGGGGCCGGTGCCCGCCACCGACAAGGCGCTCGCCCAGGCGGGGCTGACCATCGACGACATCGGGCTCATCGAGATCAACGAGGCCTACGGCGTCCAGGTGCTGGCCTTCCTCGACCACTACGACATCGCCGACGACGACGCCCGGGTCAACCAGTACGGCGGCGCGATCGCCACCGGCCACCCGCTGGCATCCTCCGGCATCCGCCTGATGACCCAGCTCGCCCGCCAGTTCGAGGAGCACCCGGACGTGCGCTTCGGCATCACCACGATGTGCATCGGGATCGGCATGGGCGGCACGGTGGTGTGGGAGAACCCCCACCACCCCGACTATCGGCGCCACGACGGGGAGGCGGCCGCCTGATGAGCAGCGAGCCCACCGCCGCGTCCGCCGAGTTCCCCGACGAGATCGTCACCCACGCCCATCTGCGCTTCGTCGAGCTGCCGCTGGGCGCGGGCACGGCGGCGCTCATCACCCTCGACAACGGCCTCGACCACACCAAGCCCAACACGCTGGGCCCGGCCTCGATGCTCGGCCTCGAGCGGGCCATCGACGCCGCCTACGCCGAGCCGGGCATCGTGGCCGTGGCCGTCACCGGCAAACCGTTCATCCTGGCCGCCGGGGCCGACCTCAAGGGCATGGCGCTGGTCACCCAGCGCGAGCAGGCCGTCGAGCTGGGCCGTCTCGGCCACCGTGTGCTCGGCAAGCTCGGCGACGGCCCGGTGCCCACGTTCGGCCTGATCAACGGGCTCGCGCTGGGCGGCGGGCTCGAGCTGGCGCTGAACTGCACGTACCGCACGGTCAGCAACGCCGCGCCCGCGGTGGCGCTGCCCGAGACGTTCCTCGGGCTGGTGCCCGGCTGGGGTGGCGCGTGGCTGCTGCCCAACCTGATCGGCCCCGACGCCGCCGTCACGGTCACCGTCGAGAACGCGCTCAACCAGAACCGCATGCTCAAGGGCCCGCAGGTGGCCGCGCTCGGCATCGCCGACGTCGCCTTCGACGGCGCCGACTACCTCGAGCAGTCGCTCACCTGGGTCGCCCGGGTGGTCCGCGGCGACGTCGTCGTCGAACGCCGCGAGATCGACCGCTCCGAGGAGGCCTGGAACGCCGCCGTCGATCGGGGGCGAGCCTTCGCCGACGCCAAGGTCCACGGCGCCGCGCCCGCCCCGTATCGTGCCCTCGACCTCATCGCGGCCGCCCGCACGGCCACCAAGGCCGAGGGGTTCGCCGCCGAGGACGACGCCCTGGGCGACCTCGTGATGAGCGACGAGCTGCGCTCCGGGGTCTACGCCTTCGACCTCACCCAGCGCCGCGCCAAGCATCCGGCCGGGGCTCCCGACAAGGCCCTGGCCCGCCCGGTCACCAAGGTCGGCATCGTGGGCGCGGGGCTCATGGCCTCGCAACTGGCCTTGCTGTTCGTCCGGCGGCTCGAGGTGCCGGTGGTGATCACCGACCTGGACGACGAACGTGTGGCACGTGGCGTCGGCTGGGTGCACGCCGAGATCGACACGCTGCTGGGCAAGCGCCGCATCAGCCCCGACCAGGCCAACCGCCTCCGCGCGCTGGTCACCGGCACCACCGACAAGGCCGCCTTCGCCGACGCCGACTTCGTCATCGAGGCCGTCTTCGAGGAGATGAAGGTCAAGCAGAAGGTGTTCGCCGAACTGGAAGCGGTGGTCTCGCCGGAGTGTGTGCTTGCCACCAACACCTCGTCGCTGTCGGTCACCGAGATGGCCTCGGCGCTCCAGCATCCCGAGCGCGTCGTCGGCTTCCACTTCTTCAACCCGGTGGCGATCCTGCCGCTGCTGGAGGTCGTGCGGGCCGAGCAGACCGACGACGCCTCGCTGGCCACCGCCTTCGCGGTGGGCAAGGCACTGAAGAAGTCGTCCGTTCTGGTGCGAGACGCTCCGGCGTTCGTCGTCAACCGGATCCTCACCCGCTTCATCGGCGAGATCACCCGTGCGGTCGACGACGGCACCCCCATCGAGGTGGCCGACAACGCCCTGGCGCCGCTCGGCCTGCCGATGTCGCCGTTCGTCCTGCTCCAGCTGGTCGGCCCGGCGGTCGCCCTGCACGTCAGCGAGACCCTGCACGAGGCGTTCCCCGACCGCTTCGCCGTGTCGGAGAACCTCCGGCGGCTGGTCGCGGCCGGCAAGCCGGGCATCTGGTCCTGGGATGCCCAGGGCAAGCCCTACCTCGACGACGACACGAAGGCCCTGTTCGAGCAGGGCGACCTCGTGCGCAGCCCTGACGAGGTGCGCGAGCATGCCCTGGCCGCCGTGGCCCAGGAGATCCGGATCATGCTCGACGAGGGCGTGGTGGCCGACGCCGCCGACATCGACCTGTGCATGCTGCTCGGCGCCGGCTGGCCGTTCCACCTCGGCGGCATCACGCCGTACCTCGATCGCAGCGGAGTGGCCGAGCGGGCCACCGGCCGGCGGTTCCTGCCGCCAGGAGTGGCCAGCGTCCGGACCTGACCACCATCCGGCGGCGATCTTGACGCCGTCCGTGGCGGGCTGTTTCAGTGGGCCCGCCCCGGACGGCGTCTCCACGTGGCGGGCATCCAGGTCCTCGATCAAGGAAGCTTGCCGTGCACCGTGCCGTCACTCTGGTCGCCTGCGCCCTCGCCGGGGTGGTGCTGGGGATCCTGCCCGGCACGTCCGGGCTCGCCAACGACCTCGCCGCCGGCCCCTGGTACGGCATCCTCACCGCCGTCCTGCTGGCCGTCGGCCTCTACGCCAGCACCTTCGGCATCGACGTTCGTGAGGCGCGAGCGCACTGGAAGGTCATCGTCCTCGCCGTCACCGTGGGCGTGTTCGCCAAGGCGTTCCTGATCGGCGGCGTCCTCGTACTGATCTTCGACGATCCGCGGTTCTGGATCCTCGGGATCGCGGTGGCCCAGATCGACCCGCTGTCGGTGGCCGCGCTGATGAGGGACTCCCGCATGTCGGCGCGGGCGAAGACGATCCTGGCCGCGTGGTCGTCCTTCGACGATCCGATGACAGTCCTGCTGGCGGTCTACGTGCCCGCGCTCGTGGTGGCGCCCGCGGCCGGGGCGGAGGTGGTCGGCGGCGGCGTGGGCGGCTACGCGGTCGCGCTGGCCCAGAACCTCGCCCTGGCGGCGGCTGTGGGCGTCGCGTGGTGGGCGGCCCGGCGCGGTGTCGCGAACCCGGTCTGGCTGAGCGCGGTCGGTTACGCGCTGCTCGCCGTCGGCTTCGTCGCGGCGGTGACCTGGCTGTTGATGGTGGGCCTCGCGCTGATCGGGCTGTTCCTGCGCCCACGCGGCCTGGACACCGCCGTGGACGGAGCCGTGCGGGTCGCGCTGGTGGCCGCGATGGTGCTGGTGGGCCTCCAACTCGCCGACGGCGTGGAGGTCGCGGACGTCGTGGCCGGTGTGGCGCTGGGAGCGGCGGCCTACGGCGCGCAGGTGGTCGTGGCCGCGGCGCTGACCCGAGGGCTGCCGCGCCTCGACCGGCTCCACCTGGCGCTGTCGCAACAGAACGGGATCACCGCGATCATCCTGTCGCTGCTGCTCGAGCCGGCGTACCCGGGCACGGTGGCGGTCGTGATGCCCGCGATCGTCACCGCGAACCTGCTGCACGCCGCGGCCAACGCCGCGCTCGACTCCCGCCAGCGTGGTCCGGCGCTGGCGGACCACTGAGCGATCCGGCCGCCGCCGGCCGCGTCAGGTGGCCGACGTGCCAGGCGCCGCTGCGTCGGACGGACCGTCGCCCTCGGCCAGCCGGCTCCGCACCGTCCGCTTCCACGCCATCACGGCGGAGGTGATCGCGCCGGCCACCGGGATGGCGAGGAACAGCCCGACGAGCCCGAAGGCAGTCGCCGCGGCGGTGGTCAGCAACAGGATGATCAGCGGATGGAAGTTCAGCGCCCTCGACATCAGCAGCGGTGACAGGACGTTGCCCTCGATCTGCTGGACCAGCACCACGATACCCAGCGCCCAGAGCGCGTCCGGAAACCCGCCGGAGAACAGCGCCACCAGCACGGCCACGGCGCCCGCCAGCGTCGCCCCGACCAGCGGGACGTAGGCCATCAGGAAGGTCAGGGCACCGATCGGCACCGCCAGCGGGACATCGAGGATGATCAGGCCCACGCCGATGAGCACGCCGTCGACGAGACCGGTGATGGTGGAGGCGTAGAACCAGTTGCCGGTGGTCTTCATCGCGCCGAGGAACGCCGCGTTCGCGGGCTCGCGGTGGTCGTCGTCGAGGGTGCCGACGAACTGCTTCCAGAGCTTGTCGCCGCTGGTCAGCGCGAAGATGGTGAAGAAGGTGGCGATCAGCAGCACGGTGGTGAAGTTCGCCACCACGGACAGGCCGGTGGCCGCGGCCGCGCTGACCCCGCCCAGGATGTCGCCGAGGCGCGACTGCAACTCGTCGAGGAGCTCCTGGATGTTGGCCGTCTCGAGCCCGAACGGCCCGGAGTTCAGCCACTCGCTCACCGATTCGACCGACCCGGTGATGGCCTTCACCATGCTCGGCCCGGAGTCGACCACCTGATCGATCACGAAGAAGACCAGCCCGGTGAAGAACGCCAGGAAGAGCAGCACACAGGCCAGGGCGGCGAGCACGGCCGGCACCCGCCTGCGCCGCAGCCCCCGCGCCAGCGGCCACAGCAACGCGACCATGGCGAAGCCGAGCACGATGGCCGTGGCGATGAACTGGATCCGCAGGATCCCCCAAACCAGCGCCGCGGCGGCCGCGCCGAGCACGAGCAGCCGGCCGGCGATGATGGCCTCGCGACGTAGCCAGTCGGGGGTCGGTGTCGGCTGGTGCGGAGTAGGAACGCTCACCGGCTACACCGTAGTGGTGTGATCATCCGAGGGCGAAGACGGCTCGGCGTCGAGGGCGGCCACGAGCCCGGCGATCTCGCGCGCGAGGTCCTGGCCGGTGAGCCCGACCTCGGTCAGGATGGCCGCCCGCTTGGCGTGGTCGAGGAAGCGCTGAGGAATGCCGAAGTCGCGCACCGGGACGTCGACGCCGGCGTCGCGGAGGAACTGTGCCACCGCCGATCCGACACCTCCGACCCGGCCGTTGTCCTCGACGGTGACCACCAGGCGGTGGTTGCGGGCGAGCTCGACCAGCGCGGGGTCGAGCGGCTTGACCCATCGCGGATCGACCACGCTCACGCCCACGCCCTGGGCGGCCAGCCGCTGGGCGGTGTCGACCCCGACCTCGGCCATCGCGCCCACGGCCACGAGCAGGACGTCGTGAGCGCCTTCGCGCCAGAGCACGTCACACTCGCCGACGCGCTCGACGGCCGGCAGGTCGGCGCAGATCGCGCCCTTGGGGAAGCGCACGACGGTGGGCGCGTCGGCGACCGACAGCGCCTCGCCGAACTCCTCGACGAGGCGAGCGCCGTCGCGTGGTGCGGCGATCCGCAGGCCGGGCACCACCTGGAGGATCGAGAGATCCCACATGCCGTTGTGGGACGGGCCGTCGTCGCCGGTGACCCCGGCACGGTCGAGCACGAAGGTGACTCCGGCACGGTGCAGCGCGCAGTCCATGAGCACCTGGTCGAAGGCGCGGTTGAGGAACGTGGCGTACACCGCGACCACCGGGTGCAGGCCCATCATCGCCATCCCCGCGGCCGACGCGGCGGCGTGCTGCTCGGCGATGCCGACATCGAAGCAGCGGTCGGGGAAGGCGGCGTGGAACGGCTCGAGGCCGGTGGGACCAAGCATCGCGGCGGTGATGGCCACGACGTCGGGACGCTCGCGTCCGGCTGCCACCAGCGCCTCGCTGAATACGTTGGTCCAGGTGCGGGTGGGGCTGGCGAGAGAGGCGCCGGTGAGCGGATCGAACGCGCCCGGGCTGTGGAGGTGGTCGGCTTCGTCGCGCAGCGCGATGTCGTAGCCGAAGCCCTTCTGGGTGACGCAGTGGACCAGCACCGGTCCGCCGAACCGTTTGGCCTGGGTGAAGGCCTGCTCGAGCGCGGTGCGGTCGTGTCCGTCGACCGGGCCGATGTACTTCAGCCCGAGATCCTCGAACATGCCCTGGGGGGCGAGGAGGTCCTTGAGGCCCTTCTTGATGCCGTGCAGCGCGTCGTAGAGCGGCTGGCCTACCAGCGGGGTGCGCCCGAGGGTGCGCTTGACGAGGTCGAGGGCCTTCTCGTAGCGGGGATCGGTGCGCAGCCCCGCGAGGTGGTGGGCGAGCCCTCCGACGGTGGGTGCGTAGGAGCGGCCGTTGTCGTTGACGACGATGACGAGCGGCCGGCGGCCGGGGCCGGTCTGCGGCCCGCCCGCGATGTTGTTGAGCGCCTCCCACGACATCCCGCCGGTGAGCGCGCCGTCACCCACGACCGCGACCACGGTGCGACCGCGCTCGCCGCGTACGGCGAACGCCTTGGCCATGCCGTCGGCGTAGGACAGCGCGGTGGAGGCGTGCGAGCTCTCGACCCAGTCGTGCTCGCTCTCGGCGCGGCTCGGGTAGCCCGACAGCCCGCCCTGGGCCTTGATCGTGTCGAACTGCTCGGCGCGGCCGGTGAGCAGCTTGTGGACATAGGCCTGGTGACCGGTGTCGAAGACGATCGGATCGCGAGGCGAGTCGAACACGCGATGGGCGGCGATCGTCAGTTCGACGACGCCGAGGTTCGGCCCCAGATGCCCACCGCGCCGTGCCACCGTGGACACGAGGAGATCGCGAATCTCCGACGCCAGCCCGTTGAGCTCGTCGTCGGAGAGTTTGCGCAGGTCACGGGGGTCGCGGACGTGTTCGAGAACGCCCAATCGTCTCGCCTCCTCATCCCAGTCGGTTGGGACGAGTCTACGGGTCGGAGCCGGTCCGCTCCTCCCCCTCTCGGGGGTGCGCACGGTACCCGCGCATGGCACAGTGATCAGTACTCGGCGCAGCGTCACGGCGCCGGGGCCGCCTGTGGGGAGGGAGGCGAGACACGTGAACCGTCGCGCCGCCGGAGCGGTCGTCGCCGCCGTCGGGTCGCTCACCCTCACCGCAGGTGCGTACCTGCCCTGGTTCGCCGGCACCACCGCACGCGAGACCTCGATAGCCCGGCTGGTCCAGGCCGACATCAGCGGGGTGGCGTCGTCGTACTGGACCTCGCTCGCCGGACCGCTCGCCGTGGCGGGTGCGGTCGGCGTGATCGGGGCGGTGCTGAGGTCTCGCATCCTGCTCGGGCTGACCTGGCTGATCGGGGCGGTCACCCTGGCGTTGTGGTACGTCATGCAGGCTCTGGACAACGCCCCCGACCGCGGCCTCGGCGCCGGCGACCTCGAGAGCGGGTTCTGGGTGTGCGGCTTCGGCCTGCTGGTGCTGACCGTCGGCATCCTCACCATGGGTGCGCGCCACGACGAGGTCGAGATCCCGCTGTCGGTCTTCGACGGCGACCCGCCGCAATGACCGCGTCCGACCAGAAATGGGACTATCCACGCGGCGTGTGAAACCGCTCGCGGCGGGTAATTCCCGGTGGCACAGTGATCACACGGGTACCTCGACGAGGAGGCGGTCCAGATGACGCGTCAACGTGCCGGCGGTGCAGTCCTCGCCGCGATCGGCGCCATTGGTGTGACCGCGAGCGCCTATCTCTACTGGTTCGACGGTCGCGAGGCCACGGACATCCCCGTCGAGCGGCTCATCCAGACCGACGTCAGCGGCACGGCATCGTCGTACTGGACCTCGGTCGCGATCGCGCTGGCGGCGGTCGCCGTGCTCGGAGTGGTCGGCGCGATCCTGCAGTCGCGGCTGCTGCTCGTGATCGGCTGGCTGGTCGGAGTGGCCACGCTGGCGCTGTTCGTCGTCATGCAGGCCGTCGACAACGCCGACGACGATCTCGGCTTCACGGCCAACCACCTCCAAGCGGGTGCCTGGGCGTGTGCCGTGGCGCTGATCGTGATGTTGATCGGCATCGTGATCATGGGACCTCGCGACCGGCCCGTCGCCACCGACGCGCCTGCGGCCGCCGACATTCCTTCCGACGCCAACCCCGACGCCAACCCCGACGCCGGCACCGTGACCGACCCGGGCGCCGTGACCGACACCGACTCCAGCGACCGCCCCCTCTGACTCAGCCGCGACGGTTGGAAGTTTGTGGCCGCCCACGCGACCACAACGTTCCAACGATCACCGGGTTCGGTTCAGAGCAGACCGCGCAGCACGTACTGCATGATCCCGCCGTGGCGGTAGTAGTCGGCCTCGCCAGGCGTGTCGATGCGGACCACGGCGTCGAACCGCACAGGCGTGCCGTCCGTGCCGGTCGCGGTCACGCGCACCGTGGCCGGGGTGGATCCGTCGTTGAGCACCGTGACGCCGGCGATGTCGAACGTCTCCTCGCCGGTCAGGCCCAGCGACTCCGCCGTCTGCCCCTCGGGGAACTGCAGCGGAAGCACGCCCATGCCGATCAGGTTCGAGCGGTGGATGCGCTCGTACGACTCGGCGATGACGGCCCGCACGCCCAGCAGCGCCGTGCCCTTGGCCGCCCAGTCGCGTGACGACCCCGAGCCGTACTCCTTGCCCGCCAGCACGACCAGCGGCGTCCCGGCGGCCGCGTAGGCGACCGAGGCGTCGTAGATCGAGGTGACGGGAGCGTCGGGCTGGGTGAAGTCGCGGGTGAATCCGCCCTCTGGGATGTCGTCGGCCCGGGTTCCGATGCGGTTCCGCAGCCGGATGTTGGCGAACGTGCCGCGGATCATGACCTCGTGGTTGCCGCGCCGCGATCCGTAGGAGTTGAAGTCACGCCGGGCGACTCCGTGCTCGGCGAGGTACGTCCCCGCGGGAGAGTCGGCCTTGATCGCACCGGCCGGGCTGATGTGGTCGGTGGTGACCGAGTCGCCCAGCTTCGCGAGCACCCGCGCACCCGCGATGTCGGCCACCGGCGACGGCTCGACGGCCATCCCGTCGAAGTACGGGGGCTTGCGGACGTAGGTGGAGTCGGGGTTCCAGTCGAAGACGTCACCCTCCGGTGTGGGCAGCGACTGCCACTGGGCATCGCCCGCGAAGACGTCGGCGTAGTCGCGGGTGAACATCTCGCTGGCGATGGCCGACTCGACGACCTCTTCGATCTCCGCCGGAGACGGCCACAGATCGCGCAGGTAGACCGGCTCGCCCGCGGTGTCGGTGCCCAGCGGCTCGGTGGTGATGTCGAGGTCCATGGTCCCGGCCAGCGCATAGGCGACCACCAGCGGCGGCGAGGCGAGGTAGTTCATCTTGACGTCGGGGTTGATGCGTCCCTCGAAGTTGCGGTTGCCCGACAGGACCGAGACCACCGAGAGGTCGTTCTCCGCCACGGCCGCCGAGACCGCCTCGGGCAGCGGGCCCGAGTTGCCGATGCACGTGGTGCAGCCGTAGCCGACCAGGTGAAAGCCGAGCTTCTCGAGGTACGGCGTCAGCCCGGCACGCTCGTAGTAGTCCATGACGACCTTCGAGCCGGGCGCGAGGGTGGTCTTGACCCACGGCTTGCGGTTCAGGCCGCGTTCGACCGCCTTCTTGGCGACCAGAGCGGCCGCGACCATTACCGACGGGTTGGAGGTGTTGGTGCAGCTCGTGATGGCCGCGATGACGACGGCGCCGTGGTCGACCTCGCACTCGGTGCCGTCGTCGAGGGTGACGCGGACCGGAGCGGAGGCCCGGCCCTCGGAGCCCACGGCCGCCGAGGCGAGCACGCGTGGCTCCTCTCCCCCGTTGCCCGGGTGGACGGCCACCGGGTCGCTGGCGGGGAAGGTCTCCTCGACGGCCTCGTCCAGGTCGGTGTGCGGCGCGTCGTGGTCGACGTACTCGCGCAGCGAGTCCCGGAAGGCGGTCCTGGCATCGGTCAGCGAGACCCGATCCTGGGGGCGCTTGGGGCCGGCGATAGAGGGCACGACGGTGCCGAGGTCGAGCTCGAGATACTCGGAGTAGTCCGGCGCGTGGTCGGCGTCGTGCCAGAGGCCCTGCTCCTTGGCGTACGCCTCGACCAGCGCGATCTGCTCGTCAGAGCGGCCGGTGAGCCGGAGGTAGCGGATGGTCTCGTCGTCGATCGGGAACACCGCGATGGTCGAGCCGTACTCCGGGCTCATGTTGCCGATGGTGGCGCGGTTGGCCAGCGGCACCTCGGCCACGCCGGGGCCGTAGAACTCGACGAACTTCCCGACGACGCCATGGCGGCGCAACTGCTCGGTGATGGTGAGCACGAGGTCGGTGGCGGTGGCGCCGTCGGGCAGCGAGCCGGACAGCTTGAAGCCGACCACGCGCGGGATCAGCATGCTCACGGGCTGGCCCAGCATGGCCGCCTCGGCCTCGATGCCGCCCACGCCCCAGCCGACCACGCCCAGGCCGTTGACCATGGTGGTGTGGCTGTCGGTGCCCACGCAGGTGTCCGGGTAGGCCACCGTGGTGCCGTCCTGGGTCTTCGTCATGACGGTGCGGGCGAGGTGCTCGATGTTGACCTGGTGGACGATGCCGGTGCCGGGCGGGACGACCTTGAAGTCGTCGAAGGCGCCCTGGCCCCAGCGCAGGAACTGGTAGCGCTCCTTGTTGCGGCCGTATTCGAGCTCGACGTTGCGGGTGAACGCGTCGGGCGCCCCGAACACGTCGGCGATCACCGAGTGGTCGATGACCAGCTCGGCCGGTGCCAGCGGGTTGATCTTGGACGGGTCGCCGCCGAGGTCGCTCATCGCCTCGCGCATGGTGGCGAGGTCGACCACGCACGGCACGCCGGTGAAGTCCTGCATGACCACGCGCGCGGGGGTGAACTGGATCTCGGTGTCGGGCTGGGCCTCGGCGTCCCAGTCGACGAGGGCACGGACGTGGTCGGCGGTGATGTTGGCGCCGTCCTCGGTGCGCAGCAGGCTCTCGAGCAGGATCTTGAGGCTGTACGGCAGCCGGGTGACGTCACCTGCGGCGGCCAGCCGATAGATCTCGTACGTGGCCTCCCCGACGTCGAGGGTCCCCTTCGCTCCGAAGCTGTTCACGCTCGTCACGCTGCTCACTCCCTGTCCCGGCCTCTCGAACGTCCGTGAATCGTCTCCATCGTCGCGCAGAACGGGAGGCCACGACTCCGTAAGGGTCGCCTAATCCAGGTGGCCACACCGCCGCACAAGTCTCTTGGACTCAAGATACACGAGTTCAAGGTCTCCTTGTCAGGCGGTGCGCCGACGATGATCACGGTTCGGTCACGAAGAGTGCAGCCGGGTCACCGCCCGGCCTCCGAAGCCACTTGCGCGGCTGTTGCCGCCCCCCACCCCCGAGGAGCCACCGAACGATGCGCGTCATCCGCACCGGGATCGCCCTAGCCGCGACCGCGATGTTCCTCACCGCCTGCTCCGGCGACGCTGTCGAGGTCGGCGGCCTGGCCGTCGGCAACTCCGAGGCCGTCCTGGCCGACGCCGACTCCGCCTTCGACGACCTGGTCAAGCCCGGCGTCGACGACGGCACCACGACTGTCGCCGAGGGATCGCAGTGCTTCTTCCACCGCGAGGGCGACCGGGGCGTCGCGGACAACGTCTACTGCGGGCCGCTGCGGGTGCTCGGTGCCTCGCCCGACGACGCCTGGTACGCCGTGCCGGTGGAGCCCACGGCGAGCACGAGCGAGAAGGTCAGCCTGGGCGTCGTCGACGCCGAGCCGGAGCTGACCTCGATCTCCGTCGACGAGCTGTTCCGGCCCGACGGCGCCGAGCCGGTCGAGGTCGAAGCCCTGGACGAGCCGCAGGCCCCCGAGTCGCCGGTGTCGGACGTCGCCGTCCTCGCCGGCGTCGACAGCGTGCAGCTCGACGCCGGATTCGAGGAGCTCGACGAGCCGTACCGCCTGGTCACCCCGTCTGCGGTCATCACGGTCGAGGCGTCCGCCGACCTCGAGGTCATCCCGGCGGCCGTGGTGTCGGCGGTGAACAGCGACAGCTCCTACGAGGAGGACGCTCCGTCGCTCTACCGTCCCGCCGACGGCCAGAAGGTGCGAGCCTGGCAGGTCACCGTGGGTTCGGCGCCGGAGATCGGGCCCGAGGCCGATTACTACAGCGACTACCGCGACGCCTCGACCTCGCTGGCCGTGGGCGTGGGCACCCAGCGCCTGACCATCGCCGGCGACCTGAGCTACGACACGGACACCGCCGCCATCGCCTGCGAGCAGGTCCAGTGCCCGGCCACGGACCAGGCGAAGTACGTCCTGATCGTCTCCGCCGAGGGCGACGACCCCGCCTCGCTCATCGCCACCGTGGACGGCGCGGACCAGACGCTCTCGCTCGAGGACGGCGCGCTCGACTCCGACGTGACCGCCGTGGCGTACTCCCGCGAGAAACTGGCCCAGCAGGTGTCCACCACCTGGGAGACCAAGACCATCGCGGTGCAGACCCAGGCCCAGCTCGAGGCCGACCAGCCCGACTACTGCTGCGCCGAGGACGTGAACTTCACCTTCGGGGGCGAGGTCCAGCGGGTCTACCTCTCGCCCTTCGACCAGTCTCGCGGCTGGGCGCCCGCCGGCAAGGCGTGGCTGGTGGTCCCGATCGGCAACGACCCGCGCGGCGACAGCACCCATCACGACTTCAGCATCGACTGGACGAAGACCTGGAGCCTCGTCGTCGGCGACACCGTGATCCCCAGCGAAGCGCAGGGCGAGGACGTGGGCGCCGCGGTCTTCGTCGTCGACGAGACCTTCACCGAGGGCACGTTCACGTACAGCCCGGCCGGGAGCATGCAGATCGCCGACAAGACCTACCCGATCGCCACCAGCGACCCGCTGACGCTGCCGATCACGTTCCCCTGAGGACGACGGTGCGGGGTGCCGGGGGAATTCGGGTCCGGGCACCCCGCACCGTCAGCACCAGCCCAGCCGCCAGGCACAGGGTGTTCTGCACTGGATCGACCGGGATGACCAGCAGCGTCGAGCTCCACGGCGCTGCCGGGGCCAGTCCGCTCGCCACGTAGCCCAGCAGGCCCAGCGCGGTCAGCGCCACCGCCGCTACGGCTACCGCCGTCCCAGCCGCCGGCACTGCCTCGGCGCCGGCGGACCCGCCGGCGGACCGCGGGCGACGGAACTCGGCGCGGCCGCGCTCCCAACGCGAGACCACGACCGCCACCGCGGCGAGGACCACGCCAAGCGCCCCGAGCCAGAGCGGCCGGGTGAGCCACCACGGCGTCGTCCCGGGCTCGGGAGGCAGACCGCCCAGCCACAGCACCGCACCGAAGCCCGCCACCAGCACCGCGAGGTGCCACAGGTAGAGCGTCATCGCCATCGAGCCGATCGCCGCGACCCACGACCACCGCTCGGGCCGCGCCAGCCACGCCGTCAGCCGACCCCGGGCGAGCATCACCACGGCCGTCTGCCCGATGGTCAGCACGAGCACGCACACCGTGGGCGGGGACATGTTCGACAGCTCCCCCGGCACGCCCACCATGCTGAGTGGGTATGGCCCCGGTCCGGTCAGCAGCACGAGGCCGGCGAACGCCGCGGCCAGCACCGCTCACCAGCGCCGCCGCGGAACGGCACCCAGCCGCCCGTCGGCGTACCAGAAGCCGACCTGCTGGGCGAAGAGCCACACCACGGCGAGGTTGAGGTAGCCGACCGGCTCGATGCCCAGCCCGACCCGACCCACGTCCACGGCGACGGCCACCAGGGCGAGCACCGCCGGTGCGGCGACCGGCGAGCGGGCGTGCCAGGCCGCCATCACCGGCGCGAGCGCGGTGACCACGACGTACACGCCGAGGAACCACAGGGGCTGGCCGAGCAGCTTCCCGATCAGCTCGACCTCGGCCGGACCCAGCCCGGCCGGTGCCGCCACCGTCAGCCCGGCCAGCGCTGCCTGCGTCACCAGCACGAAAGCGAGCGTCGGACGCACCAGGCGGACCAGCCGTGTCCGGACGTAGTCGGCGTAGCTGTCGCCACGAGCCAACGCGCGCCGCCACAGCGTCAGGTTCGAGAACCCGCCTGCGATGAAGAACAGCGGCATGACCTGCAGGATCCAGGTCAGCGGGCGAAGGATCGGGACCGTGGCCAGGGCGTTGACCCCAGTGATCCCGCCGTCGGCGATGACGATGCCCGCCATCAGCCAGTGGCCGAGCACGACCACCACCAGGCTGCAGGCCCGCAGGAGATCCACGAGGCGATCCCGGTCGCGGGGCGTGGCCGCCTCGATCGCCGCCGCCCGTGGCGTCAGGGCCTGGGCCGTCGCCGTCATCGCGACACCGCCCGCGCCGCCCGCGCCGGTCGCGCCGGTCGCGCCATCGTCGATCTCGAGGATGGTGGCCCGCTCGCGCTCAGCGTCGCCCGCCCGCGGTTCCGTCCACGGGCCACCACCGGTGGCACGACGACCGCCGCCGCCAGGAGCGCACCCGCGACGAGATACGGGCCCGACTCCTCGCTGCCCGGATTGCCGTCGCCCTGCCGCCACGAGTTGGCCTCGACGACCGCGCTGGTCAGACCCGCGACGACCCGGCAGCCGGGGTCGCCGTCGCCGTCGCCGTCGCCGTCGCCGTCGAGACTCGCGCACCGCGCTCGCACGTCGTCGGCCAGCATGGCGTCGACGTCCCGGCGGGCCCACGGACCGAGCTCGGCGCCGCTGCGGGTGGCGTAACGCAGGAGGTCGTAGCCGAGGTCGTGCGACTTGCACGCCCGGTCGAAGTCGTACGCCGTGGCGCCGAACGGCGAGGAGCAGTTTCCGGCGGGCTTGACCAGGTACCGCGTCCCGTCCGAGTCCGTCACCAGCTCAGGCGCGTACCCCATGACCTCGGCGAAGTCGGCCGGCATCGCGGAGAGCCCGCCATCGGGCGCCGCGCGTCCCTCCCCCGTCAGGGCCGTGACGGCGGCCGCGGCCTCCGCGTCCCCCGGACCTGTCGTCACGGGACGGTACTGCCCGGCGCCGGTCACCACGAACGCCGCGGCGACCGCCGCCACCACCCATCCCAGCCGCTGCCACATGAGTCCCGTCCCTCCCGTCGCGCCGGGGGATCCGGCTGACGGGGAGGGACGCTAGGAACGGGAACGGTCGAGATCGTCATGCTGCGGCGTGGTCTCGGACGTACCCCGGTCGTACCTGGTCGCGGGGCGATCTCACCCCCGCGTACGGCGCCCGGGACTGCGCATCCGGCATCTTCAGCCGGGAGTCAGGCAACGGGTGAAGGATGGAGGCATACCTGGCCAGGCGAGAGGCGGGGCCCATGCGGGTGCTGGTGGTCGAGGACGAGGTGCGGCTCGCGGCCGGGCTGCGGGCCGGGCTCGAGGCCGAGGGCTTCGCGGTGGACGTCGTGCACACCGGCACCGACGGGCTCTGGATGGCGCGCGAGCACGCGTACGACGCGATCGTCCTCGACATCATGCTTCCGGAGGTCAACGGCTACCGGGTCTGCGCGGATCTGCGCGCCGACGAGATCTGGACGCCGATCCTGATGCTGACCGCCAAGGACGGCGTCTGGGACCAGGTCGAGGCGCTCGACACCGGCGCCGACGACTACCTCACCAAGCCGTTCTCCTCCGCGGTCCTGCTCGCCCGGCTCCGAGCGCTGATCCGGCGCGGCGCCCGCGCGCGACCGGTGGTGGTGGAGGCGGGCGACCTGCGCCTCGATCCCGCGGCGAAGCGGGTGTGGCGGGGCGGGGTCGAAGTCGACCTGACCGCGCGCGAGCTGGCCCTGGCGGAGTTCCTGATCCGCCGCTGCGGCGAGATCGTCTCGAAGCGGGAGATCCTCGAACACGTGTGGAGCGACGAGTTCGAGGGCGACCCGAACATCGTCGAGGTGTACATCCGGCATCTCCGGAACAAGCTCGACCGCCCCTTCGGGAGATGCGGAATCCAGACCCTGCGCGGCGCCGGCTACCGGATGGCCGCCGATGGCGGCTGACGACGGCGTTCGACGCCCGGGCCGGGTCCGCGGTCCGGTGTCCGTCCGCGCCCGGACCACCCTCGCCGCCTCGGCGGTCGTCGGCCTCGCCCTGGTGATCGGCGCGGTGGCGTTCGCCGCCCAACTCCGCTCGACGCTGACCGGCGAGGTGCGGGCGGCCGCGCAGGCTCGAGCCGACCAGGTCGCCGCGGCGTTCGAGGCCGGCGAGGCCCGCATCGGTCGGCTGGGCGACGAGGAGGACGAGCTGGTGCAGGTGCTCGACGCGGCCGGCGACGTCGTGGCGTCGAGCCCGAACGTCGCCGGCCGTCCCGCGGTCGCCCAGCCGGATCCGGGCGGCTCGGCCGTCGTCACCACCCCGGTGGACGACGGCAGCTTCCTCGCCGTGTCCGCATCCGCCGACACCGCGGACGGTCCGGTCTCGGTCGTCGTGGCCCGCTCGCTCGACGACGTCCGGGAGTCGGTCCGCGCTGTGACCGGGCTGCTCGCGGTGGGCGTGCCGGTGCTCCTCCTCGTCGTGGTGGTCACCACCTGGAAGGTGGTCGGCCGGGCGTTGGCTCCGGTCGACGCGATCACCACTGAGGTCGCCCGCATCTCCGGTTCCGACCTCCATCGGCGGGTGCCGTCGGCCGGCGACGACGAGATCGGCCGGCTCGCCACCACCATGAACGGCATGCTCGACCGGCTCGAAGCGGCACAACGGCGCCAGCACCGCTTCGTCTCCGACGCCTCGCACGAGCTGCGCTCGCCGATGGCCTCGATCCGCCAGCACGCCGAGGTGGCACTGTCGCATCCCGGCCGCACCACGACGCCTGAGCTGGCCGGCACCGTCCTCGCCGAGAGCCTGCGGGTGCAGCGTCTCGTCGACGCGCTGCTGCTGCTCGCGCGCTCCGACGAGGACGCCCTGGTTCTCGAGGACCGCGCGGTCGACCTCGACGACCTCGTCCTGGACGAGGCCCGCCACCTCCGCGGGACCACCGCGCTGCGGATCGACTCGGCGGCGGTGTCGGCAGGCCAGGTGCGTGGCGATCCGGCCGCGTTGACGCAGGTGGTGCGCAACCTTGCCGACAACGCCGCGCGGCACGCCGACCGGACGATCCGGCTCAGCCTGGCCGAGTCCGACGGGTGGGTGACCCTCGGCGTCGAGGACGACGGTCGCGGCATTCCCGAGGCCGAACGAGCCCGGGTCCTGGAGCGCTTCGTCCGGCTCGACGAGGCCCGCGCCCGCGACGACGGCGGCGCCGGGCTCGGCCTGTCGATCGTCGCCGAGCTCGTGCGGGCCCATCGAGGCCGCGTCACGATCGAGCGCGGCGAGCTGGGTGGGGCCAGAGTGGTTGTCCGGCTGCCCGGCCTCGACGCCGAGCACCCCTCCCGCTGACCCGCCCGAGCACCGCCCCGAGCGCGTTCAGGCCACATTCAGCGACCTCGCGGCAGGCTCGGCACGAGTGGACGAGAGGAGTGGGGACCATGAAGCGCAGGACGATGTGGATCGGCGCCGCGGCCGCGGTAGCGGTCATCGGCGCGACCGGCGCGACGTTCGCCGCACGTGGCGACGACGCCGACGGCGCACTTACCGGCGACACGCTGCGGCGGGCCAGCGAGGCAGCCCTGACGCACACCGGCGGGGGCACGGTCACCGAGACCGAGCGGAGCGGCGACAACGGCGGCACGTACGAGGTCGAGGTGACCCTCGAGAACGGCTCGCAGGTCGACGTCGAGCTGGACGCCGACTTCACAGTCGTCGGACAGACTTCGGACTCCGAGTCCGGCGACTCCGGGGCCGGCGAGTCCGGCGACCAGGACGGCTGACATGCGCGCCGCGGCGAGGTGGGGGTGCGGGGGCGCGACGGTCGTCCTCGCGGTCGCGGGATGCAGCTCCGACGGCGGTGGGTCCGGGGCGTCGGGTGGCTCCACGCCCCTGCCCCAGCCGGTGGTCAGCGACCTCGACGTGGCGCCGGAGCAGGATCGGGTCGACCTGGAGCAGCCGTCGTTCTCCGACCCCACCGAGGTCACCAACCCGCTGTTCCCGGTCGCGGTGGGTGACTCGACGCTGCTCCTCGGCACCGTCGACGACCTGCCGTTCCGGGCCGAGGTGACGGTCCTGCCCGACACCCGGGTCATCGATTGGGACGGCCGGCGCATCGAGACCGCGGTGTCGCAGTACGCGGCCTTCCTCGACGGGCGGATCCACGAGGTGGCCCTCGACCTTTACGCCCAGGACGACTCCGGCGCGGTCTGGTACTTCGGCGAGGACGTCTACAACTACGAGGACGGCGTGATCGCCGACACCGAGGGCACGTGGCACGCGGGTACCGACGGCCCGGCCGCGATGATCATGCCGGCCGAGCCGCAGCCCGGCGACGTCTACCGGCCCGAGAACATTCCCGAGGTGGTGTTCGAGGAGGTCACGGTGGAGTCCACCGGCGAGAAGGTGGACGGCCCGCGTGGCCCGATCGAGGGAGCCGTCGTGGTCGACGAGCTCCACCAGGACGGCGCTCACGAGACCAAGACGTTCGCTCCCGGCTACGGCGAGTTCTACACCGCCGCCGACGGCGAGATCGAGGCGCTGGCCGAGGCGGTGCCCACCGATGCGGTAGCAGGCGGTGCGCCCGCCGAGCTGGACACGATGACCTCGGCACCGGTCACGATCTTCGACGCCGTGCGCGCGGGCGACCTGGCAGCCGCGTCGGCCGCGCTCGGCGAGCTCACCGACGCATGGACCGCGATGAGCGCCGGCGACGTCCCGCCGCTGGTGGCCGACGAGGCGGCCGCGGCGCTCGACGAGCTCACGACGGCGCTGTCGTCGGCGAGCCTGGAGGCGGCCCAGGCCGCGATCGCGATGGAGCGGTCCGCGCTCGATCTCGCGCTGCCCTACCGCGACGTGGTGGCCACCGATCTCGCCCGGCTGGAACTGCTGGTCCGGCAGCTGCTGGTCGACGTCTCGGCCGGTGACGCTCCCGCAACGGCCGGCGACCTCACGACGATCGACTGGATCCGGGCCCGCTTCGCCCACAGCCTGGCCAGCCCGGACGTCAGCGAGATCGACGAGGCGCTCGGCGTCGTCCGGGCTTCGGCCGTGGCAGGCGACGCCGCGGCGATCGACGCGGCCGTGCCCGAACTGCACGACCTGCTCACCGCCGCGTCCGAGTGAGGTGGGTAGCTCCGGAGTATGACGGCCGGGACACCCCGCCAGACCGACGACGTGCCCACACCTGCGCCCCTACGCTGACCGGGTGAGGTCTGAGCCGGCGAAACAGGACCAGGCGACCGCGTCGTCGCGGGCCGGGCACCTGGTCCGGGGCGCGCTGGACCGGCCGGGACGATGGGCTCCGTGGGCCGCGGCCGTGGCGCTGTTCGTGCTGGCGCTCCAGACCGCACCCGAGGTGCTGGACGTCGCGGCGGTCGAGGGTGGGCTGCTGCCGTTCGTCGCCGCCGCGGCCGCGCTGCCGTTCGGCCTGATCCTCACCCGCCCGGCGGTGGGGTGGTTGATCTCGGCGGCGTCGGCCGTGGTCGTTTCGCTGAGTTTCCCGGTGATCGACGGCGACCCCTGGCCGTGGCCGATCGTCCACGGGCTGGTCCTGCTGGCTCTGTTGTTCGCGATGGTCATGCGGCCCTCGCCCCGGCTCCCCCGGCGGGACCAGACCATCACCGTGGTAGCCGGATGGATCGCCACGGCGGTGCTGTTCGGACTGTCCTCGGCGCCCCAGATCCGGATCGGCTGGGTGGTCGGGGTCACCGCCGTGGTGGTGGCCGGGGTGGTGGTCCGGCGTCTCGGCCTGAGCCCGCGGCCGGACCCGTCCGATGCCGAGCGGCTGCCCGACGACTGGTCCGCGGAGCTGATCCGAGGCTTCCGGCAGGCGTTCGTCGACTGGGTGCGCTCGCCACCGGTCCTACGTCCGCATGAGGCGGGGCGGGGTCGGTGGAGCTGGCTGCGGTGGCTCCCGGGACTGCCGTGGGTCCTGGCGGTCGGGGTGTTCTGGATCGGGCTGGCCTCCATCCGCGAGACCCTCGACGTGCACGACCTCGTGCTGCCGATCCTCGCCGCCCTGATCGCCCTGCCGGTGGGGCTCATCGGGTCGCGGGTGCTGATCGGCTGGCGGATCATCACCGTCACGGCCGCGCTGATCGCCTTGGCCGGGACCCCCAGCGATGACGGACTCGACCCAGGCACCTGGCCGGTTCTGCTGCAGCTCGTCTGGCTGGGCGTCACCTTCCTCGTGGCGGTCCGGCACGATCGCTGGACCACCGTGTGGGTGTGGGTGGCGACGATGCTGGTCATCTCGGCCGGCGTCCGCGACAACTCCGGCACGTCGGTCACGATGATGGTCAGCGCCACCGCCCTGGTGTTCGTCGGCGACCTCGTCCGCAGCCGCCGCACCACCGCCCGCGACCTCGCCCGCCAGACCGAGCTCAGCGAGCTGGAGAAGGCCCGGCGCACCGTCCTGGAGGAGAAGGCCCGCATCGCCCGCGAGCTCCACGACGTCGTGGCCCACCACATGTCGATGGTCGTGGTGCAGGCCGAGAGCGCTCCGTACCGGCTGCCGTCCCTGCCGGAGGACGCCCGGGCCGAGTTCGCCTCGATCAGTGCGTCGGCCCGCCAGGCGCTCACCGAGATCCGCGGGCTGCTGGGCGTGCTGCGCAGCGACGACCAGGACCTCAGCCGGGCGCCACAGCCCGATCTCGACCAGCTCGGCGACCTCGTCGACAGCGCGGCCCGCTCCGGGGTCCCGGTGACCATGGAGGTGTCAGGCACGCCGCGACCGGTCGGCGCCACGCTCGGGCTCTCGGCCTACCGCATCGTCCAGGAGTCGCTCGCCAACGCGGCCCGCCACGCACCGGGGGCGGGCGTGGCCGTGCGGCTCCAGTACGGTGACCAGGCCCTCACGGTGGGAGTCGTCAACGACGCGTCCACCCACGCCGCCACGTCCGGCACCCCGGGCACTCCCGGCCACGGCATCATCGGGATGCGCGAGCGGGCCGTGGTGGTGGGTGGCACCCTCGCGGCCGGCCCTCGCGCGGGCGGCGGCTTCGAGGTGACGGCCACGCTGCCGTTCGACCAGGAGGAGACCGAGTGACCACGAACGGCAGCATCAGGGTGCTCATCGTCGACGACCAGGCGATGGTGCGCCAGGGCTTCGGCGCCCTGCTGGCCGCGCAACCGGACATCGTCGTCGTGGGCGACGCGCCCGACGGAGCCGACGCACCCGATGCCGTCCGGCGGCTGTCCCCCGACGTCGTGCTCATGGACGTCCGGATGCCCAAGGTCGACGGCCTCGAGGCGACCCGGCGGATCATGCGGGCGCCGGGCGATCGTCATCCGCGGGTCATCATGCTCACCACCTTCGACCTCGACGACTATGTGTACGAAGCGCTGCGCGCCGGCGCGAGCGGGTTCCTCCTCAAGGACGCCCCCGCGGCCGACCTGGTCCAGGCGGTGCGCGTGGTCGCGGCCGGCGACGCCCTGCTGGCCCCGTCGATCACCCGCACGCTGATCGCCGACTTCGCGAGCCGGCCTGCCGCCAATCGCCCTCGCCCCGACGGGTTGCGCGTGCTCACGCCCCGCGAGACCGAGGTACTGACGCTGATCGCCCGGGGGATGTCGAACGGCGAGATCGCCGAGAAGCTCGTGCTCGCCGAGCAGACCGTGAAGACCCACGTCGGGCGGATCCTCGCCAAGCTCGACCTCCGCGACCGCGCCCAGGCCGTAGTGCTCGCCTACGAGACCGGGCTGGTCCAGCCCGGTGGGTGAGGCCCACCCGGGCGGCCAGGGGCCGTCTCGGGCCCGCGGCCGGGCGCGTCAGCCCCGCCCCGCGCGCGATCGCACGTAGCGCCCCGGCGGGTCGCCGACCACGGCGGTGAAGTCGCGGGTGAGGTGCGCCTGGTCGGCATAGCCGAGATCCGCCGCGAGGCTCGCCCAGTCGACGGCGTCGCCGCTGTCGGCCCGGGCCGCCGCCTCCTGCAGGCGCGCTCGCCGCAACACCCACTTCGGGCTGGCCCCCACGTACTCGGCGAACAGCCGCTGCAGCGCGCGCACGGACACCCCGGCCACAGCTGCGGCCTGGTCCACGCGCACCACGCCCGGGTCGGCGACGAGCCGCTCGACGATGCCGGCGACCTCGACGGCGGCCGGATCGGGCCGCGCGGGCAGGAGCGGATCAAGGAACGCCTCGACGGCCATGACGGCCTGGGACAGGTCCGTGGCCGTCCGCACCACCCGGCCGACCGCCTCGACCTCGGGCCCGAAGTACTCCGCCGCCGGGACGCGCCGATCGCGCAGCCGCACCACAGGCCCGTCGGCCAGCGGCCGGAATCCACCCGGGAGGAACTTCACGCCGAGCACCTGGCCCACGCCCTCGAGCCGCCGGACGAACAGTCCCCGGTCCACGCCGTAGACGGTGGGTTCCGGGTCCTCGAAGACAAGGTGGACGTTCGGGTGGGACAACACCTTCGTCTCGTAGGGCCGGTCGCGGGCGTCCCAGGAGACGTGCCAGTAGAACTCCACGAACCCCGCCAGACGCGGGCTCGGATCGGGCCGGGTCAGCGTGGCGACTCCGGCCTGGACGGCTGGATGGAGCACGCCCCGGCCGAACTCCTGCTCGGTCATGATGCCGAGATTAGTCGTCGCCTTTCTTCAAGAGCCGCGAGCGCCGCACCACCTAGCGTCGAACACATGAACGACGTGTACACGGCCATGATCGAATGTGCCGACGAAGCCGCGCGAGTGGCCGCCGGCATCGGCTCCGACCACCTGACCGCTCCGACACCGTGTGACGCCTGGGACGTCCGTGCGGAGGTGAACCACTGGGTCCTCTACACCTCGCACGGCCTGGAGCACCGCGCGCAGCGGCGTCCGCTCCCGGCCGAGCTCACCGAACGGGACTTCACCGCCGACCCGGCCTGGGCCGAGGCCTACTCCGCCCAGCTCGATCGCGCGGTCGCCGCCTGGGCCGATCCCGCCGTGTGGGTTGGCGAGATCGACCTCGGATTCACCTCGATGCCCGCCCCGGTGATCGCCGCGCTGGTGGTCAGGAACTGGCCGTGCACGGCTGGGACGTCGCGGTGGCCACAGGTCAGGAGTACCGCATCTCCCCCTCGGCGGCCGAGCTGGTCCTGCGGGTCGTCGACGAGCACGCCGAGACCTATCGGGAGTACGACGGGTTCGCCGCTCCGGTCACCGTGGCTGCCGGCAGCACGGCGTTCGAGCGAGCGCTGGCACTGTCGGGTCGCGACCCCCGATGGACCGCCCCGGTGGCGCCGCGCGGCTGAACCTCCCGCACGTTCCCCGAGCCGACCAGGCAGGATGGCCCACGTGGCACACCCGTGGGCGGACGAACTCGCGATCTCGGCGCGGGAGGCCGAGGTGCTGGCGGCGCTCGGCGAACACCTCACGAACGCCGAGATCGCCGCACGACTGTTCATCTCGATCCGCACCGTCGAGAGCCACGTGTCCTCGCTGCTCCGCAAGCTCGACGCACCCGACCGCCGGGGCCTGGCGGCGATCGCGGCGAGGCTCGGTGCGGCCGGGCCGGC
>DATCVR010000177.1:0-6540 GCA_036566745.1 Jiangellaceae bacterium | reverse complement strand
CAAATGGACCCTGCTCGTCGTTCGCGAGCTGTTTCTCGGGAGCCGCCGGTTCGAGGAGATCGCCCGGTTCACGGGCGGCCCGCGCGACATCCTCACCGACCGTCTACGCAGGCTCGAGGCCCACGGACTGGTGACCCGGGTTCAGTACGAGCAGCGCCCGCCGAGGTTCGAATACCACCTGACCGACCTCGGGCGGTCGCTCGCGCCGATCATCGAGACGATGCGCGAGTTCGGCGACCGTCACCTGGCAGGCGAGGACGGCCCGCCGGCCAGGTTCGAGCACTCCTGTGGCGCGGAGTTCCACCCCGTGCTGGCCTGCAAGGCCTGCGGGGAGGTCGTACGCCGCGGCGAGGTCCAGATCGCAGACGTCGCGAGCTGACCGGGCCGCGGACCGGGTTGTGCAGGAGCCAGGCGAGCGGGTGATGTTCTACTTCGGCCTCGCTGCAGACGTGCACGCCTGCGAGAGGTACGCATGGAGCAGGGACTTGCGCAGCTGGACCACGTCGAGCGAGATCGCGCTCGGCGCGGGCCCGCCGGCTCCATCGACTCGGTGCACACCACAAGCTGGCGGTGATCAATCGATCCGGTCGGCTCGAGCACTACCGCACAGCGGTCGCGCCGCGAGAGCCCATCACGCTCTCCGGTGTCGAACAGAGTCATTGCGGGGGATCGCCCGCGCCGCCGAGCTTGTGGCGAGCTGAGACGGCGGCGACGTCACGTCGCCGATCACTGTGGACACGGGGAGGAGCCGGTGTGCGGCTCAACCATGCCCGAATATCTGACATCTGGTCGATGCCTCCCAATGTCGGGTCGACACAGAACGTCATGTGACACTTGTCACTCATCATATGTCTTACTACTCTTGCCTCGCACGCATGTTAGCGCTCACAAAGGAGCAGGCATGAACAATCAGAGTGGTGTGAAACGAGCAGTCGGCCGTGGGCGGCTCGCCCTTGCCGTCGGCGTCGCGAGCGTTGTCGCGGCGTCGGCGGCCGCAGGGTCCGGTGCGGCGGCAGTGGATGCGGCCGGCAGCGTTCCGGCCGCCGCTTCTGCGGACCAAAGCGACCGGGGCGGTCGCGCGCTCGATCGCCCGTTCGCCATGCCCGGTTACACCGAGCGGGACGACAACGGCGCACTGTACGTCGGGAAGGGGGAGAGCAGGTTCGCCCTGCGGGTGAACCTGTTGACGTCGGGCAATCGGCTGATCCGGGAGAACCAGGGTCTGCTGGCGCACGTCGCGGATGTCGGTCCCGTGACCACCGACGGCTCGTACTACGAGGTGCGGATCAGCAGCGATGACCGGACGATCACGCCGGAACGGCTCGGCGCGCTGCGGGAGATCCTCGCCGACCCTGATGCCTGGTCGCCGGACCAGGTGCGGGAGGCCCGGGACCTCCTGCCTGGCCTGGAGGCGAAGTACGAGCAGGTCCGCCGGGACGAGCAGACGATCGTCATCAGGTTCGCGCGCACGGCACCCAACACCCTGGTGGGGTCGGTCACCGCGCTCGAGGACGACACGACCGTGTTCCTCGAGACGGCGCCCCCGTGGAGCGAGCCGAGCAGCTACCACGTCGCCGGCGACGGCATCCGCGCCTCGAGCCCGGGCCTCGACGACCCCGATCTGACCGGGCACTTCGCACTGACACCCACGCAGCGTCCCGACGCCGGTGGGGCGTACGCCTCGATGGACGACCTGGTGGCGGCGATGGAGGGCGAGCCGGCGGAGCCGGGCGAGGCTGCCGCGGCACTGCGCTACTCGCTCGACGCGGACGAGACGATCACCTTCACCACATCGGTCTCGGGCGCCCCGCGAGCAACAGCCGCCGCCCCCCGTGGCGAGATCCTCGCGGCGCTCGACCGCGCCGAGGCCCGCGCCGACCGCGGCACGCTCAGCGGCAGCGGGCCTGCCGGCCGGTCCGCGACGGCGATGCGCAGCGGCATCGCGCTCAACGCCAACTACGACGAGACGCACCGCAACAGGTTCCTGGTGTGGGGCTGGGGACGCGGCGGTGCGGAGAACGACAACATCTTCACCGGCTGGGACTCCGCGTGGGACGCGATCATCGCGCTCACCGTCGACCCCGAGCTGGCCCGGCAGCACGAGAAGGACATCTTCGACGCCGGCGGCCCGCGCTACGACCAGCTCCACTCCGGACCGATGCACGCCTACGCCGTCAAGCGGATCTACGCAGCGACCGGTGACCGTGAGCTCGTGGAGCAGGCCTACCCCGAGCTGGCCGACTTCATCGCCAGGCTGCCCGAGTGGGACGTCGACGTCGACGGCCTTCTGGAGGCCCCGTACGACCCGGATCCGAGCAAGGTCGGCAACCACCTGGGCCTGGACGACCTGCCGCTCTACGCCGCCGCCGACCGTGTGCCGAAGGACGGCGGCAGCGGCGACGAGCGGGACAACACCGACCTCACCGACGTGGCGCTGACCTCGTACTACGCCCTCATGGCGCAGTCGATGGCCGAACTGGCCGACGCCCTGGACCGCCACGACGACGCGCGCCGCTACCAATCCTTGTTCGACAAGGTGAGGAAGGCCGCCAACAAGACCCTGTGGAACCAGGAACAGGGCATGTACCTCGACCGGCACCTCGACGGCCGCTGGGGCCAGGTCATCACGCCGACGATCTTCTACCCGCTCTTCGGGGGACTGGCGACCGACGGGCGGGCGGAGCGGACCGTGCGGGAGAATCTGCTCGACCCCGAGAAGTTCTGGGGCGAGTACGCCGTGCCGAGCATCAGCCGGAGCGCACCGGAGTATTGCGCGAACGGACTCGACCGACCGAACGCCTCGACCGGCTACCGCTACTACATCGGCTGGGGCCAGGAGAACTCCTGCGAGCAGTGGCGTGGAGCCGTGTGGCCGCCCATGAACGCCACGGTCTATGACGGCCTCAAGCGGTACGGCCTCGACGAGGCGGCCGGTGAGCTCGCTCAGAAGAGCACCACGATGTGGCTGGACAGCTGGGACGAGGACAGCTGGTTCCCTGAGTACTTCGACCCGGAGCCGGGCCAGGCCATCAGCTCGGCCGCCGTCGACAGCGCCTGGCGCTACTACACCTGGTCGAGCGTGATGCCGCTGATGGCGGTGCACGAGTTGGTGGCCGAGGACGCGTGGGGCCGGCCCGGGGCTGTCACGTTCGGATCGCACGCCCTGGAGGGCCGCAACACGGTCGACGACGTGCGGGTTGCCGGGCATTCGTACGCCGCGATGGTGAGCCCGGCGCGCACCGAGCTGCGGCAGGACGGCCGCAAGGTCTTCCAGGCCGCCGGCGGGCGGGTCGTGGTGCGCGACTTCGTGCCCTCCGCACGGCGCGCCTGCTTCGAGGTGAACGCGGACGCTTCGACAAGCCTGCAGGTGTTCGGGGGCGGCGGCGCCCCGCGCAGAACCACGGTGGGCGCGGGCCGTACCGAGGTGTGCCTCTAGCCAGGTCTCGCCGCGAACGATCCACGACCAGGCCATCGCCTGAAAGCATGAGATGCAAGGAGCAACCACGATGCGAGTCACCCATGCCCCGGAGCCCTCCGGGCCACGAGAACGAAGGCAGAACCGTCGACGCCTACTCCCGATGGCGTCGGTCATGGCCGCGGCGCTCCTGGTCGGGACCGCCCTGGTCGGTGGGACCGCGGCGGCCGCCCCGGTCGCCGCCACGGCGAGCTCGGCCGAGCACGTCACCATCACCGTCGACGGCGGGAGCGCGGGACGTACCTATGACGGCGTCGGGGCGACCTCCGGCGGCGGGGCGACATCCCGGCTGCTGCTCGACTACCCGCGCGAGGAGCGTGCTGAGATCCTCGACTACCTCTTCAAGCCCGGCTACGGCGCCTCGCTGGAGATGCTCAAGGTCGAGATCGGCGGCGACACCAACACGACCGACGGCTCCGAGTCGAGCCATGAGCACGTACGCGGTGAGGTCAGCTGTCACGCCGGCTACTCGTGGTGGCTCATGCGCGAGGCGGTCAAGCGCAACCCGAAGATCAAGCTCGGCGGTCTCGCCTGGGGCGCCCCGGGATGGCTCGGCGACGGCGAGTACTACTCGCAGGACACGATCGACTACTTCATCGACTGGCTCGACTGCGCCCGTGAGCACGACCTGACCATCGACAACGTCGGCGTACGCAACGAGCGCGAGTACGAGGTCCAGTGGATCAAGGACTACCGCGCCGCCCTCGACGCGGCCGGCTACGCGGACGTGCGGATAATCGCCTCCGACGAGGCTGCACGCAAGGGCGAGTGGCCGATCGCCGTCGACATGACCGACGACCCCGAGCTCTTCGACGCGGTCGGCCTGCTCGGCAACCACTACTCGCGCGGTCCCAGCTCGGCGACCGCCCAGGCGTTGGGCAAGCCACTGTGGATCTCCGAGGGTGGACCCTGGTCGGCCGAGTGGGGCGCGGGCGGATCGTCCGCCTCGGTCCCGTCGCTGATCAACCACGCCTACATCGACGGTCGCATCACCGGGGTCAACTTCTGGAACCTGATCACGTCCTACTACGAGGGCCTGAGCATCTCCGACGCCGGCCTGATGCGGGCGAACACCCCGTGGTCGGGCGCCTACCAGGTGCAGTCGGCGATCTGGGCGGTCGCGCAGACGACGAGGTTCGCCGAGCCCGGATGGCAGTATCTCGACACCTCCTCGGGCTACCTCGCGGCAGCCGACACGGCACAGGGCAGCTTCGTCACGCGCAAGGCACCGTCGGGCGGTGACTGGAGCACCGTGATCGAGACCATCGGTGCTGCCGCGCCCCGCACGGTCACGCTCTCGGTCGAGGGCGGACTGAAGGCGCGTGACCTGCACGTCTGGCGGTCGACTGCAGAGGACCGGTTGGTCCGCCAGCCCGACCTGCGCAGGAACCAGGACGGCACGTACGCCGTGACCGTGCCGGCGAACGCGGTCGTCACCGTCACGACCACGACGGCTAAGGGCTTCGGCGCCGCCGAGGGACGGCACGAGTCCGCCTTCCCGTTCCCGTACCGCAACACCCTCGCGGCCGGCGGAGCGAGCGGTCAGACGCCCTACTTCTCCCAGATGGAGGGCGCCTACGAGGAGCGGCCTTGCCAGGGCGGGCGCAAGGGAACGTGCCTGACCCAGGTCTCCCCGCAGCCCGCGATCTCCTGGGCCGCCTGGAAGCAGCCGGCCGGGATCCTCGGCGACCTGAACTGGTCCGACTACACGGCCTCGGTCGAGGCGTACGTGCCCGAAGGAGGTACGGCCCAGGTGCTCGGCCGCGTCTCGAACGACGCGATGGCGCCGGTGCCGAACGGCTACGGGCTGAGCCTGGACGCCGACGGGACATGGACACTGGGCCGTGGCGTACCTGGTGGGAAGTCGTGGTTGGAGCTGACCAGCGGATCGACCGGTGCCACCGGCGCGGGCTGGCACGACCTCGAGTTGTCGTTCGCCGACGAGGTGATCACCGCGTCGATCGACGGCACCCGGGTCAGCGAGGTCACCGACGACACCTGGACCTCCGGCATGATCGGGCTCTCGGGCAACTACTCGGCGGTGCAGTTCGCCGACCTCGCGGTCGACCCGCTGCAGCCGATCCAGACCATCGATGTCAGCCGTCACCGCGGATCCTTCACGGTCGAGTTCGAGGGAACCCAGGCCACGCTCGCTGGTCTGTCCGGTGCCCGTCCCGGGAGCGCGAGGGTATCGATCGACGAGAACGAGACCGTGGTGCTGCCCTATGGCGGCAACCGTGAGGTCGAGTGGCGGACCCCTGTGCTGGTGGACGGGGCGCACACCCTCCGCTTCGAGGTCCCCTCCGGCTCTCGAAGCGTGGGCGGCGGAGTCTCGGTCGACCGTGTCGAGGTGGTTCGTGGGAACGGAGGACCGAGCTCGGTGGACGACCAGAGCGAGGGCACCGGCCAAGGCCGCTTCGACTATCAGGGCGAGGGCTGGTTGAGCTGCCCCGGCTGCATCAACCGGACCGGCCTCTACCACTCCTCGGTGACCTCGACGACGGCCGCAGGTGACTCGGTCGACTTCAGGTTCACCGGCTCGTCCGTCGAGGTGTACGGGATGCGAGCCTCGAACCAGGGCATCGCCACCGTGCTCGTCGACGGGGTCGAGGTCGGCACCGCCGACTTCTACGGCCGCACCCGCATCGGCAACCAGCTGATCTGGTCCAGCCCCGCCCTCGGAGCCGGTGAACACACGCTGACCCTCGTGGCGACAGGCAAGGGCAACGACTCGGACTCGGGTCGGGGGATCAGCATCGACCGGATGCTCGTACATCCCTAGGTGGGTGGGTCCGGCCCTGTGAACGATTCACACGGCCGGACCCGCTGTCATAGCGGAGTGACGCCTTCGGTCAGCCGACCGGCGGCCCGGCGATGAGGGCGACAACGGTCAGCGCGGCGACGCTGGCGAGGCCGGCGGCCAGGCCGCGCACCGGGTTGCGGAGTAGCCACGCGAGCGGACGCTCGAGGGGGCGGGTGGGGGACTCGTCGATCAGCCGCCAGGTCGGGGCGAGCAGGCCGCGGCGCTCGGCGTAGCGCTCGAACCAGAGGGTGAGGAGCGGCGG
>DATCVR010000176.1:0-2000 GCA_036566745.1 Jiangellaceae bacterium | reverse complement strand
GGTGCCTGCGAGCAGCGAACCGAGCATGGCCGTCGACGCGCCTGCCGCCAGGGCCTTCGCGATGTCGCCGGAGAACTGCAGTCCACCGTCGGCGATCACCGGCACACCGTGCGGCTTGGCCGCGGCGACCGCTTCGAGGATCGCCGTGATCTGCGGGGCGCCGACACCGGCGATGACACGGGTGGTGCAGATGGAGCCGGGGCCCACACCGACCTTCACCGCGTCCACACCGGCTTCGATGAGAGCGGCCGCACCACTGCGGGTGGCGACGTTGCCGCCGATGATCTGCACACGCTCGTCGACCTCTGCCTTGAGCTTCGAGATCATGTCCAGCACGCCGGCCGAGTGACCGTGGGCGCTGTCGACGACGAGCACGTCCACCCCGGCGTCGGTGAGGGCCATTGCGCGGCTCCACGCCTCGTCGCCCACACCCACGGCGGCGCCGACGAGGAGCCGGCCGTCGCGGTCCTTGGTGGCGTCCGGGTGCTGCTCGGTCTTCACGAAGTCCTTGACCGTGATGAGGCCCGTGAGCTTGCCCTGACCGTCCACGATCGGCAGCTTCTCGATCTTGTGGCGGCGGAGCAGGCCCAGCGCCACCTCCGCGGTCACACCCTCCTGGGCGGTGATCAGCGGGGCCTTCGTCATGACCTCGGACACGGCGCGGTTCTGATCGACCTCGAAGCGCATGTCGCGGTTGGTGATGATGCCGACGAGCTGCCCGGCCTCGTCGGTCACCGGAAGTCCGGAGATTCGGAAGCGGGCGCACTTGGCGTCGACCTCGGCGAGGGTGTCCGACGGCTTGCAGGTGACCGGGTCGGTGACCATTCCCGCCTCGGACCGCTTGACCGTCTCCACCTGCCCGGCCTGGGCCTCCACCGACAGGTTGCGGTGCAGGACGCCCATGCCACCGGCGCGGGCCATGGCGATGGCCATCCGCGCCTCGGTGACGGTGTCCATCGCGGAGCTGACGAGCGGCACTCGCAGCCGGATGTCCCTGGTCAGCTGGCTGGACGTGTCGACCTGGCCGGGGATGACATTCGACGCCGCCGGCAAGAGCAGGACGTCGTCGTACGTGAGACCCAGCATCGCGACCTTGTTCGGGTCGTCACCGCCGGTGTGTACATGCCCTGCTGAACTTGTCATGCGGTTCGGGCCCTCCATGGAACATAGGTGCAGCGCCGGTGGCGCCGTCTGCGGACATTCAGATCTTCGATCTGGTGGAAACTTTCGGGAACACGGATACAAGAAAAAGGCCGGAGCGACGATCGATATTCCCAGCTCCACAAACCATGATATCGGCTCGACGCGATCACCACGGAGCCCACCCACGCTGGGCGTACGCCGAACGGCTGGCGCAGACCGGGCTGACCTGCGTACCGTGGTGCTGTGCGCGATCAACTGCCTCCAGGTCTGCCCCCGGACCCCTTCGCCGGCGACCCCGCCGACCCGTCCGCAGCTCTCGATGCGATCGAACCGGGCCAGCCACTCGACCCCCACGAGCGTCTCGCCGTGGAGGAAGATCTGGCCGACCTCGCCGTGTACGAGGCGCTGCTGGCACATCGCGGGATCCGCGGTCTCGTCGTCTGCTGCGAAGACTGCCAGCAAGATCACTACCACGATTGGGACATGCTTCGTGCCAACCTCCTCCAGCTTCTGGTCGACGGCACCGTGCGCCCGCACGAGCCCGCCTACGACCCGACACCCGAGGCATACGTCACCTGGGATTACTGCCGCGGCTACGCGGACGCCTCGATGAACGACGCTCTGCACGGCGACGGTTTCGACGCCTGATCCGGCACAACCCGATACAGACCACTGTGGCCCGACACGCGAAGTGTCGGGCCACAGTGGTCTGTGCGGAAGGTCCGCCGAACCGCTAGCTGGTGGGCGGCGGCACCGGGACCGGGGTCGTGGTGGTGGGTAGCGGCACCGTCGAAGGCTCCTGCGGCGGCTGCTGGGTGGATGGCTCCGTCGCCGGAATGTCCGAGGGCAGCGTCGGA
>DATCVR010000175.1:0-2768 GCA_036566745.1 Jiangellaceae bacterium | reverse complement strand
CCCGCCGACCTGCAGATCATGTACGGCCTGTCGGGCGAACGGCGGCTGCCCGAGGCGGAGCTGCCCTGGCTGGCCGGATACGAGAACTCCAGCCCGGTCCGGATCGGCAACGCGGCGGTCCGGCAGCGGCAGCTCGATGTGTACGGAGAGGTCATCGACTCGCTCCGCCTCGCGCGCGAGGCGGGCCTGGCCGATCAACCGCACGCCTGGAGCCTGCAGCTCAGTCTCCTCGGGTTCCTGGAGTCCACCTGGCGCGAGCCGGACGAGGGGCTCTGGGAGATCCGCGGCCAACGCCGCCACTTCGTGCACTCGAAGGTGATGGCCTGGGTCGCCGCCGACCGCGCCACCCGGGCCGTCCAGGAAGGCGCCGAGAGCGGCGTGCCGGGCCAGGTCGATCGGTGGCGAGCGCTACGGGCCACCATCCACGCCGATGTGCTCAAGAACGGTTACGACGCCGACCGGATGACGTTCACCCAGTCGTACGGCAGCCCGGCCCTGGACGCCTCGCTGCTCTCGATCCCGATCGTCGGGTTCCTGCCGCCCGACGATCCACGCGTCGTCGGCACCGTCGACGCCGTCGCCCGCGAGCTGTCCACCGACTCGGGGCTGATCCTGCGCTACCGCACCGAGCACGACGTGGACGGACTGCCCGGCGACGAAGGGGCGTTCCTGGCGTGCAGCTTCTGGCTGGTCGAGGCGCTGCATCTCACCGGCCGCGAGCAGCGCGCTCGTGACCTGTTCGAGCACCTGCTCTCGCTGCGCAACGATCTCGGGCTGCTCGCCGAGGAGTACGACCCGCGGATCGGCCGGATGGTCGGCAACTTCCCGCAGGCGCTGAGCCACATCCCGCTGGTGACGGCCGCCTACCTGCTCTCCGACATGCCCGGCCCCGCCACGGGCCGCGCCTGAGCCCGGTCGGGCCGCCCTCGTGGCGGGACCGGTCAGTAGGCGTTCCAGTGGCGGGGCGCGTCGTCTGGTCCGCGCAGGGAGGCGATGCGGCGAGCACACTCGCGGGCGACCTCCTCGCCGTGGGTCGCGTTCTGGATCAGCCAGGTCGTCATCAGGAACTCCTGGACCCGCCGCAGAGTCCGGAAGCCGTCCCAGTCGCGCAGGTCACGACCATAGGCGCGGGCGAACTGCTGGTACTCGTCCTCGGTGGTCCACCCGAAGCTGTCGTGGGTGGCCGCGACGGTCATCAGGTCCCACTCGGCGTTGTCGTGGCAGAAGTACTCCAGATCGATCAGCACCGGACGCCCGCGACGATCGACGATGACGTTGGCGAGGTGGGCATCGGCGTGCACAGGCACCAGCGAGCCGGCGAACTCCAACGCCGCGACCTCGCGCCGTAGCTCGGCGGTCCGCGAACGGAGGAAGGCGCGATCGTCGTCGGCGACGGCGGGCGCGCGCTCGATCCGGAGCTCGGCCCGGGTGAACGGATCAAAACGCTGGAGGCCGACGGCGTCCGGCGGCGTGAGCTGATGCAGGTCACGCATCAGCCCGCCGAGCTCGGCGTACGACGCCTCCCGCCCGCCGTCCTCGATCGCGTGCCAGAACGTGACCGGGAAGTCGTCCACCACTACCGGCTGCTCGACGTCGTCGACGACCTCGGCAGCCGGATACCCCTCTGCGGCCAGCCACCGCGACACCTCGACCTCGCGCCGCACCGCGGGCAGGTACGCCGCCGTGCGCGCGATCCGGACGATCACCGGGGCGCTCGCCAGCCGGAACAGCGCGTTCTCGCCCCACCGGATCAGCTCGGCGCCGCTCGGGTCCAGGCCCACGTGCCGGCACGCCGTGCGCATCGCGTCGGTGACGACCGCGGCGGGGTCTCGCGTCGGAGTCATCCGCCTATGATCGCGACATGGATCTCGGGCTGAGCAACCGCGTCTACATCGTCACCGGCGGCAGCCGCGGCCTCGGCCGCGCCGGAGCCGAGGCGCTCGTCGCCGACGGAGCGCGCGTCGTGGTGGCCGCCCGCGACGCCGAGGCCGTCGAGTCGGCCGCGGCCGAGCTGGGTGGTCCGGACACGGCCGTGGGCGTCGCGGCCGACAACGCCGATCCGCAGAGCCCTCAGCTGCTCCTCGACACCGCCCTCGACCGCTTCGGCCGGATCGACGGTGCGCTGGTCAGCGTGGGTGGGCCGGGATCCGGCAGCGTTCTCGAGACCCCTGACGAGGTGTGGCGCGAAGCGTTCGAGCGGGTGCTGCTCGGGGCCGTCCGCCTCGGCCGCACGATCGGACCGGCGCTCGGCGACGGCGGCGTACTCGGGTTCGTGCTGTCCACCTCCGTCCGCACCCCCATCGCCGGCCTGGCCGCTTCCAACGGCCTTCGTCCCGGCCTGGCCATGATCGTCAAGCAGCTGGCCGACGAGCTCGGGCCGCGAGGGGTCCGGGCCGTGGGCCTGTTGCCGGGCAGCGTCGAGACCGATCGGCTGCGCGAGCTGGCGGTCGCCTCCGGCCGCGACCCCGACCAGGCCAAGGCCGAGGCGTCGGCGAACATCCCGCTGCGGCGCTACGGCCGTCCCGACGAGTTCGGCCGGGTGGCGGCGTTCCTGCTCTCCCCCGCGGCGTCGTACGTCACCGGTTCGCTGGTGGCCGTGGACGGCGGCTCGTTACGTGCCCTGTAGCGCGAACTGGGTGCGGTAGAGCTCGGCGTAGGTGCCGTTGTGGGTGAGGAGTTGGTCGTGGGTGCCGCGTTCGGTGATGTGGCCGTTGTCGACGACGAGGATCTGGTCGGCGTCGCGGACGGTGGAGAGGCGGTGGGCGATG
>DATCVR010000174.1:0-19410 GCA_036566745.1 Jiangellaceae bacterium | reverse complement strand
CAGGATCACCCGGGCCGCCCGGCGCTCGTAGACACCGTCGTCGGCCCGGTGCCAGTCCGGGCCGAAGACGGTGTCGGCGTCGATGTCGCTGCTCACCGGATACCGGCGGTCACCAGCCGCGCTCGGCCAGGCGGTGCGGCTTGGGCACGTCGGCGACGTTGATGCCGACCATGGCCTCGCCGAGCCCGCGCGAGACCTTGGCCAGCACGTCGGGGTCGTCGTAGAACGTGGTGGCCTTGACGATCGCCTCGGCGCGCCCGGCCGGGTCGCCGGACTTGAAGATCCCGGAGCCCACGAAGACACCCTCGGCGCCGAGCTGCATCATCATCGCGGCGTCGGCGGGGGTGGCGATGCCGCCCGCGGTGAACAGGACCACCGGCAGCTTGCCGGCGGCGGCCACCTCGCGGACCAGCTCGTACGGCGCCTGCAGCTCCTTGGCCGCGACGTACAGCTCGTCCTCGGGCAGCGAGGTCAGCCGGGTGATCTGGTCGCGGAGCTGGCGCATGTGGGTGGTGGCGTTGGAGACGTCGCCGGTGCCGGCCTCGCCCTTGGAGCGGATCATCGCCGCGCCCTCGTTGATCCGCCGCAGCGCCTCGCCGAGGTTGGTGGCACCGCAGACGAAGGGGACGGTGAAGCGCCACTTGTCGATGTGGTGTTCGTAGTCGGCGGGGGTGAGGACCTCGGACTCGTCGATGTAGTCGACGCCGAGGCTCTGCAGCACCTGCGCCTCGACGAAGTGGCCGATGCGGGCCTTGGCCATCACCGGGATGGAGACGGCCTCGATGATGCCGTCGATGAGGTCCGGGTCGCTCATCCGGGCCACGCCGCCCTGGGCGCGGATGTCGGCGGGGACCCGCTCGAGGGCCATGACGGCCACGGCGCCGGCGTCTTCAGCGATCTTCGCCTGGTCGGGAGTGACGACGTCCATGATGACGCCGCCCTTGAGCATCTCGGCCATGCCGCGCTTGACGCGAGCGGTTCCGATGGCGGGGACACTGGTCTCGGACACGATCCACCTCTGATTTCGGGCCACTTCGGGACGAGCATCATGGTACGTCCCTCCAAGCCGTACAGACCGAATCGACCAGTCCAATTCCCCCGGTCGTCGCATTCGCTGCTGGTCCTTGGCCCTGTCCACAGGACCAGGGCGGTGGATGCACCAGTCCAATCGGAGCGCGTAGGCTCGTCGTCGTGGACGTCCAGATCGATCTCACCGGCCGGGCCGACCTGGCCGGCGAGATCTATCGCCAGCTCCGCCAGGCCGTGCTCGACGGCCGGCTCGGACCCGGCGAGCGGATCCCGCCCAGCCGCGACCTCGCGCACCGGCTCGACGTCGCGCGGGCCACCGTGGTCGTGGCGTACGACCGGCTGCGGGCCGAGGGGTTCCTGGTCTCGCGCACCGGCGCCGGCACCTTCGTCAGCGACGCCGTCACCCCGGCCGCCGCGGCCTGGCTGCACCGCTCCACCCCCACCGACACCACGCTGCGCCCGCGGGCTCTGTGGAAGGACGTCGCGCTGCCCGAGCCGTTCGACGAGCCGCCGGAGTTCGACTTCCGGCCGGGGGTGCCCGACGCCGCGCTGTTCCCCTACGACGTCTGGCGGCGGCTGCTCGGCCGCGAGATCCACGCCCGCGACGGCGACGGCGGGTACGGCGACCCGGGCGGTCACCTCGGCCTGCGGGCCGCCATCGCCGCCCACGTCGCGGTGTCCCGCGGGCTCAGTGCCACCGTCGAGGACATCACCATCACCAACGGCACCCAGCAGGCGGTCGACCTCATCACCCGGGTCCTGGTCGATCCGGGCGACCAGGTGGCCGTCGAGGACCCGGGCTATCCCCCGGCCCGGCGGCTGTTCGCCACGCTGGGTGCCCGGGTGGTGGGTGTGCCGGTCGATGCCGAAGGACTCGTGGTCGACGCCATCCCGGCCCGCACCAGGCTGGTGTACGTCTCGCCGTCCCACCAGTTCCCGCTGGGTACGGCGATGTCTCTGCGCCGTCGGCTGGCGCTGCTGGAATGGGCACAGCTGCACGACGCGGCCGTCATCGAGGACGACTACGACAGCGAGTTCCGTTTCGACGCCCGCCCGGTCGAGCCGCTGCAGACCCTCGATCCCCACGGCCGGGTGCTCTACGTCGGGTCGTTCTCCAAGACCATGCTCGCCACGCTGCGACTCGGGTTCGTCGTGGCTCCGGCGTCGCTCCACCGCGCCATCCAGGCGGCCAAGTTCGTCACCGACTGGCACACCTCCCTCCCGGTCCAGGCCACCCTGGCGCGGTTCATCGACGAGGGGTGGTTCGGCCGCCACCTGCGCCGGATGCGCGGGGTCTATCACGCCCGGCACGACCGCGTCGCCGAGATCCTCGAGCGCGACTTCGACGGCCTGCTCGATGTGGTGGCAGGCGCCGGCGGGCTGCACCTGAGCGCACTGGCCGAGTCGCGGTCGAACGCCGAGATCGCGGCGGTCGTCACGAAGGCGACCGCCGCCGGGGTCGGTGTACAGCCGCTGTCCGACTTCGCCGCCGACGGGCCGGCGCCGGCCGGGCTCGTCCTCGGCTACGGCGCGATCCCCACCGACCGCATTCCCGATGGGCTCCGGCTCCTGCGGCAGTGCTTCCGGATCTGAGCCACGGGGGGCCTTGCCTGAGCGGACGTGGTCCCCGTCTGGAGGTCATGGCCGCCGACATGTAGGGTGGCTCGTCGCATTGATGCCGGCCCACCTGGTCGCGCGGGTCCCGAGGAGCGGATGTTCGTTGAGCAAGATCTTGGTCACAGGTTCGAGCGTGGACACGGGCATTCTCCAGCCGCTGGTCGACGCCGGTTTCGACGTTCACAATCCGCATCACCTTCTTCCCGAGCAGGAGCTTCGCCGGGAGCTGGCCAGCGCGGTCGGGTACCTGCTGGGTGGGGACGAGTTCGTCACGGCCACGGCTCTGGGCGAGGCCGACGAGCTCGGAGTCATCGCCTTCCTCGGGATGGGCTACGAGTCGTTCATGGACGCCTCGGCCGTCCGAGCACGCGGAATCCCGATCACGAACACGCCCGACACGCTGACCGACTCGGTTGCCGAGTTCACCCTCGGGCTGACCCTCGACCTGTGCCGGCGAATCACCCACAACGGCAACCGCTACCGCACGGGCGAACGCGGCTTCGAGGCACGGCGGCACGAACTGCGCTCGCGGCGATGCGGCATCGTCGGACTCGGCGCGATCGGCACCCGCATCGCCGACATCCTTGTCCAGGGCTTCGGAGCCGAGGTCTCCTACTACAGCAGGACCAGGAAACCCGCCGACGAGGAACGACTCGGTATCGACTTCCAGCCGCTGGACCGTCTCGTCGCGAATGTCGACGTGCTCATCGTCATGACTCCCGGCAACGAACATACCCAGGGGCTCGTCAGCGCTGAGCTACTCGCGGCGGCACAACCCGGCTTGCTGTTGGTGAACACCGCTCGGCCCGAGGTGGTCGACGCCGCCGGACTCCGCCAGGCCCTCGAGACCGGCACCGTAGAGGCTGCGGCCTTCGACGGCTTCTACGACGACACGGACATCTCGACACGATTGACCGACGACTTCGGCGATGACCGCCTGCTGGTCACGGGGCACATCGCCTCGCTGACCCATGAGGCCCGCGCCGCCATGGGCTCACGAGCCGTCCGTTCGATCCTGAACGTCCTCGAGTCCGGCACCGACACCTACCTCGTCTGATCACATCCGGACCCCCGAGGCCACGAGCTGGGCGACGCTCAGCGGCCTTCGAGGCCGGCCGGCACCGAGTCGTCGAGCTCGACGGTCTCCGGCCAGGGCGCGTGCCCGGCCAGGCCCAGCCAGCGCACCAGCAGCTTGCGGCGCAGCCGCTGGGCGCCGCGCACCATGTCGTTGTGGAACCGCCGGGCGTGAGCGGCCCGGCGGCAGGCCTTGGCCAGCTCGTCGAAGCTCTCCCCCACCACCGGGTCCTGGCTCAGCGCCGTGACGTCCTCGGGGTCGCCCAGGGCGGCGTCGAGCACCTCGGTGAGGTCGCTCTCGGCCTGGTCACGGCCGTCGTCGTCGACCGTGCGGGCTCGCGAGGCGGCATCGGCCAGCAGCACCGAGGTGGCCGGGTCGAGCTGCCCCGCGGTGGCGATCTCGAGCACCAGCGCCGAGCGCCGCAGGAACTGCGCGTCGAGCATGGCCCGGGAGGCGTCCAGACGCGCGTGGAGGCGGTCGAGGCGTCCGGCGGTCCAGGACAGGTAGATGCCGAGCACGACGAGAACGCCGGCGACGACGAAGAGCCACTCCACGATCGGTGACCCTAACGGCCCGGGATCCGGAAGGTGCGCCCGCCCGGAACGCCCACCGCGATGGCCATCTCGTAGACGTCCAGCACGTCGTCGGCGATGCGTGGCCAGTCGTAGCGGCGGACCGCGAGGGTGGCGGCTGCGCGGTATCGCTCGCGGCGCTCGGGGTCGGCGAGCAGGGCGATCGCCTCGGCGGCCAGCGCGTCGGCGTCGCCGACCGGCACCAGTGCGCCGAGGCGGCCCTCATCGAGCACGGTTCGGAAGGCCACGAGGTCGCTGGCCAGCACCGGAGCCCCGGCCGCCATCGCCTCGGCCAGCACGATGCCGAACGACTCGCCACCAGTGTGGGGTGCCACGTAGACATCGCTGCTGGCCAGCATCGCGGCCTTGTCGTCGTCGCTGACCCCGCCGAGGAACGTCACGGAGTCGCGGTGCTCAGCCGGGATGCCCCGGCGGATGTCGTCGAGGTCGCCTCGGCCGGCCACGAGGAGCCGGGCGTCGGGGACGGTCTGGTGGGTGGTCCGCCACGCCTGCAGGAGGATCGGCAGCCCCTTGCGCGGCTCGTCCAGGCGGCCGAGGAACGACAGCGTGCCGCCGCCCTCGCGCCACTCCGGGCGGGCCGGCACCGCGAACCGGTCGACGTAGAGGCCGTTGGGGATCAGCACGGCGTCGCCGCCCAGGTGCGTCACGAGGGTCCGGCGGGCCTCCTCCGACACCGCGATGCGGGCCGAGATCTTCTCGAATGCCGACTGGAGGATGCCGTGGGCGGTGGTCATGAACCGCGAGCGGGTGGTGGCCTGGTGAAAGGTGGCCACGACCGGCACGTCGGCCCACCAGGTGGCAAGCAGGCCGAGGCTGGCCGTGGTGGGTTCGTGGACGTGCACCACGTCGAAGTCGCCGTCGGTGAGCCAGCGCCGCACTCGCGCGGCGGCCCGCGGGCCGAACAGGATGCGCGCGACCGAGCCGTTGTACGGCACCGGCACCGCCCGCCCGGCCTTGACGACATACGGCGGCACGACGTCGTCCTCGCCGCCGGGGGCCAGCACCGACACGGTGTGGCCGCGACGCTGCATCTCCTCGGTGAAGTCGCGGATGTGCACCTGGACGCCACCGGGCATGTCCCACGAGTACGGGCAGGCGATACCGATCCTCACGAGACCACCGTCTCAGAGCGACGCGGGCTGGGCGCGGCGCGGGTCGTCGGGTTCGAGGTCGGCGAGGAACAGCCGCTGCATCATGTGCCAGTCGGCCGGGTGGGCGGCGATGCCCCGGCTGAACTCGTCGGCGAGCGCCTGGGTCATCTGAGCCACCTGGTCGGGACCCGGCTCGGGCGGTGCGATCGGGTCGCGCAGGTCGATGACCAGCCGGTGGTTCGGCTCGGTGCCCTCGTAGGACAGGATCGCGGGGATCAGCGCGGCTCCGGTGCGCAGCGCCAGCACGGCCGAGCCCTTCGGCATCCGGGTCGCCTCGCCGAACAGTGTCACCTGCACGCCGTTGCTGGACAGGTCGCGCTCGGCCGGCAGGCAGACCAGCCCGCCGTCGCGAAGGTGACCGGCCAGCCGGGCGGTCGCGCGGGCACCGCCCCCGGTGAGCGGGAGCACGATCATGCCCAGTGACTCCCGGAAGGCCACGAACTTCTCGAACAGCTCCTCCGGCTTGAGCCGTTCGGCCACGGTGGCCAGCGGCGAAACCGTCAGGCAGGCCCAGCCGCCGGCGTGGTCCCAATTGGCCATGTGGGGCAGCGCGATGACCACGCCCCTGCCCCGGGCCATCTCGGCGTGCAGCCGCTCCTCGCCGATCACTCGCGTCCGCCCGACGATGCGCTCGTGGCTCCAGTCGGGCATGCGGAACGCGTCGCACCAGTATCGGAAGTACGACCGCATCCCGGCCCGCGACAGCGCGCGTAGCTCGGCATCGTCGACCGGGCCGGGGCCGACCGCCCGGGCGAGATTCGCCTCGAGGCGCTGGACCCCCCGGCCGTGCCGCCACCAGGAGTAGTCGGCGATGGTCCGGAACAGCGCGTAGGCGGCGCGTTCGGGGAGGTGCCGGACCACCGACCAGCCCGCGCTGTACGCGAGGAGGTTCGCCCGGTCGAGGGCCTTGCTCACGCGGCCACCGCCTGCCGGTGGACCTCACGGATGCGCTGGTAGATGGTCCAGGCACTGGCCGCGGCCAGCAGCCACAGCACCACCTCGAGGACAACCACCGGCAGGTCGAACGCGCCGACGAAGCCGGTGGTGACCAGCACCGCCACCAGGCGGTCGGCGCGCTCGGCGATGCCGCCGCCGGCGGTGAACCCGATGCTCTCGGCCTTGGCGCGGGCGTAGGAGACGACGGCGCCGAAGGCCAGGCACGCGATGAGCAACGCCGTCATCCGAAGGTTGTCGCCGTCGCCGGCGAACCACATCGCCAGCCCGCCGAAGATCGCGGCGTCGCCCACCCGGTCGAGGACCGAGTCGAGGAACGCGCCCCACTTGCTCTGGCGCCCGGACAGGCGGGCCATCACGCCGTCGATGTTGTCGGAGAACACGAAGGCGGTGATGAACAGCGTGCCCCAGAGGAGCTCGCCGCGCGGGAAGAAGGCGAGGGAGCCGACGACGACGCCAGCGGTGCCGATGATGGTCACGGCATCGGGAGTCAGCCCGACGCGGAGCAGCCCTCGCGCGATCGGGGTGATGATCCGCGTGAAGTAGACGCGGGTGTACTTGTCGAGCATCGGCCGTCCGTTCAGAGCGGGCAGGGCGATGCCATGCTACTGAGGAGTCGGGGCGCCTCCGGCCTCTGCATGTCTCTTGCGCTTCCGGGCCTCGCGCAGCAAAGTGGCTTGCACCACACGACGATGGTCGGCGCCAGTCTCCCGGATGCATGGCGCGCATGCTCCGCCAGCGGCGTCGCCGCGAGGAGGCGGGCGTCATGGCGGTCCACAACACGACGGGAGACCCGCTCGAGGGCAAAGACCTCGCGGCCGGCGACCACGACGTCCGCAACGTCGTCCTCGTCGGCCACACCGGCGCCGGCAAGACCACGCTGGTCGAGGCGCTGCTCGTCGCGACGGGCACCATCCACCGAGCCGGCCGGGTCGAGGACGGCACCACCGTGAGCGACCACGACGACGCCGAGCAGCGCCAGCAACGCTCGGTGGCCCTGGCGCTGGCGCCGTTCGTCCACGACGGCGTCAAGGTCAACCTGCTCGACGCTCCCGGATACGCCGACTTCGTGGGTGAGCTGCGGGCCGGCCTGCGAGCCGCCGACTGTGCGCTGTTCGTGATCTCGGCCGCCGAGCCCATCGACGGCACCACCCGGATGCTGTGGGCCGAGTGCGACGCCGTCTCGATGCCGCGTGCCGTGGTGCTCACGAAGCTCGACCATCCGCGGGCCGACCACGACGCCACGATCGCCGCGTGCCGCGAGGCGTTCGGCGAGAAGGTGCTGCCGCTCTACCTCCCGGTGACCGGGGGCGCGGACGCTCCGGAGGCGCTGATCGGCCTGCTCAGCGGGCGGGTCTTCGACTACGCCCAGGGCAGCCGCACCGAGCGCGACCCCGACGCCGGCGAGTCGTCCCGGCTCGACGAGGCCCGCGGCGAGCTCATCGAGGGCATCATCGAAGAGTCCGAGGACGAGTCGCTCATGGAGCGCTACATCAGCGGCGAGCGGATCGACCCCAAGGTGCTGATCGACGACCTCGAGACCGCGGTGGCGCACGCGTCGTTCTTCCCGGTGGTCCCGGTCTGCTCGGCCACCGGACTCGGCACGGCCGAGCTCCTCGAGGTCATGACCAGCGCGTTCCCCTCCCCCGCCGAGCACCCGCTGCCCGAGGTCACCACCCTCGACGGCAAGCCCCGCACCGATCTCACCGGCGACCCCGACGGCCCCCTGCTCGCCGAGGTCGTCAAGACCACCACCGACCCCTACGTCGGCCGGGTCAGCGTGGTGCGGGTGTTCTCGGGGACGCTGCGCCCGGACGCCACGGTCCACGTGTCGGGGCATTTCCTCGCCGGCCGTGGCCACGAGGAGCACGACGAGGACGAACGCATCGGCGCGCTGTCCTCCCCGCTCGGCAAGACCCAGCGCCCTGTCCCCGAGGCACGGGCCGGCGACATCGCCGCCATCGCGAAGCTCTCCCGGGCCGAGACCGGCGACACGCTGTCCAGCCGGGACGACCCGCTGCTGATGCGCCCGTGGTCGATGCCGGAGCCGCTTCTGCCGGTGGCCGTGGTCGCCCGGGCGAAGGCCGACGACGACAAGCTCGCCCAAGGCCTGGCCCGCCTCGCCGCCGAGGACCCGACCCTGCGGGTCGAGAACAACGCCGAGACCCACCAACTGGTGCTGTGGACCCTGGGCGAGGCCCACGCCGACGTCCTGCTCGACCGGCTCGCCACCCGCTACGGCATCCGCGTCGACCAGACCGAGCTCCGGGTGCCCTTGCGCGAGACGCTTGCGGGCCAGGCTTCCGCCCACGGCCGCCACGTCAAGCAGAGCGGCGGGCACGGCCAGTTCGCCGTGTGCGACATCGAGGTCGAGCCGCTTCCGGGCGGATCGGGGTTCGAGTTCGTCGACAAGGTCGTGGGCGGCGCGGTCCCCCGCCAGTTCATCGCGTCGGTCGAGAAGGGAGTGCGGGCCCAGATGGGACGCGGCACCACGCCGGCGGCCTACCCGATGGTCGACATCCGGGTCACCCTCGTCGACGGCAAGGCGCACAGCGTCGACTCCTCCGACATGGCGTTCCAGACCGCCGGGGCGCTGGCCTTGCGCGAGGCGGCGGGCTCGGCCGGTGTCGACCTCCTCGAGCCGGTCGACGAGATCGGCGTGCTCGTTCCCGACGACTACCTCGGCGCCGTCATGGGCGATCTGGCCGGGCGGCGCGGACGGGTGCTCGGCACCGAGTCGGTGGGTGAGGGCCGCACGCTGGTGCGCGCCGATGTGCCCCAGACCGAGATCGTCCGGTACGCCATCGACCTGCGGGCGATGAGCCACGGGACCGGTACCTTCACCCGCGCGTTCGCCCGCTACGAGCCGATGCCCTCGCACCTGGCCGCGAAAGCCCAGTCCCCCGGCGATTGATCACGTTCAGCAGGCGTTCGCCTGCCCCGGCATGCCTGCGGGCCCAGTGGCGCGCAGCAACGCCTCGTGGCGTGCCCGAATCCACACACCCGGGCCTACTAGGACAATGCGAACGAGTCGGTGTACGCTCACCGCTGATTAGGTGAGGCTAACCAACATGCCTCGCCCGACCTGCGGAGGAGATCGTGCTCGTCAGCAATGCGCTCATCGGGCTCCGTGAAGGACTCGAGGCTGCGCTCGTCGTCACCATCCTCATCGCCTTCCTGGTGCGCAGCGACAACCGCTGGGCGGTACGGCATGTCTGGCTCGGCGTCGCCACGGCGGTCGCCCTCAGCGTCGGGCTCGGCGCGTTCCTCACCTTCGGCACCCGCCAGCTGAGCTTCACCGCCCAGGAGACCATCGGCGGCATCGCGTCGATCGTCGCCGTCGCGTTCGTCACCGCGATGATCTTCTGGATGCGCCGGGCAGCGAGAACGATCTCGACCGAGCTCAAGGACCACATGTCCGAGGCGCTGCGGGTCGGTCCGCTCGCCGTCGCGGTGGTCGCCTTCCTCGGCGTCGGTCGCGAAGGCCTCGAGACGGCGATCTTCTTCTACGCCGCGGTCCAGGCAGCCGACGGCGGATCGGGGCTGCCGCTGACCGGCTTCCTGATCGGGCTCGCCGCCGCAGTCGTCCTCGGCCTGCTGATCTACCGGGGCGCCGTGCGGATCAACCTCGGCTCGTTCTTCAAGGTCACCGGCATCCTGCTGATCTTCGTCGCCGCCGGCATCCTCTCGTACGGCATCCACGACCTGCAGGAGGCCGCGATCCTGCCCGGTCTGACCACGCTGGCCTTCGACGTCAGCGAGGCCGTCCCCCCTGACTCGTGGTATGGCACCGTGCTCAAGGGCATCTTCAACTTCTCGCCCCAGACCACCGTCCTCGAAGCCATCGTGTGGGTCGCCTACGTCGGCATCGTGCTGCCGCTATTCCTCCGTCCCGTGCGGCCCCGCGTCGCCGTGCCCGCCTGATCCCCGCCTGTTCTCGAGGAGCACCTACGTGACCACCATCCTGCGCCGCCTCGCCGGCCTCGCCGCGGCCGCGCCGCTGATCGCCGTCGCCGGCTGTGGCGGAGACGCCGGCACCGGAAGCGGCGACCAGAGCGGCGACGGCCCCATCGCGGTCACCGCCACCGACACCGAGTGCGACGTCGCCGTAACCGAGGCACCTGCCGGGACGGTCGAGTTCGAGATCACCAACCAGGGCACGAAGGTCACCGAGTTCTACCTCTACGCCGAGGGCGACCGGATCATGGGCGAGGTCGAGAACATCGGTCCCGGCCTGTCGCGCACGTTCCACGTCGAGGTCAGCGAGGGGGGCACCTACCAGACCGCGTGCAAGCCCGGCATGGTCGGCGACGGCATCCGCGCCGACTTCGTCGTGACCGGTGACGCCGGCTCGTCGCAGGACGCCGACCAGAAGCTCGCCGAGGCCACCGACAGCTATCAGCGCTACGTCGGCAGCCAGACCGAGGCCTTGCTCACCCGCACCCAGGAGTTCGTCGACGCCGTGAAGGCCGGCGACGTCGCCACCGCCCAGAGCCTGTTCCCGGTGGCCCGGACCTACTGGGAGCGGATCGAGCCCGTGGCGGAGTCCTTCGGCGACCTCGACCCGAAGATCGACGGCCGCGAGGAGGTCATCGCCGAGGGCCTGGAGTTCACCGGCTTCCACCGCATCGAGCGCGACCTCTGGGTCGACGGCATCCAGCCGGACACCGCCGCCATGGCCGACCGGCTGATGGCCGACGTCACCGAGATCGTCGAGCTCGCCTCGACCGTCGAGCTCAACCCCCTGCAGCTGGCCAACGGCGCCAAGGGCCTGCTCGACGAGGTCGCCACGGGCAAGATCACCGGCGAGGAGGACCGCTACTCGCACACCGACCTGTGGGACTTCCGGGCGAACGTCGACGGGTCACAGGCCGCGATCGCCTCGCTGCGCCCGGTGCTCGAGGAGCGCGCGCCGGAGCTCGTCGCCACCCTGGACGAGCGCTTCGCCGAACTCGACGCTCTGCTCGAGGCCCAGCGGGCCGGCGACGGCTTCGTCCTCTACACCGACCTGACGCCGGACGAGGTCAGGGCACTGTCCACCGCGCTGGACGCCGTCAGCGAGCCGGTCAGCCAGGTGGCCGGCGTGGTCGCCGAGTCATGACCGGGCTCTCCCGCCGCCGCCTGTTCGGGCTCGCCGGAGCCGGGGCGGCGCTCGCGGGCACCGGCGCTGCCGGCGGAGTCCTCGCGGGCCGGGCACTGGCGGACGAGCCGGGGCCGGGCAGCGGCCTGCACGACCCGGTCGCCTTCCACGGTCCGCATCAGGCCGGGATCGTGACCCCGGCCCAGGACCGGATGCACTTCGTCGCCCTCGACGTCACCACCGACCGTCGCGAGGACCTGGTCGACCTGCTCCGGCGATGGACCGAGGCGGCGACCCGGATGACCGCGGGGCTGGAGGCGGTGGCCGACGGCGCCGTCGGCGGCAGTCCCTACGCGCCTCCGGCCGACACCGGCGAGGCGCTCGGGCTCGAGGCCTCCGCGCTCACGCTGACGATCGGCTTCGGGGCGAGCCTGTTCGACGACAGGTTCGGGCTGGCCGACCGCAAGCCGGCCGCGCTCGCCGACCTCCCGCATTTCCCCGCCGACGACCTCGACCCGGCCCGCTGCGGTGGTGACATCGGCATCCAGGCCTGCGCGAACGACCCGCAGGTGGCGGTCCATGCGATCCGCAACCTGGTGCGCATCGGGTTCGGCACGGTCACCGTGCGCTGGTCGCAGCTCGGCTTCGGCCGGACGTCGTCGACCTCCCGGGCCCAGACCACCCCGCGGAACCTGTTCGGGTTCAAGGACGGGACCAACAACGTGGTCGCCGAGGACGCCGACGAGCTGAGCACGCACGTGTGGGTGCAGCCCGAGGACGACCCGGCGTGGATGGCCGGCGGCAGCTACCTCGTCGCTCGCCGGATCCGGATGCACATCGAGACCTGGGACCGCGAGCCGCTCGAGGGCCAGGAGGGCATCATCGGCCGGACCAAGGGCGCGGGCGCCCCGCTCGGTGGCGCGGCCGAGTTCGACACCGCCGACTTCGACGCCACGAGCGAGGACGGCGAGCCGGTCATCCCCGCCGACGCCCACATCCGGCTGGCGTCGGCGCAGTCCAACGCCGGCGCCCGCATGCTCCGGCGCGGCTACAACTTCACCGACGGCAGCGACGGCCTCGGCCACCTCGACGCCGGGCTGTTCTTCGTCTGCTTCGTCCGTGACCCGCACGCCCAGTTCGTCCCCATGCAGATGGCGCTGTCGTCGCGGGATCCGATGATGGAGTACGTCGAGCACACGGGTTCGGCGTTGTTCGCCTGTCCGCCGGGGGTGGCCGAGGGCGGCTACTGGGGCGAGACGCTGTTCGACTGAGCCCTGCGGCGCAGGCGCACCACGACGATCACTGCTGCTGCCGGCAGGGCCGCTCCCCCGGCGACGACCCACACCCGCGGGCTGATCGAACCGCGGTCGTCGAGGCCGGCGTCGCCGATCGCGCGGACGCGGTTGTTGCCGGAGTCGGCGACGTAGAGCACGCCGTCGTCGTCCACGGCGATGCCCTGCGGCCAGTTCAGCTCGGCGTCCTGGGCCGGGCCGCCGTCGCCGTCGTAGCCTCCAGCGTCGGACCAGGCACCACCCATGGGCTCCCCTGCCGAGAATCCCAGCACGAACCCACCGCTGCCCGCGGCGAACTCGCCGCGACCGGTGCCGGCGACCGTGCGGATGACGCCGGTCTCGGGGTCGATCGCCCGGATGCGGTGATTGCCCACGTCGGAGACGTAGATGGTGCCGTCGGCCGCGACCTCTACCGCCGCCGGGACACCCAGCTGGGCCGCGATCGCCGGGCCGCCGTCGCCGGACAGTCCCAGCGTGCCGTTGCCGGCGACCATCGTCACCTCGCCGGTGGCCGGGTCGTATGCCCGGATCCGGGCATAGCCCGTGTCGGCGATGTAGAGCGTGCCATCCGGACCGAGCGCCACGCCCATCGGCGACATCAACGCGGCGTTGCCGGCCGGCCCGCCGTCCTGCTGATCGGCTTCGGCCTGGGCGGCGTCGTCGTCGAAGTCGCCCACGACGGTGGTGCACTGCTGGTCGTCCGGTCCGACCCGGCAGACGCGGTTGTTGCCGGAGTCGGCGACGAAGAGCACGCCGTCGTCGTCCACCGCGACATCGAGCGGCATGGACAGCGTGGCGGCGCCGGCCACGGTGTCGATCGTCCCACTCTTGAGGTCGACCGCGCGGATCCGGTTGTTCCACTTGTCGGCGATGTAGAGGACACCGTCGTGGACGTCGAGGCCGGACGGCGCGTTGAGGTCGGCCTCGGTGGCCGGCCCGCCGTCGCCCTCGTCGCTGGGCGAGCCGGTGCCCGCGATCGTGCGGACGCGGTCCGAGCCGGCCTCGATCTCACGGACCCGGTTGCTTCCGGTGTCGGCGATGTAGAGCGTGCCGTTCGGGCCGAGGGCGACGCCGCGCGGTGTGTCCAGCCGGGCCTCGAGGAGGGTGGCGCCACCGGAGAGCCAGCCGCCGTCGTCGTCCTGGTCGTCGGCGTCGTCCGGGATACCCTCCCCACTGCCCGCGACGGTCGCGATGTCGTGGTCCTGCCCCGGATCCGCACCGTCGTCCGGCCGCTCCTCCGCGGTGGCCGGTGCGACGACGCGGACCCGGTTGGCCCAGCTGTCGGCGATGTAGACGGCACCGTCCGGTCCCGCCGCCACGCCGAGCGGATGGCTGATGGCGGCCTCGCCCGGGGCGCCGCCATCGCCCAGCTCGGCACCGCCGCCGAAGACGCGAGCCGAGCCGTCGGACGCCGTCGAGATCACCTCGACACCGTCACTGGCCGCACCGGCTTCGGAGAATCGCGACACGTAGATCGCGTCGCCGGCGACGGCGATGTCCGTGGCATGCTGCGCCGCGAGCCCATCGGTACGACCGAGAGTGGCGACGACGCGCGTGGCCGGATCGATGGTCCGCACCCGGTTCTCGTCGCGTTCCACGAAGTAGACCGTGCCGTCGTCGGCCACGGCGAGTGCGTCGGGCTCCACGAACGTCTCGGTCGCCGGACGGCCGTCCTCGTCGTTGTCCGGCGAGGGGAAGAAGTCGCTGCCGTCGTCGCCGGGATGCAGGCTGCCGGCGAACGTGGCGATCGTGCCGTCGGGCGCGACGGCACGGATCCGGTAGTTGTAGCTGTCGGCGATGTAGAGGGTGCCGTCGGGTCCGAGAGCGACGTCGGTGGGGTTGTTCAGCCGGGCCTCGACGGCGGGTCCACCATCGCCCGCGAAGCCGCCGTTCAGTCCGGGCGAGTCCGCGCCGCGATCGAGCACCGACGGTCCGCTGCCGGCCACCGTGCGGACGATCCCGTCGGGCCCGATCGCACGGACGCGGTGGTTGTAGCGGTCGGCGACATACACCGTGCCGTCCGGGCCGACCGTCATGCCACCGCCGCTCCAGAACCAGTCGCCGCTCGAGAAGGCCGCCTCGGTGGCCGGCCCGCCGTCGCCGGAGAACCCCGCCTCGCCGGTGCCGGCGACGGTGGAGATGGTGCCGTCCGTGGCGATCTTGCGGATGTGCCGGACCCCGTCCGAGACGTAGACCGATCCGTCCGGGCCGACCGCCACGGCGTCGGGCTGGCTGATCGCCGCGTGGACGGCCGGGCCGCCGTCGCCCGCGTATCCGGCCTCCCCTGTGCCGGCGAAGGTCGAGATGACCAGGCCGTCGTCAGTAGCCGGCGTAGCCGAGGCTCCGGCATCGGCCGAGACGGCGAAGCTCGCCGAGCCACCGCCCACGAGGGCCATGACCGTCAGCGCGGCGAGCGGCGCCGTCGTCGCGAGTCGGTTCCAGGTCGCGCGGACCACGCTGGCCTCCCACGGGGATGTCGGACACTTGCCCGGGCAAGATCATGTCTGCAGGTCGCCGTGAGGCCCGTTCTGTGACGACGGGACGGCATGACGGCTACCCACGTCGGGAGAATCTAGGCAGGGCCGCTATACGGACGCTTGCACGCGCCGACAGCACCTCGGCCGGCCACGCCCACGCAGTGTGGACATGGCCGGCCGAGGTCCTGGCCGCCGGGCCGCCTGACCCAGCCTCCCGTGCGGGCCGCTCAGGCGACCTCGACGACCTGGCCGCCGCCGGGAACGACATCGGCCTCGACCTCCTCGTCGGCGGGCTCGGCCGAGGCCGGGCCGGCACTCGTACGCAGGATCACCGCGGTGACGACGGCCAGGCCCACGAAGATCGCCGTGCTCACGCCCGCGACGGTGGTCAGCCCGGAGGTGAACGCCTCCCGCGCGGTCTGCATCAGTGCTGCGCCGACCTGTTCGGGCAGCTCGGCGGCGACGGCCGAGGCCACACTGATCCCCTCGCGGGCGGCCTCCGCGACCTCCGCCGGCACGCCGGTGACGTCGTCCATTCCGGCGCGGTACACGGCGGTGCCCAGGCTTCCCATGGTCGCCACCCCGAGGGCGATGCCGAACTCGCCGCTGGTCTCGGAGATCGACGCTACCGATCCGGCCTTCTCCGGCGGCGCGGACTGCATCATCAGGTTCATCGTGAGCGCCATCGGCAACGAGATGCCGAACGAGGCCAGCACGAGCCCGGTGACGAGCAGCGGCACGCCGCCGTCGGGGCCGATCTGGCTGTGGAGCAGGAAGCCGACACTGCCCACGATCAGGCCACCGGCCATGACGTACGCCGGACGGATGCGTCGCGCCAGGACCGGCGCCAGCACCGAACCCACGATCATCGCGCCGTTCTGCGGCAGCAGCCACAACCCGGCGTCCAGCGGCGAGAGCTCCTGGACCGTCTGCAGGTAGATCGCCGACATCAACGAGACCCCCGCCATCACGACGCCGCCCAGCAGCATGATCGACAGGGCCGTGCTGAAGCTGCGGCTCGCGAACAGCCGTAGGTCGAGCATCGGGTTGTCCAGCCGGCGCTGCCGACGCACGAACACCACGGCGATCGCCACGCCGGCGAGCAACGCGGCCGCCGGCCCGGCCTCGACGCCGCCGCGGGCCAGCTCCTTCAGCCCGTAGATGGCCGGCAGGATCGCCCCGAGCGAGAGGGCGACGCTGGCCAGGTCCAGTCGCTCGGCGTGCGGGTCGCGGTACTCCGGCAGCAGGAGCGGGCCGGTCACCAGCAGCAGGACCATGAACGGGACGCCGAGCAGGAAGGCCGAGCCCCACCAGAAGGTCTCGAGCAGGACGCCGCCGACCAGGGGCCCGAACGCCATCCCGCCCATGAAGCAGCTGAACCAGACGCCGATCGCCATAGCCATCTGCTTCGGGTCGTGGAACATGTTCCGGATCAGCGCCATCGTCGACGGCATCAACGTGGCGCCGGCCAGGCCGAGGAGCGCTCGCGCGGCGATCAGCATCTCCGGCGTCGTGGCGAAGGCCGCCACCACCGACGCAGCACCGAACGCCGCTGCGCCGATCAGCAGCAGCCGGCGGCGGCCGATCCGGTCACCGAGCGTCCCCATGGTCACCAGGAAGCCGGCCAGCACGAACGAGTAGATATCGAGGATCCACAGCTGCTCGGTTCCCGACGCTCCGAGACTGGAGCTGAGCTGCGGCAACGCGAGGTACAGCACACTGATGTCGAGGGACAGGAGCAAGGTCGGCAGGGCCAGCACAGCCAGGCCGATCCACTCCTTTCGGGTGGCGCGGACGCCGGTCGGCTGCGAGTGCGCGGTGGCGGTCATGGCTCGTCCTTCGTCGGATGCACGGATGGCGGCGTTGCGCCGTGCCCTCACCGTTCCACCGACAACTTTTTTTGTCAAGACATAGACAGTTTTCGGTCGTGACACGTGGCGGCGTCATGGACGACGAGTCCGGGGAGACGCGGTGCGCAGGGGCAGCGGGGTGCGTGGACGAGTGGCGGACGGAGGCGTCGCGAACGGCGCCACGAGCGTTCGGTCAGGTCGGCCAGGCGTCTACGAGCAGGGCGCGGGTGTCGCCGAGGAGCTGCGGCATGATCTTCGTGTCGCTCAGCACCGTCATGAAGTTCGCGTCGCCGGTCCAGCGCGGCACGACGTGCTGGTGAAGGTGGTCGGACAACGACCCGCCGGCCACGGCGCCGAGGTTGAGACCGACGTTGAAGCCGTGGGGGCTCGACGCGGCCCGCACGGCACGCACCGCGTCGCGGGTGACCGAGCTCAGCTCGGCCGCCTCGTCGTGGGTGAGGTCCTCGAGCTCGGCCACGTGGCGATACGTGACCACCATGAGGTGGCCGGGGTTGTACGGATGGAGATTGAGCACCGCGTAGACCTGCTCGCCACGGTGGACGATCAGGCCCTGGTCGTCGGGGCGGTCCGGGATCCGGCAGAACGGGCAGCCGCCGTCGGGTTCACGGCCGTTGCCCTCCTCGCCCCGGATGTAGGCCATCCGGTAGGGCGTCCACAGCCGCTCGAGCCGGTCGGACACACTCAACCCCCGCTCATGGCCGTGTCGGTGCCCACGTCGCCGGCCTAGACCTGGACGCGGCGCTCGATGGCATCGACGATCTCGGCCACGGCATCGTCGATCGGCACGCCGTTGTTCTGCGATCCGTCGCGGTACCGGAACGACACGGCGTCCTTCGCGACGTCGTCGTCACCCGCGATGAGCATGTACGGGACCTTCTGCTTCTGGGCGTTGCGGATCTTCTTCTGCATGCGGTCGTCGGAGCCGTCCACCTCGACCCGGATGCCGTGCTCGCGCAGCCGCGCCGCCACCTGCTCGAGGTAGGGGACGTGCTCGTCGGCGATCGGGATCCCGACGACCTGCACCGGGGCAAGCCAGACCGGGAACGCCCCGGCATAGTGCTCGACCAGCACGCCGATGAAGCGCTCGATCGAGCCGAACTTCGCCGAGTGGATCATGACCGGCCGCTGGCGGGTGCCGTCGGCGGCCTGGAACTCGAGGCCGAAGCGCTCCGGCTGGTTGAAGTCGTACTGGATGGTGGCCAGCTGCCAGCTGCGGCCGATGGCGTCCTTGGCCTGGACGGAGATCTTCGGGCCGTAGTAGGCCGCGCCGCCCGGGTCGGGAACCAGCTCGAGGCCGGTCTCGGTGGCCGCCTCCTCGAGGATGCGGGTGGCCTCGGCCCAGTCGTCGTCGGACCCGATGAACTTGTCGGACGTGTCGTCGCGGGTGGACAGCTCGAGGTAGAACTCGTCGAGGCCGTAGTCGCGCAGCAGGCTCAGGACGAAGTTCAGCTGCTTCTTGATCTCGTCCGGCGCCTGGTCGGGGGTGCAGTAGGTGTGGGAGTCGTCCTGGGTCATGCCGCGCACGCGGGTGAGGCCGTGGACAACGCCGGACTTCTCGTAGCGGTACACCGAGCCGAACTCGAACAGCCGCAGCGGCAAGTCGCGGTACGACCGCCCGCGTGAGCGGTAGATGAGGTTGTGCATCGGGCAGTTCATCGCCTTGAGGCGGTACTCGGCGCCCTCGAACTCCATCGGCGGGAACATCGTGTCGGCGTAGTACGGCAGGTGGCCCGAGGTGTGGAACAGGCCGTCCTTGGTGATGTGGGGGGTGTTGACGAACTCGAAGCCCTCGTCGATGTGCCGCTGGCGGGCGTAGTTCTCCATCTCCCGGCGCAGGATGCCGCCCTTGGGATGGAAGACGGGCAGGCCGCTGCCCAGCTCCTCGGGGAAGGAGTAGAGGTCGAGCTCGGCGCCGAGCTTGCGGTGGTCGCGGCGCTCGGCCTCGGCGATGCGGTCGAGGTAGGCCTTGAGGGCGTCCTTGCTCTCCCACGCGGTGCCGTAGATCCGCTGGAGCTGGGGGTTCTGCTCACTGCCACGCCAGTAGGCGGCCGCGACCCGCATCAGCTTGAACGCCGGGATGTGCTTGGTGGTGGGCAGGTGAGGGCCCCGGCAGAGGTCCTTCCAGGCCACCTCTCCCCCACGCCGGACGTTGTCGTAGATGGTCAGCTCGGCGCCGCCGACCTCGGCCGAGGCTCCCTCTGGAGAGCTGGTTGCGTCTGTCGACTTGAGGCCCACCAGCTCGAGCTTGTACGGCTCGCCGGCCAGCTCCGC
>DATCVR010000173.1:0-4642 GCA_036566745.1 Jiangellaceae bacterium | reverse complement strand
CGGCCCGGCCGGCGTTGAGCGCCTTCGACAGCCGCACCGCCAGCGTCCGTTCGTCGGCCGAGAGGTAGCGGTTGCGGCTGGACAGTGCCAGGCCGTCGGCCTCGCGGACGGTGGGGACGCCGACGATCTGGTACGGCATCTCGAGGTCGGCGACCATCCGCCGGATCAGCGCGAGCTGCTGGTAGTCCTTCTCCCCGAATACGGCCTGGCCTGGGACGACGAGGTTCAGCAGCTTGGCGACCACGGTGAGGACGCCGGCGAAGTGTGTGGGTCGGGCCGCCCCCTCCAGCTCGGCCGCGAGCGGACCCGGGTCGATGCTCACCTGGGGCGGCCCGTCGGGATACAGCTGGTCGTGGCCGGGGGCGAAGACCACGTCGACGCCTTCGGCCGCGCAGACCTCCAGATCCGCCTCGAGGCTGCGCGGATAGCGGTCGAAGTCCTCGCCGGCACCGAACTGGAGCGGATTCACGAAGATCGACACGACCACGCAGCCGTCGTCGCCGACCAGGTCGCGCGCGGCCCGCATCAACGCGGCGTGGCCCTCGTGAAGGGCTCCCATGGTCATGACGATCGCGCTGTGATCGTCGGCGGCGGACAGGGCATCGGAGAGTTCGGCACGCGTCCGCGCGACCACAGGACTCGACACGAACGCCACCCTAGAGCGCCCACCGACGCGGACCTAAATCGGCGGCGTACCGGGCCCGATGCGAGTAAGGTCTCGTCCTCGTGCGCCTGTTCACCACCTTCTTCGCCATGGGCTTTCGCAGGTGGTCCACCTACCGGCTGGCGTCACTCGCAGGCGCGTTCACCAACACGATCTTCGGCCTCACCCGTGCCGCCATCACGGTGGCCGCCATCGGCTCGGCGGGCGGCATGCTCGGCGGCTACGACGCGGTGTCCGGGGCCACCTACGCCTGGCTGGCCCAGGCCCTCATCGCACCGGTCAACCTGTTCACCTGGAACGAGCTGGCGTTGCGCATCCGCACCGGCGACATCGCCGTCGACCTCGCCCGGCCGGTCGACCCGCAGTTCGCCTACCTCGCGGCCGACCTGGGCCGTGCGGCGTTCCAGTTCCTCCCTCGCGGACTGCCACCGCTGCTCGTCGGCGCGCTGGTCACCGGCCTGGCGCTGCCCGGGACCCCGCTCCCCTACGTCCTCGGGGCAGTCAGCCTGGTGCTGGCGATCTGTGTCTCGTTCGCCTGCTGGTGGCTGGTCAACCTGACCGCCTTCTGGCTGATCGAGCTGCGCGGCGTGATCACGCTGTACATGGTCACCTCCGGCATCCTGTCCGGCCACATCGTCCCGGTGCACTGGTTCCCCGACTGGATGGCGACGCTGGCCGCCGCCACCCCGTTCCCCTCGATCGTGCAGACTCCGATCGACGTCGTCACGGCCCGGGCCGAGGGCACCGCGGCCCTGGGCCTGCTGGGCGTCCAGGCCGGGTGGCTGATCGTGATGATCGTCCTGGGCCGGGTGGCGTTCACGGCCGGGAGCAAGAAGCTGGTGGTCCAAGGTGGCTGAGTGGTGGCGGCCGTACGGCGTGCTGATCGGATCACGGCTGCGCTCGCAGACGGCGTACCGGCGCTCGTTCGCGCTCGACCTGGTGGGCGCCGTGGGCATCGGTCTGGTGGAGTTCGTCGAGATCTACGTCGTCTTCACCAATGTGGACGTCCTGGGTGAGCTCGACTTCGCGGCCGCACTGCTGGTGTTCGCCCTGGCCAACATCTCCTTCAGCCTCGCCGACACGCTCGTGGGGCACGTCGACAACCTCCCCACCTACCTGCGGGAAGGCACCCTCGACGCATTCATGCTCCGCCCGTTGCCGGTGCTGGCCCAGCTGGTTTCCTCGGACGTCTCGCTGCGACGCCTCGGCCGGACGCTGCTCGCCGTGGTGATCCTGGCGATCGCCGTGCCGATGAACGACATCGCGTGGTCGCCGTCCACGGTCCTGCTGTTCGCGATCGTGCCGGTGGCCGGGACGGCGATCTTCGCCGCGCTGTTCGTCTGTGCCGGGGCCGCCCAGTTCTGGCTGGTCGAGGGCGGCGAGTTCACCAGCGCGTTCACCTATGGCGCGGGCTACGCCTCGCAGTACCCGGCCAGCATCTTCACGGTACCGATGCGGGTGCTCTTCACCTTCGTCGTGCCGGCGTCGTTCGTCGCCTACCTACCCGCCCTCGTCCTGCTCGACCTGCCCGCGCCGGGAGGCCTGCCGTCCTGGATCGGCTGGCTCTCGCCCGTGGCCGCGGTGGCCATCTGGGGCGTCGCCCTCGCCGGCTGGCGCGCCGGACTTCGTCACTACACGGGAGCCGGATCATGACCGAGCCCATCATCGACGTCCGTGATCTGCGACGCTCGTTCACGGTCCGCAGCCCGAACGGCCGGATCCGCCGCACCCGGTCGGTGGTCCACGCAGTCGACGGGCTCACCTTCGCGGTGGCGGACGGTGCGGCCGTGGGCTACATCGGCGCGAACGGGGCCGGGAAGTCCACGACCATCAAGATGCTCACCGGCATTCTGGTGCCGTCGTCCGGCTCGGTGCGCACCTGCGGACTCGAGCCGATCCGGAACCGCCGGCGGCTGGCGCGCGACATCGGCGTCGTGTTCGGGCAGCGCTCGCAGCTGTGGTGGGACCTCCCGCTGCACGAGTCGTTCCGGACCCTCGCCGCGATCCACGGACTCGACGAGGCCACGGCCACCCGCCGCCGCGAGGAACTGGTCGACCGGCTCGATCTCGGCTCGTTCCTCCAGACCCCGGTCCGGCAGCTCTCGCTGGGCCAGCGCATCCGCGGCGAGATCGGGGCGGCTCTCCTGCACCGGCCGAGGCTGCTCGTGCTCGACGAACCCACCATCGGCCTCGACGTGCTGAGCAAGGAGCGGCTGCGGGTGTTCCTGACCGAGCAGCGCGCGCTCCACGGCACGTCGTTGCTGCTCACCACCCATGACATGGACGACGTCCAACGTCTCACCGAGCGGATCATCGTCGTCGACCACGGCCGGATGGCCTACGACGGGACCTTGCCGGGCCTGGTCGAGCGGGTCGGCGCCGAACGGGTCATGGTGCTCGACCTCCAGGACCCCGCCCCTCCGCTGACCGATGTCCCCGGCACCGCGGTGGTCGGGGTGGAGGCCGGTGGGCTGCGTCAGCGACTGTCGTTCACGCCGACGGAGACCACCGCAGCCGCCGTCCTCGACGGGGTCGGGCGGCACGCGGTCGTCCGTGACCTGGCCATCGAGGAGCCGGACATCGAGGACGTCGTGCGCCGGCTCTACCTCGCCTCGTGATCGGGCAGGTTCACTCGCCGAGGACGTCCAGCAGCGGTTCGGCGTCGGCAGCCCGGAGCCGACCCGAGGCCAGCGCCCGCGCGGCCGTGCGCCGCGCCAGCGCCACGTAGGCCGCGCTCGCCTCGGGCAGCGTGGCCTCGATCTCGCGGAGGTGGCCGCCGACCGTGCCGGCGTCGCCTCGGGAGACCGGCCCGGTGAGCGCCTCGTCGCCCTGACGCAGGGTGTTGTCGAGTGCCGCGGAGAGCAGCGGCGCCAAGGTGCGGTCGGGATCCTCGACGCCGGCGGCTCGCAGGAGGTCCATCGCGTCGTTGATCAGCGTGACGAGGTGGTTCGCGCCGTGACTCAGGGCAGCGTGGTACAGCGTGCGGTGGTGCTCGGCGATCCGGACCGGCTCGGCGCCCATCTCGACCACCAGCGCCTCCGCCACCGGCCAGAGCTGCTCGGGCGCCGTGATGCCGAACGTCGCGCCGCTGAGCCGGTCGAGGTCGACGCTCGTCCCGGTGAACGTCATGGCCGGGTGGAGCGCCAGGGGCAACGCACCGGCGCGGGTGGCCGCGGCCAGGACCCCGATGCCGTAACGGCCGCTGGTGTGGGCCACGAACTGCCCGGGCCGGATCTCGCCGGCCCCGGCCAGGCCGTCGACCAACCCGGCCAGCGCGTCGTCCGGGACCGCGACGAGCACTAGCGACGATCGCGCGAACACCTCGGGCAGCTTGACCAGTGGGACTCCCGGCAACAGGGTCGCCGCGCGAGTCCGGCTGATGAGCGATACCCCGTAGCCGGCCACGACGTGGTGCCCGGCTCGGGCCAGCGCGGCCGCGAGAACCGCGCCGACCCGTCCGGTGCCCACCACACCCACCTCGAGGCGTGCCGGGCGCTGTGCGGAGTCCTCGTCGACCACGGCCCCATCATGCCCCGGGCGTGGACTCCGCGGCGTCACTCCGCGGCGAGCGCCACGACCGGCGACACTCCGGCCGCCCGGCGCCCCGGCACCACCGACGCCAGCAACCCGAGCACTCCGGCGCCCACCGCGCAGAGCACGATCTCCGGCCACGGGACAGTGAGGCGCAGGTCCGGCATGCTCGCCACCGCGGCCAGCGCGAACGCCACCCCCACGACGATGCCGGCCACCGCCGCGACCACGCTCATGAGCACCGCCTCCAGGGCGAGCAGCCCCCGGGTCTGGCTGCGGGTGAGGCCCAGGGCACGCAGCAGCCCGAGTTCGCGGGTGCGTTCGTGCACCGACAGCGACATCGTGTTCGCGATGCCGATGACCGCGATCACCACGGCGAGCCCCAGGATGGCCAGCACGACGTTGATCACCTGGTCGAGGGTGTTCGTGAGGTCCTCGCGGCTCTCG
>DATCVR010000172.1:0-16680 GCA_036566745.1 Jiangellaceae bacterium | reverse complement strand
CGTTGCTAACGCCTTTGCTAACGCGGCACCAGCGCGGCGGCTGGCGGATCGTCCTCGTCGGGGGTCGTCGCGGGCCTCGTCCGTATCGACCTCATGGGCGAAGATGTCGGCCACTCCGGCAGCGCTACGCCGGATCACGTGTGCATAGACCCGCAGGGTGATCAAGGGGTCCGCGTGCCCGAGGCGTTAGGCGACGACGCGTACCGGAACAGCAGCAAGCAGCAGGACCTCGTCGACGAGATGACCACCATCTTCACCGACCTTGCCCCCGCGGCCGACTGTGGACTCGTCCGGCGTATCGACCAACTCCAGCTCTTGTGGCAGGAGTTGTTCCTGCGCGACTGGCGCTCGGGGCAGAATGACTCACCGTGACGCTGGCAGCCGACCCACTCGCCGCCGCGCGGCGGCGACCGCGGTGGCGGCTGCTCGTGATCGTCGTGGCGGTGGTCGTCGCCGTCGGTGTCACCATGCTTGTCGTCGGGACGCGGGCGGCGTGCGGCTGCGCGATCCCGCCCAGCGAGGACGCCGCCATCGAGTCCGCGCGTGACTTCGTTGCCGCGGTCGCCGACGGGACGACCGACGTGCCCGACGGCGCAGCCGATGCGCTCGCCGCACTCGACGACCCGGCGACGGTCTGGGCGGTCGTTCACACGCGGCGTCCGGACGGCGGGTACGGCGACGCTCCCGCGGTCCGGGTCATCGTCGGCCTCGCTCCCGACGAGACGTGGGACGCCGTTGTCGTCCGCTCGGCGAGCGACTACCAGCCGGGAGACGTCGAGGCGACGGTCCGCAAGCTGACCGACAGCCGCCCCGAGGTGGTCCGCGGCGGCGCGACCCCGCTGTTCGACGTCGCGGGTGGCTCGTCGGCCGACGACGACTCCACTCCGTCGGTCACGCTCCTGGCCACGGGGCGCGAACCGGAGAGCTTGGAACCGCTGGAGACCTCGGGAACCTGGGTCTACACCGGCGACGGGCTGCCGCCTGGCCGCTATCTCGTGGTCGAAGGCGGCGAGAACCACGCAGCGGATCCCGCCGAGCCGTACGCTGCGGCCGCGTGGTTCGACGTCACCGAGGCCGGCTGACACGGCTCCGTATCCTGCAACGATGACCGTCGCTGATTCGTGGGAGCGGATTCTTGCTTGGTGTGGCGAGCATGCATCCGAGTCGCGGTCCTCGATCCGTCCCGCCGTGCCGGAGCCGGAGCGGAGCGCGGCCGAGGAGGCGACGGGTGTGCGGTGACCGGATGACTTGCGCGCCCCGTCCATCGCTCGCCATCGGGCCGGCCGATGAGTGCAGGCTTCTGCTCGGCCCATCCGTCAGTTCAGCGAGCGGGCGTCACGATTCGCGCTGGAGTTCGTAGCCGTCGACCTCGAGGCCGTCGCCGGTGAAGGTGCCGTGGACGGTGATCCCCGAGCTGGTGGTCAGAGTCAGCATGGAACCCTCGACGGTGTACTCGCCGTCATACGCGCCCTTCTCGCCGTTGAAGTCTTCAACGAAGGTGCCATCGGCCCGGAAATCGATCCGCAGCTGTCCGTCGTCAGTGACCCACGCTCCGGTGATCTCGGCCGCGGCAATGGCCGTCTCCGAGGGCATTGGCGACATCGAGGGGGTGGGCTGCGTCAAAGCCGTGGGAGACGCGGACGGGCTGGCCATGGCTGTCGTCGACTGGCTGGTGGGTGACGACGATGCGCCAGCCGAGGTACTGTCCGACGACGAGCAGGCGGTCAGGCCGAGCACCACGCCCAGTAGCGCGACCGACGACGTGAACCGAGTCGCGTTCATGTTCGGCACGTTGCGGCCCAGGCTCCGCGCCGAGACCGCCTTTTCGCCGAGCTGTCGGCTGGGGACGTTGGTCATACTGTTGCCTCCTGGAATCGGAAATCGGTCTGACCCACGACGCTAGGAAGTGGAGCGCGCTCGAAGTCAGACGGGATGCGAATGCCTGCACCGCCCTTGGACTCACTCGACACATCAGCTGCCGCCGATCACGCCCGGCGCGATCATGCCGCGTCGGCGAAGATCGACGTGACTGGCGGGGGACATTCCCCACCGCCGGCGGGGTTCAGTCTCCGGCGTGTCCGCCGTAGGTGGCGATCTTGTACTCCGTGGCTGCGAGCGAGAGGGTCAGCTCGCGAAGCTGGCGGCGGATGGTGTCGCGGTGTTCGAGGAGCATGTCGAGGCGTTCGGGCACGGTGGCGTCTCCGGCATCCACCAACTGCACATAGTGCTGGAGGTCGCGCATGGCCATGCCCGACAGGCGCATCCTTGTCAGGAACACGAGTCTGCGCACAGCATCGCTGGAGTACAGCCTGTGGCTGGCACTGTCCCTGTCGACCGTGACCAGGCCGGCCCGCTCGTAGTACCGCAACGTGTGGGGAGAGATGTCCAGCAGGTCGGCGACCTCGGCGATCGTCATGGGTTCGTCGAAGTCGCCCTCGACGTCCGCGAGTCGGTGGATCACCTCGATCGACATCGGCCCGTCGACTTCGGCCAGCGCGGCCAGGGCCTTGTTCATCAGGTCGTGGACGGCCATCAGGCTGACTCCGCCCACGAGGCGACGGGACGCGAGGACTGCGGAGCGTCGGGGAAGTCGGTGGCACGTGCCGTGTCGGCCCACCGCCGCACCGCGTCCAGGTTGGCGTGGTATGAGGCGCTGATCCGCTCGACGGCCTCGGCGCCGAGTGGCAGCCGCAGCGGCGGTTCATCGCTGTGTACCAGGTCGACGATCACCTCGGCGGCCCGCACCGGATCACCTTCCTGAACCCCGTCGGCACCGGCCATGTCAGCGCGGACCGCCGCCAGCATGTCGCGGTAGACCGAGTAGGCCTCGGCCACGGCCAAGGTGCCGGGCGCGTTGAAGTCGGTACGGAACCGGCTCGGCTCGACGATCATGACCCGAACGCCGAACGGTGCGACCTCGCCGGCCAGCGCCTCCGACCAGCCTTCGAGGGCGAACTTCCCTGCCGAGTAGGCACCCACGCCTGGGAAGGACAGTCGTCCGCCCTGACTGCTCATCTGCACGATCGTGCCGCTCCCGTGGCTGCGCATCACGGGCAGGACCGCCCGCACGAGCGCCGCCGGAACGAAGAAGTGCAGGTCCATCGCTTCTCGGAGCCCCGCCTCGCTGACCTCCTCGGCGGCGCCCACGAGTCCCCGCCCGGCGTTGTTGACCAGGACGTCGACGCGACCGAAACGGTCCAGCGCCGTGCGGACGAGCGGGCGGGCCAGCGTTGAGTCGCGAGCGTCGAACTCCACGGAGGCGAACCTGTCGGGAAACCGCGCCGACAGATCTGCCACGGCCTCGTGGCGGCGCACTGCCGCGACGACAGCATCGCCCTTTCCCAGCGCCGTTTCCGCGATCGCGCGACCGAATCCACGCGACGCACCTGTGATGACCCACGTGAAGGTCTCCGTCGTTGTCATGGCGGCGACGCTAGGCGTTCGAGCGCGCTCGAACGCAACAGCGGGCCCGGCGGATGTCGTCCGAGATCAGGAGCGGCAGATCAGGAGTACGCCGGCTCGTTCGACCCATCGCGAGACGATCTCCGTCTGGACGCGGTGCACACCCGGGAGCGCCCGATGCGGTGGGCGAGGTACTCGCGGACCTCGTCGATGGTGGCGAACTCGAGGATGGTGAGGATATTGCTCCGCCCGCAACACTGTGTCGCTCCTCGAATGCGCCACACGTGCGGGCGACCGCTGCCGGCTTGGGAGAGAAGTCCTCACCGCCCGGCCGGGTCGCCAGCGAGAAGCAGCTGCGCAGCCGTCGACGCGCCGTCCATGCGGTATTCAGCGGCCATGGCGGCTGCTCGTGCGCGAGTCTCGGGGATGAGCGCGGCGCTCAGCGCGTCCGCCAGAGACTCGAACGTGGGTGTCGGGCCGTCGTGGGCCACGCCGACGCCGAGTTCGCTCGCACGGCCGGCCCAGTACGCCTGATCACCGCCCTGCGGCACCACCACCTGGGGGGTGCCTGCCCGGAAGGCTGTGGTCGTCGTTCCTGCGCCACCGTGATGGACCACGGCAGCCACCTGGTTGAAGAGCTTCTGGTGGTTGACCTCTTCGACGACGAAGCAGTCGGACTGGCCGTCGATCACGTCCAGTCCTGCCCAGCCGCGCCCGATGACCGTTCGGCGGCCCTGTGCGCGGATCGCCGCGACGGCAACCCGCGCGCTGTCCTCGTTGACCGTTCGCATACTGCCGAAACCGACATACACCGGCTTTTCGCCGCCGTCGAGGAAGGTTAGTAGGTCCGCCGGGAGCGGGCGGTCGTCCTGGAGTGCCCATGCACCAGTCTGTACGACACCAAGGCCGGCGGCCCCGCGCCACGGGGCCAGGACGGGGTCGGCGGCAAGCAACGGGTGAGCACTGAACATGAACTCGCCGACGTCGCTGACGGGCGGCAGTCCGACCGAAGCGCGGTGGTCGTCGAGCGGCTCCTTGAACAGCTCGTTGAAGCCGCGGCCATCCAAGCCGTCGAGCACGTCAGGGCAGAAGAGCGCGTAGTAGTACGGGAGGCCCAGCTTCTCTGCCACCGAGGGGCCGACGAACTGCGACATCGCGGTCGCCACGACCACGTCGCAGCCCACTGCGGCCTCGGCCACGCAGTCGTACTGCGCGGCAATGAAGTCAGTCACACGCTGGTGGCGTTCTTCAGCCGTGGGCGGGCGTTCCCAGGACCGCCATGGCTTGACGAACGGCACGAGCGGCACGCGTTCCCGAGCCAGCAGGTCGACGAACTCCCGGTCTGGCGGTGCGCACATCCGGACGTCGGCGCCCCTTCGCTGCAGCTGTACTGCGAGGGCGACCATCGGCTCGACGTCCCCGCGTGATCCATACGTCGACAACAACGCGCGCACTCGTAGCTCCAGTTCTGTGGTTCGTCGTATCCGTTCCGACGTGGGTGTCGGCTCAGCAGCGTCGGAACAAGAAGGGCGAAGGTCGATCCGGGCGAGATCTTCGGGTCAGTCACGTTCGACCGCGAGAACGGCCGTCCACGACATCAAAACATCAGCACGTCTACAGGCTCAGCGTGCCCTGCGGCGTGGTCTCCCGATCTCGCCACGACGTCGTTTCATCCCATGGCGTACGTCCATCCGACCTTTCCGCGTCCTCCTGACGGCGCTCGCACGAGTCCGACGTTCTGTACGGGTGTACGGCTCCGTCCGAGCGGTCCGTGCCGACCAAGTGTGACGCGTCCCATAGGTGTGGTGAGGCCGACCAAGTCACAGCCGAACGGGCTCTCTCGTCTCAAGGGACGAGCGGGCGGCATCCGCGCCGACCGAAACACACACCTTCAAGGAGACACATGGACACCATCCTCTGGATTGCGGCCGGGCTGTTGGCGCTGGTCGCAGTCGTGAGCGGCTTCACCAAGACCCTCATTCCGAAGGAGAAGCTTCAGCAGCACGAAGGTGCCGCCTGGACCCGCACCGTCAGCCCGACGTTCGTCAAAACTCTCGGCCTGATCGAGCTGCTGGCCGCGATCGGCCTCATCGTGCCGCCCATCGTGGACGTGGCACCGGTCATGGTGCCCGTGACCGCGGTGTGCTGGATCGTCCTGATGATCGGAGCGATGATCGCCCACGGGCGCCTGGGACAGTTCAAGCTGGTGATGGTCAACCTCGTCTATGTCGCGCTGGCCGTGTTCATCGCGGTCGGCCGGTTCGGACCGGAGTCCTTCACGGCCTGATCTTGGCACCCGAGGCAGATCCGTCAGCCTTCTTACGAGTCGGCGACGCTGGTGACCAGCCCGCCACCCGTCTGGCCCGCAGCACCCCAGCGGGGTTCAACCGCCAGCGCAGCATCACTTCCATGGAGGAACAATCGTGTCGGAAATCGTCGTCGTCGGTGGGGGTTTCGCAGCCGTGTGGAGCGCGGCCGCTGCTGTCCGAACTCGCATCGAGGCAGGCCGCAGCGCTGACGAGATCGCCGTCACCCTGGTCGCACCGTCGGCGGACATGGTCATCCGCCCCCGTCTGTACGAGGAGAACCCCGCGTCGATGACGGTACCGCTCGACGACGTCCTCGGACCGATCGGAGTCCGCCGGGTGCAGGGGACCGTGAGCGACATCGATCCCGCCGGCGGTCTCCTGTCGGTGACGGGTATGGATGCGCCGAGCGAGCTGGCTTACGACCGGCTCGTCCTGGCGACCGGAAGCCGGCTGGTGCCGCGGCCCCCCGTGCCCGGTGCCGAGCACTTCCACGATGTCGACACAGTGCTAGCGGCCGACGCACTCGAGCGGCACCTCGACCAGCGCGCCGGTTCGACGAGCCCCGGTCGGTTCACCGCCGTCGTCGTGGGCTCGGGTTTCGTCGGCCTGGAGGTGGCCACCGAGCTGGTGGAGCGGCTCGGTCGGCGCGCCGAGGCCGCCGGCGCTCGGGAGGAGGTGCGCGTGCTCCTGGTCGAGCGGGCCGACGCGGTCGCGCCGGAGCTCGGCGAAGGTCCCCGGGCGGCCGTGCTGGACGCACTCGAGGTTACGGGTGTCGAGCTCCTGCTCGGAACGACCGTAGCTGCGCTGGACGAGCGAGGCGTGACCCTGGCTGACGGTTCGCGCCTCGACGCCGAGACGGTCGTGTGGTCAGGAGGCATGCGGGCCCAGGGTCCGGTCGACGGCTTCGGCGCCGACCGCGACACCCTCGGTCGCCTCGTCGTGACTCCCCAGATGTTCGTGGCCGGACTGCCCGACGTACTCGCTGCGGGCGACGTGGCGTCGGTGACGGTGGCTGCGGGACTGCTGGCCCCACAGAGCTGCCAGTACGCCCACCAGCACGGCAAGCACGCCGGGCATAACGCGGTCGCCGACCTGCTCGGCATTCCTCTGCTGGACTTCCGCGGAGACCCCTATGTCACCTGTCTCGACCTCGGTGCGGCCGGAGCGGTCTACACGGAGGGCTACGAGCGTGAGGTGCGTGCGGTGGGGGAGGCGGCCAAGGACGTCAAGCGCATGGTGAACACCGAGCTGATCTATCCTCCGGTCAAGGATGCCGAGCTGATCCTGACGGCGGCCGATCACCTCAGTGAGTCCCGTCCGATGCAACCGGCCTCAGGCCCGCGTCCGTGACGCCGCTGCCCTGGACCTCCCGGCGGCGGTGGGTGCGAGCGTGCGTGCCCCACGTCAGGTGATGTCCTGCCGCTCAGGACGACAGCAGTCCTATGGCCCTGAGCAGCGAAGGCAGGACGATGAGGATGCTGCCCAACACAAGTGGCGCTCCGCAGACCCCGAGGATGAGTTCGCGCTTGCCGAGGCCCATGCCCGGGAGTACGACACGGCGAGAATCCCGAAGCCCGCAGCGGCGAGGAGAAACGCGATCACGTAACCGATCGACGATGCGTCGAGGCTATCGGCAGCACCAGCGACGCCGGCGAGTATGGCCCCCGCTTGAGCCACGCTGCCCGCAACGTAGATCGTGACCGTCGAGAATGCTGCCCACAGGACCGTGCCGACGGTCCGTGGCCCGATATGTCTGTGCGGTGGACGGAGAGCGAGCACGGCGGCAGCCACGCCGATCAGCTTCACAACGGTGACGTACCAGTTCATCACCGATAGAGCGTCGGCGTCGGCTGCGTGGGGACCCGTAGCGAACTTGTCAGTCACCTCGAACCAGACGCTTATGCCCGCGAAGATCGCGCTCCAGATCGCCACCAGGACACCCACGGTGATCACGAATCGGGTAGGCGGTCGCGGCGAGACGGATCGCGAGTGGTTGATCGTGCCAGCTGCCATGGACTGCGTCTTTCGAATGTGTCGCTGGCCTGTCGGCGTGGCCAACGTCGGATCCTCTTTCCTGGCATGGCTCCGTGATCCCTTACCTCGCAGCCTCAGGGACCGTGGTTGGCAGCACATCGTCGGCCGTCGCCGAACGGCGTGACAAGACCAGGTAGAGAACGCCGGCGACGAGGCCGCCGGACAGCCACGACAGGTCCGTGTTGTTCATCAGCCGGGCGAGCGGGCCCTGCATGACCGGCACCAGTCCGTACTGCCAGGCCCAACCCGCGACGATACCGACGGCGAGGCTCACCATGCCCATGGTGTTGACCGAGCCGAACGGTGAGTCAGAGCCGTCGCGGTACAGGTCGGCCTCGTCCAGCCGGCCCCGACGGACCATGAAGAAGTCCACCAGCACGATGGCGGCCCACGGGCTGATCCAGACCAGGATCGACAGCATCCAGTGGTCGAACGCGTGGGCGAAGTCTTCGGCGCTCACGAAGGTGACGAGCACGACGGATGCCACAGCTCCTGCTATGAGGGTGACCTTCCAGCGCGCCGCGCGGACGCCGACCGACAGCGCGGCGAGAGAGCAGGAGTAGAGGTTAAGGATGTTCGTCGCCACCGGTCCGTGCATGATCAGAAGCAGGACGGGGATGGCCATCACGCCGAAGGCGGCAATCACCAGCTCGGCGGGATCTCCGCCGTTGCCAGCGCTGGCGAGGCAGGCACCGAGCACGGCCAGCCACACCGTCGGGACGTACATGCCGGCGGCAGAGGCCCAGAACACCGACTTGTCGGTGGCGTCCCGGCGCACGAAGCGGCTGTAGTCAGCCGAGTAAGGGATCCACGAGATGCCCCAGCCGACACCGATCGCGGTGACGAGCTGCGTGATGGCGGTGACCTTGTCGGCGTTGGTGGTGGCCTGGCCGGTGGTCCAGTCGATGCTCACCTGCGACAGCGCGACCACGGTCATCACCACCATGACCACCGCGGTGGCAGGCACGGTGTACTTCTCGAACGTGCGGATGGCATAGAAGCCGTAGAGCGCAAGCCCGAGCTGGGTGAGCATGATGACCGCAGCGACGAGGTACTTCAGGATGGTTCCGCTCTCGATGCCGAGTTCCGCGAGCACGCCGAGCGCGAGGTCGAGAACGACCCAGGTGTTGACGCCCACCCAGCCCATCGTGAGGAGACCCTGGATCAGGCCTGGCACGACGCTGCCGCGTCGTCCGAACGGCGCTCGGCCGAGCACCATTTGGTTCACGGCAGTGCGGTGGCCAATCACGTTGAACAACCCGAACAGCGCGCACCCGACGACATTGCCGAGCGCCACCACGAGGACCGTCTCAAGAAGGCTCAGTCCGAGCACGATGCCGAGGGCACCCAGAACCCAGTTCACCGGGGCCAGGTTGGCGCCGAACCAGATCCAGAACTGTTCGGCGGGCGTCGAATCACGCGATCCCGCGGGAATGGGCTCGATGCCATGGGCGTCGAAGCGAACTGCCTCGCTTTCGCGAGCCGGGGCCGACGGCGATCTGGTCATGGCGGTCCTCCTGATGTGATGAGCGCCACTGAACCACCGGCCCACGAGGGCCGTCAGTGGAGATTCACACAGGATGCGCCGGCAGAAGGTGGAGGTTCTCCTTCGGTGCTGGTGCACGCCGCCCAACGCGAAAGCGCCCGGCGAGAAGCCTGCCGGGCGCCTTGCGGTGTGGAACATCGTCAGTCCGGGTAGGTCTCCGGGTCGATCTCGGTGTCCGCGACGTGCACCTCGCGCACCCCGCCGACCGCTGCCACCCTGGCCGCGACGTCACGACACAGCTCGAAGGAAATGCCGCCCCGTTCAAGGGCCCAGTCGACCAGGCGTCGTATGACGGCCAGCCGGCCAGGACGGGCGGTGAGGAAGGGGTGGAGACACAGGTTGAAGAGGCATCCGTGTTCGGTCATCCCCTCGAGCTCTGCGCGCCACATGTCGAGGACCTTCGACGGCGCCTCGATGGTGCTGCCCACATGCGGCTCCGGCAGGAAGGCATACTGCTCCCAGTCATCGAGCGACCAGTGCACCGGGAGCTCGACGACGTCATTGTCGCCGAGCTTGAGCAGGTAGGGGCGATCGTCGCCCATCATCGAGGAGTCGTAGGCCATTGCATGCTCGGCCAGCAGCTCCATCGTGGTGGTGGTCGTGTGCCACATGGCGGCACGGTGTCCGGTCACCTCGATGCCCTGGCCCGCGAACACCTCGAGCGCCCGCCCGAAGTCGTCGCGTTGCGCCTGGGCCGTCAGCTCGGTAGCCGAGCGGTGGCTGTAGGAGTGGTGCCCCACCTCGTGGCCACGCTCGACGATGCTGGCAGCCAAGTGGGGCCGTTTCTCGGCCACCCAGCCCGGCACGAAGAAGGTCGCCGGCACCTCGAGCTGATCGAGCAGGTCCAAGATCCGCGGCACGCCCACGTCGGGCCCGTACGCCTGGTGCGACATGGTTGTCAGGTGCCGGGAGAAGCGGCCACCCGACGCGAGCACGGGGGTCTCAGCGTCGACGTCGAAGGTCAGCGTCGCTACTACGTCGGATCCGGCGCGCCATGCGCCCCCGTCTGCGTCCATGCTCAGCCCGCCTGTCGCCACCGGATGCTGGACGCGATTGTGACATCCGGCCGCAGCATTGCCGAGTCGAACTCGACTAGTTCGTCGCCGGCGGCCAGGCGCTGGGGCAGGTCGGGGTTCGAGAGGGCGACGTGCCCGATGGCAAGGAAGTCGGCGTGTCCCTCGGTGAGCACCCGGGCGGCCTGGTCACCGTCGTGCATACCTCCGTTGGCGATGACCGGCAGGCCGGACACCTCTCGAGCCAGGCCGGTGACAGTCGTCCCGTCTTCGAGCTGCGCAGTCTCGAACCACGAGCGCCCCTCGCTGGCCACGTGGATGTAGTCGGCGCCCGCCTTCGCAAGCGCCTGGGCGATGACGACGACGTCCTCGGCGCCGCCTGACCAGCGGTAGACGATGTCGTTGACCTTCGTTTGCGATACACGGACACCGACGATGAAGCCCGCCGGCGCCTCGGCAGCGATGCGCTCGACGATCTCGGCTGTCAGCCGGATGCGATTGGCCATCGGGCCGCCGTACCCGTCGGAGCGGAGGTTGGTGTACGCCGTGACGAACTGGTCGAGCAGGTAACCGTTGGCGCTGTGTACCTCGATGCCGTCGAAGCCGGCTTCGACGGCGTTGCGGGCCGCGGCTGCAAACCCCTCTATCACTTCAGCGATGTCGTCGTGAGTCGCTTCGCGCGGCATCGGCCAAGGGCCGCTGCCGCCGTAGGCAGGCATCATGCCCCCGTGGGGCTGAACCGCCGACGGGGCAAGGGTCTCGTCACGGTAGCGGTTGCCCTGGGACAGCGCGCCCGCGTGCATCAGCTGGGCGACGATGCTGCCGCCCTCGGCGTGCACCCGAGCGGTCACCGCCCGCCAACCGTTGACATGCTCCTTCGTCACCAGCCCGGGCTGGTTGACGTAGCCCTGGCTGTAGGCGGCGTCGGGATAGATGCCCTCGGTGATGACCAGCCCGAAACCACCAGCGGCGAACTCGGCGTAATAGGCGGCCATCGCTTCGGTCGGCGCGCCGTCCGGCGTCGCCGACGTGCGCGTCATCGGCGCAACCACGAACCGGTTGGCCAGCTCCAGCGACCCGAGGGAACGGGACTGTAGGGCGGGGTGCCGGTCAGATGTGTCCTGCATGGAGTGATCTCCGATCTCTCAACGGTGGTTCTCGGGTGTTCGTGGACGGTCGTCGAGCAGCTGGGCGGCTCGGATGGCGGCGTGGTCGTAGCCGGAAGGGGCGGACACGAGGAGGCCGAGACCGTGTTGGCGACCGAGACCCCGCGGCACGCTCACTCCCGGCATGCCGAGGTAGCTGAGCAGCATGGTCGTCCGCAAGATCCGGGCGTTCCACTGGTCGAAGACGTCGTCGGAGGCGGTGACTTGGGCGACCGACGGCGGTAGACACCTCACGGTCGGGCAGAGAAGCAGGGCGCCCGCGAGCTCGACCGCCAACCGCTCCCGCAACTCCGCCATGCGCACCCGGACCGGCCCGATCGTGCGACCCACGGTCGACGCGTAGCGAAGTCGACGCGCGACGGCCGGGTCGAGTAGCCCCTCCGACGGACCATCGAGCAACTGGCCGTAGCCGGAGAACGCCTCGGCCGCGACCAGCGTGCCGTAGGTGTCCATCAGCTCCTGGGCCTCAGCGAGCACGGGCAGCGCGCGCCGCTCGACCCGGACGCCATCGAGCGCCGCGAGCTCCTCGAGCTGGTCGTGGAACCAGGCAGCAACCGCCGGGGTGGCGTCCGCGACGACCTCGTGGTCCTCCGGCACCGCCAGGCGGACCGGACGAGTTGCCCCGGGGCCGGACAAGCCGGACCCGGGCTCAAGGGCGGCGACGACGAGCCCGAGGTCGGCCGCGCTTCGTGTGAGGAACCCGAGGGTGTCGAGAGTCGACGAAAGCGTTCTTACTCCGTCGTGAGGGTAGCGACCCTCGGACGCCTTGTAGCCGACGATTCCGCAGAACGCGGCGGGGACCCGCACCGAGCCGGAGGTGTCGGTCCCGATGGCGAGCGGCACCTGCCCAGTCGCGACCGCCGCGGCCGATCCCGAGGAGGAGCCGCCTGTGACGAGCGGCTCGTGGCCCGAGAGCGGGTTCACCGGTGAGCCGTAGTGAGGGTTGATGCCCACGCCTGAGAAGGCCAGCTCGCTGAGGTTCGTCTTGCCGATCGTGACGGCGCCGCGCTCCCTCAAGACCCGGACGATGCCGGCGTCGCGGGTGATCGGATCCGGCGACGCGTCGACGACCGAGCCGTTCGTGGTGCGCAGGCCGACCACGTCGACGCAGTCCTTGATCGCCACCGCAAGCCCGTCGAGGTAGCCAGCGGGGCGTCCCGACCGCCAGCGCTCGGTGGCCGATGCGGCCTGTGTTCGCGCTTCGTTGGCAGCGAGGCTGATGAACACGTGGTCCTCGGCCCGGTGCCGCCGGAGGATATCCTCGAGCACCCCGGCCGGCGTGTCCTCCCCGCGGCCGAAGCGCGACAGCAGCCCGGCGATCACGACAACACCTGCTGGTCGGCGACGATGCGGACGGCCAGGACCCGCGCGTTGACGGTCGACGTACCGTTCGAGGCCAGGCCAAGCGCTACGTCGTTCGACGCTGGCTGACGCGTCACGTAGCCCACCGTCATCGCCGGCCGGTCGTCTGGTCGAGCGCTGACCGCAACCGCAGCTCGACGTCACGAGGCTCGTGGAGTGCCCCGTTGGTCGGAGCCAGATCCTGCGGGCAGGCCGATAACACCAGGACAAGGTGTCGTACCGCGCGCAGCGTGACGCTGTCGCCAGGCCGGCTCACTGGCGGTTCGATGCCGAGCGTGCCTCCGGCACCGATGGGGACGTTCATGAAGAGGTTGAGCGGCTGGGGAACATGGCTGGGGGAAAGGACATCGACGTCCAGCAAAGCCTCGCGGAAGTTGGCGACGCAGTTGGCGTGGTAGCCGACCGCGCCGAGCTGTCGGTATCGGGCCGCGTCACAGGCCGGGATCAGGGTGTCGTGGAGACTGCCGGATGTGTCGGACTCCATGACCAGCAGCGGCTCGCGGTCGGACCCGACCAAGGCATCCCCGGCCTGGACGGCGAGCCGCCCGTTCGCCATCCGCGTATGCGCCATCGACAGCACCGTTGCCGGCTCGTCCGCACTGATCGCCCACGTGTCGACCACCTGCTGGCCGAACGGGTTGACGATGGCGATCGCGTCGCCCGCGACGAGCCGGAACGCCCGGCCGGTTCGGGCGGCGAGGGTGATGGCGGTCAAGGACGTGTCCTTCCGGGTGCGGCGTGCCGTGAGTCGCCTAGAACACCAGCAGCCGCCGAGCCCGGTCACTGGAGATGTCGCCAGACATCGCCGAGGAGACGGTGGATAATCACAGGCATGCTGTCGTTGGGTCGCCTGCTGGAGCAGCCCGAACTCGAGCTCACCCTGCTCGTCCGGGGAGATGGAGAGGGAGCCGATCGGGAGCTGCTCTGGCTGCACAACACCGAGTTGGCCGACCCCGCGCCGTATGTCCGTCCGGGCGAGCTCGTCCTCACCAACGGCCTCTGGCTCCACGACGCGGACCCGGAGTCCTTCGTCGAAGCGGTACTTCGAGCCGACGCCGCTGGCATCGTCTTCGGGCTGCGCAGCGAAACGCCGACCACACCGCTCGCCCTGATCGCGGCGTGCCGCCGCGCCGGTCTCCCGCTCGCCGAGATCTCCATCGAAGTGCCCTTCACAGCGATCACCCGTGCTGCGGCGACGTTGCTCGCCGAATCCCGCCTCAGCGAGCTCACCGGGACGGTACGGCGCAGCGGTGCACTGGCCGCCGCGATCTCCCGTGGGGCTGGGGCCGCTGGCATCCTCCAGGTCGTCCGACGGGAGCACGACCTGCCGCTGGTGGTGGTCGACCGGACGGGCCGCCAGCTGGCGGGAGCGGGTGCGGACCTCTCCTCCGCCGAGCTGAGAGACGCGACGCGCACCCTCGCTCGGCACCCACCTCCCCTAGAGGCCGAGCTCGACGGGACGACCGCCTCGCTCTTCCTCGTCGCCGCCGTCGGAGACGTCGAGGCCGGTCTCTTCTGCCTCCGCGCGTACCGTGACCTGCTGCCCAGCGAGGTCACCGCACTCGAGCAGGCCAGCACGTACCTCAGCCTCGAGGTGGCCAAGCAACAGGCCGTGCACGCCATCGAGCAGCGCTTCGCGGCAGAGGTCCTCGACATGGTGCAGGCGGGCCCGAGTCGCGAGGCGGATGTCGCCGAGCGCCTGCGCGCGTTCGGTGTCGATCCGACCTGGCCTGTCGCGGTCCTGGTCATCGCGGGGCCGGCTGCTCCTCCCGGGCGGCTGTCCCACGACGCCGAGACGGTCGCCGATCTCCTGCTCGACCAGGGACTCGCAGCGCTGGTTGTCGCCGGCTCACGGGAGACGATTGCCTTCGTCTCGTGGCCGAAGGAGGGACACATGTCCCTCCGCGCGGTCGGAGAGGAGCTCCAGCGCGGGATCTTCCGCTCCCGAAGCGTCGGCCGCGTGCTGGTCGCGATCGGCGGGGTGAGCTCAACGTTGGTCGGCCTCGGCGTCGTACTCACGCAGGCGCGGGAAACCTGCCGGGCCATGCAGGCCCAGGCCGACGGCCCAGTGGTGCAAGAGTTCGGCGACGTGGACAGCCACCGCCTGCTGGTCGCGATGCTCGACCGGGATGCTCTCGCACGGTTCTCGCGTGGCGTTCTCGGCAACCTTCGGACGCATGATCGCGACGGGGACCTCGAGACCACGCTCCGGACGTTCCTCGAGATGGACGGCCACTACGGCGCGACCGCTGAGCGACTGCACATCCATGTCAACACGCTCCGCAACCGGCTGGGAAAGCTTGCGGAGCTCACCCGACGCGATGTCCGAAAGACCGATGGAAGGGTCGACCTCTTCCTTGCTCTGGAAGCCGACGCCCTCAGCTGACCTGAGCTTCGCCACGAACCTGGCAACGTATCGGGACCAGGTGGCACCGTTCTTCGACTTCGACCAAGCGGAATTTCGCGCACGTGACATCTGATGTGTGGTGCCGAGGGGTGCCGCTGGAGGATGTCGAACACCCCTCAAGTCGCACTCGCCGCCTGAGACCGATGTCACCTACTCGTGCAGCAGACCCCACAGTGACTTAGGAGGTCTCAGCGGTGGCTGAGCTGGCGCGCCTTGGCGTCCAGGCTCGCGAGGACGTGTTGGAAGGACTCGTGGAAGCTGGCGATGCCATTGGCCTCCAGGGTCAGGCCCACGTCGTCCAGGTCGATGCCGATGGCGGCCAGCTGCCGCATCACCTCGGCTGCCTCGGCCACGCCGGCGTCGATGGTGCGGGCCAGCCGTCCGTGGTCCTCGAAGGCGGCGATGGTGGTCTCGGGCAGGGTGTTGACGGTGTCGGGCCCGATGAGTTCGTCGACGTACGTGGTGTCGGGATAGGCGGGGTTCTTGGTGGATGTCGAAGCCCACAGCGGCCGCTGGGTTCGTGCGCCCAGGCCGGCCAGGTGTTCCCAGCGCTCACCGGAGAACTGCTCCCCGTAGAGCTGGTAAGCGAGCTTGGCCTGGGTGAGGGCGGCACGGCCGCGTAATTCCAGCGCCTCGCCGGTGCCGATCGCGTCCAGGCGCTGGTCGACCTCGGTGTCGACCCGGCTGACGAAGAACGAGGCGACGCTGTGCACTCGCGACGGGTCGCCGCCGCTGCCGCTGAACGCCTCCAGGCCGGCTAGGTACGCCTCGATGACCTCGGCGTAGCGCGCCAGGGAGAAGATCAGGGTGATGTTGATGCTGCGACCTTCGGCGATCATCGCCTCGACTGCCGGGATGCCTTCGGCGGTCGCCGGGATCTTCACCAGCAGGTTGGGCTGCTCGATCCGCTCGTGCAACGCGCGCGCGGCAGCGATGGTCGCCGGGGTGTCTCGCGCCAGCTCGGGGGCGACCTCGACCGACACGAACCCGTCTGCGCCGTGGGCGATGTCATACACCGGACGCAGCACACCCAGAGCGGCCGTCACGTCAGCGACGACCAGGTCCCAGTAGGCGTCCTCGACCGCGGAGCCGGCCGTGGTCAGCGATGCGAACTGGTCGTCGTAGTCGGTCGAGGACTCGATGGCCTTGGCGAAGATCGTCGGATTTGCCGTCACGCCGCGGATACCCTCGCTGACCAGGCGAGCAAGGGTGCCATCGCGCAGGTAGGCGCGGGTGAGGTTGTCCAGCCAGGGACTCTGGCCGTGCTCGGCGAACAGGCGTTGCAGCTTCGTCATCGGGTTCCTTCCGGCGGGGCCGGATGCGGCGCGTCCTGACGATCAGCCGGGTCGGGCCTTCGAGGGTGGGCCTGGGAGTTCCGCGGAACCGCTCGCACACAGCACCGGCCGGCCTCGGGATCGAGAACCATGCTGTAGCGCTCGTC
>DATCVR010000171.1:0-2200 GCA_036566745.1 Jiangellaceae bacterium | reverse complement strand
TCCTGACCCAGACGTCGGACCGCCCCTTTCGACGAAAGGCACTGATATGAGCCCCCTGGTTCAGCTGGCGGCTGAGGAGGCAGAAAACCCCCTCATCCCGCCGATCCCAGAGCTCGTGATCGGCCTGATCGCCTTCGTCATCGTCTTCGGCTTCCTCGCCTGGAAGCTCCTCCCGAACATCAACAAGGTTCTGGAAGAGCGTCGCGAGGCCATCGAGGGCGGTATCGAGAAGGCCGAGGCCGCGCAGACCGAGGCCCAGAGCGTCCTTGAGCAGTACAAGGCACAGCTCGCCGAGGCCCGCCACGAGGCAGCGCGTCTGCGCCAGGAGGCGCAGGAGCAGGGCGCCACGCTCATCGCCGAGATGCGCGCGGAAGGCCAGCGGCAGCGCGAGGAGATCGTCGCCGCCGGTCACGCGCAGATCGAGGCCGACCGCAAGGCCGCCGCGTCCGCGCTGCGCCAGGACGTCGGCAAGCTCGCCACCGACCTGGCCGGCAAGCTCGTCGGTGAGTCCCTCGAGGACCACGCCCGGCAGAGCCGCGTGATCGACCGCTTCCTCGACGACCTCGAGGAGAAGGCCGAGGCCGCGCGATGAACGGAGCGAGCCGCGATGCCCTGGCAGCCGCACGCGAGCGTCTCGACGCGCTGACGGACAACACGTCCGTGGACGCCGGCTCGCTCGCCGACGAGCTGGCCGCCGTCACCGCGCTGCTCGACCGCGAGGTGTCGCTGCGTCGGGTCCTGACCGACCCGGCGCAGCCCGGCGAGGCCAAGGCCGAACTGGCCCAGCGCCTGATCGGCACGCAGGTCGGAGGCCCCGCCACCGACCTGGTGTCCGGCATGGTGCGCTCCCGCTGGTCGCGCTCGCGTGACCTGGTGGACGCGCTGGAGGAGCTGGCCGACGCCGCCGACCTCACCGCCGCGCAGCAGCGGGGCAAGCTCGACAGCGTCGAGGACGAGCTGTTCCGGTTCGGCCGGATCGTCGCCTCGAGCACCGAGCTGCGCGCCGCGCTGACCGACCGCGCCGCAACGGCCACGGCCAAGCGTGAGCTGCTCGGCAGCCTGCTCGGCGGCCGCGCGGATGCGACGACCGAGCGTCTGGTGACGCGCCTTGTGGCCGCGCCCCGGGGACGTAGCCTGGAGGCGGGACTGGAGTCCCTGTCCAAGCTCGCCGCCGAGCGCCGGGACCGCATGGTGGCCGTCGTCACCTCGGCGGTTCCGCTGAGCGACCAGCAGAAGCAGCGTCTGGGCGGTGCCCTGGCGAAGCTCTACGGCCGCCAGATGCACCTCAACCTCGACGTGGACCCCGAGGTCCTCGGCGGGATCCGGGTGCAGGTCGGCGACGAGGTCATCAACGGCTCCATCGCGGACCGCATCGAGGACGCCGGCCGCCGCCTGGCGGGCTGACAGCAACTTCATAGCAGTACGTACTTACGACGGCCCTGGTTGGGCCGTACATGAAGAATCCTGGGGGTCGCCCCCAGACCCCCAAAGTGAAACTTCGGGCCCAACAAGGAGAGCAGGGAACCCAGATGGCGGAGCTCACGATCCGGCCGGAGGAGATCCGGGACGCGCTGGAGAACTTCGTCCAGTCGTACAAGCCGGACGCGGCCTCGCGCGAGGAGGTCGGTACGGTCACCCTTGCCGGCGACGGCATCGCGAAGGTCGAGGGTCTGCCCTCGGCCATGGCCAACGAACTGCTGAAGTTCGAGGACGGCACCCTCGGCCTCGCGCTCAACCTGGAAGAGCGCGAGATCGGCTGCGTCGTCCTCGGTGAGTTCAGCGGCATCGAGGAGGGTCAGCCGGTCTCCCGTACCGGTGAGGTCCTCTCCGTGGCCGTCGGCGAGGGCTACCTCGGCCGAGTCGTCGACCCGCTCGGCAACCCGATCGACGGCCTCGGCGAGATCGAGACGTCCGGCCGCCGCGCCCTTGAGCTGCAGGCTCCGGGCGTCATGGCCCGTAAGTCGGTGCACGAGCCGATGGAGACCGGCTACAAGGCCGTCGACGCGATGACCCCGATCGGCCGTGGCCAGCGTCAGCTGATCATCGGTGACCGTCAGACCGGCAAGACCGCCCTGGCCGTCGACACGATCATCAACCAGCGTGACAACTGGCGCTCCGGCGACCCGAAGAAGCAGGTCCGCTGCGTCTACGTCGCCATCGGCCAGAAGGGCTCGACCATCGCCTCCGTGCGTGGCGCCCT
>DATCVR010000170.1:0-45531 GCA_036566745.1 Jiangellaceae bacterium | reverse complement strand
GCGTCCCGCGCTGGGCCGCGCCGAGGTCGTCCTCACCATCGACAACACCGACGGTGCGCTGCCGATCGACTACACCGAGGTCACCATCTCGCGGACGATGTTCCGCAACGGCGGCTCCGAGTACGCCATCAACGGCCAGGGCTGTCGCCTGCTCGACGTCCAGGAGCTGCTCTCCGACTCCGGGATCGGCCGTGAGATGCACGTCATCGTCGGCCAGGGTCAACTCGACGCCGTGCTCTCGGCCACCCCCGAGGACCGCCGCGGGTTCGTCGAGGAGGCTGCGGGCGTCCTCAAGCACCGCAAACGCAAGGAGAAGGCCCTCCGCAAGCTCGACGCGATGCAGGCCAACCTCACCCGGGTCCAGGACCTCACCGCCGAACTGCGTCGCCAGCTCGGGCCGCTCGGCAAGCAGGCCGAGCTGGCCCGCAAGGCCGCGGTCATCCAGTCCGATCTGCGCGACTCCCGGCTGCGGCTGCTCGCCGACGAGCTGGTGCAGGCCCGGGCGAACCTCCAGCAGGAGGTCGCCGACGAGACCGCGTTGCGCGAGCGGCAGGTCGAGGTCTCTCAGGCCCTCGACCAGGCCCGTGCCGAAGAGTCCCGCCTCGAGGTCGAGGTCGCCGAGGCCACGCCGCGCCTGGCCCAGGCCCAGGAGGCGTGGTACCGCCTGTCCAGCCTGCGTGAGCGGGTCCGCGGCACCGCCTCCCTCGCGACCGAGCGCAGCCGCCATCTCGCCGTGGCCGACGCCGACACCCGCCAGTCCGGACGCGACCCCGACGACCTCGAGCGCGAGGCCGAGTCCGTCCGGGCCCAGGAGCGCGACCTCGCCGACCAGATCGCCGCAGCCCGCGAGGCCCTCGACTCCGCCGTGACGGCTCGTCGCGCCGGCGAGGAGGCGGCCGAGGCGGAGGAGAAGAGGCTGGCCACTCTGCTGCGTGCCGCGTCGGATCGCCGCGAGGGGCTGGCCCGGCTGTCCGGGCAGGTCGAAGGGTTGCGTCGTCGGGCGGCGGCCGTCGAGGCCGAGCTCGGTCGCCTCGGCAGCGCCCGCGAAGAGGCCCTGCGCCGAGCCGCCGACGCCGAACGCGAGTTCACCGTCCTCGAGACCACCATCGCCGGGCTCTCGGTGGGCGAGGAGGGCCTCGACGCCGAACACGAACGAGCGGCCGCCGCGCTCACCGCGGCCGACGACGTCCTCGCGGCACTCAAGGACGAGGAACGCTCCGCCGAACGCGAGCGTGCCGCCCTGGCCGCGAGGCGTGAGGCGCTCGAGATGGGGTTGTCGCGCAAGGACGGTTCGGCCGCGTTGCTCGCCGCCTCCGACCGCGTGTCCGGCCTGCTCGGCTCCGTCGCCGCCCTGCTCGCGGTCGAGTCGGGCTGGGAGGCGGCCGTCGCCACCGCGCTCGGCGCCACCGCCGACGCCGTGGCCGTCGCCTCGGTCGACGACGCCGTCACCGCACTGCGTCTGCTGCGTGAGGACGATCTCGGCCGGGCCGGGTTGCTGGTCGGTGGCGGCCGGTTCGACGACGATCACGACTGGCCGGCCCTGCCGTCCGGGCTGCGCTACGTCGTCGATCTCATCACCGCACCCGCCGAGCTCAAGCCCGCCCTGTCCACGCTGCTCAGCGGCGTGGTCGCGGTCGACGACCTCCCGGCTGCCCGGGCGCTCGTCGCCGAGATGCCGGGGCTCGACGCCGTGACCCGTGAGGGAGATCTTCTCGGCCGGGGCCGGGCCTACGGAGGGTCGGCGAGTGCGCCGAGCCTGCTCGAGGTGCAGGCCGCCGTCGACGAGGCCGCCGACCGGCTGGCCGAGGCCACCGGGCGCGCCGAGGAGCTGGGCCGCGCGCTGACGGCCGCCGCCCAGCGCCGCGACGAGGCCGCCGCCGTCGAGATCGCCGCGCTGTCCAAGCTGCACGAGTCCGACGCCGAGCTGTCCGCGGTGGCCGAGCAGCTGGGCCGGCTGGGACATGCCGCCCGGTCCGCCGCCGAGGAGTCCGAGCGGCTCGGCGCCGCGGTGGCCCAGGCGGAGGCCGCACGCGATCGTGACCTCTCCGGGCTGGCCGAGCTGGAGGAGCGCCTGACCGCGGCGGAGGCCGCGGGCGACGACGACGCCGAGCCCTCCACCGACGAGCGCGACCGGCTGACGGCACAGGCACGCGCTGCTCGCCAGGCCGAGACCGAGGCGCGGCTGAGCCTGCGTACCGGCGAGGAGCGGGTCCGAGCGCTCAGCGGTCGCGCCGACGGCCTCGAACGTGCCGCCCGCAACGAGCGCGCGGCCCGGGCCCGGCAGAAGGAGCTGGCCGAGAAGCGCGCCCGCGAGGCCCAGGTGGCCGGGGCCGTGGCCCGCGGTGCGGCGGTCGTCCTCCAGCGCCTCGAACACTCGCTCACCCTGGCGGCGGCCGAGAAGACCGAGGCCGAGGCGGCGCGCACCCAACGCGAGGCGGCGCTGGTCGCCGAGCGCGACCGGGTACGAGCCCTCGCCACCGAGCTCGAGAAGATCACCTCCAGTGTCCATCGCGACGAGCTGGCCCGGGCCGAGCAGCGCATGCGGGTCGAGGCGCTCGAGACCAAGGCGCTCGACGAGCTCGGGGTCGACGCCACCACACTGGTCGACGAGTTCGGCCCCGATCTGCCCATCCCGATGCCTCCGGGCGACGACGGCGAGCCCGTCGAGCCCATCCCGTTCGTCCGCGACCAGCAGCTCAAGCGCTGCCGGGCGGCCGAGCGAGCGCTCACCCTCCTGGGCAAGGTCAACCCGCTCGCGCTGGAGGAGTTCGCCGCACTCGAGGAGCGCCACTCCTTCCTGACCGAGCAGCTCGAAGACCTCAAGCGCACCCGCAAGGACCTCCTCGACATCGTCAAGGAGGTCGACGACCGCGTCCAGCAGGTCTTCACCCAGGCCTACGAGGACACCGCGCGGGAGTTCACCCACGTCTTCGGCCGGCTGTTCCCCGGTGGCGAGGGCCGCCTCATCCTGACCGAGCCCGACGACATGCTCACCACGGGTATCGACGTCGAGGCCCGACCGCCCGGCAAGAAGGTCAAACGGCTCTCGCTGCTGTCCGGTGGCGAACGTTCGCTGGTGGCCGTGGCGTTCCTGGTGGCGTTGTTCAAGGCCCGGCCTAGCCCGTTCTACATCCTCGACGAGGTCGAGGCCGCCCTCGACGACACCAACCTCGGCCGCTTGCTCGACATCTACGAGGAGCTGCGCGAGAACAGCCAGCTCATCGTCATCACCCACCAGAAGCGCACCATGGAGATCGCCGATGCCCTCTACGGGGTGTCGATGCGCGGCGACGGCGTGACCGCGGTGATCAGCCAGCGGATCCGCGAATCCGAACCGGCGTAGCCCACCGCCCCAGCCTCCACCTCCCTTCCTGCTCGGAATGATCACGTCCACGTGATCATTCGGCGCATCACGAGGGCTGCAGGCCTGGTGATGCGGGGAGAGGCCTTGTGGTGTTCCGGCAGCGGTCGCTGCCCAGCCATGGGACGCTCGGGAGCAGGCGCACACCTCACCGGACACCGCTGCGAGCTCAAATCCGCGACCGTGAACGCAGTCGGCAACGAAACACATCCATGTGTTCGACTCTTGACGGCAAGGCCGCTCATCGGCGACGGTTGGGCATGCCCTCCATCCCCGGCAAGAGGGCCGGATCCCAGAGCGCTCTGCGCGAGTCGAACCGCGCGCTGGTCCTCGACGCCCTGCGCAGCTCCGGCACGCTGATCCAGGCCGAGCTGGCGAGGGTCACCGGTCTGTCGGCCGCCACCGTGTCCAACATCGTGCGTGATCTGTCCGCGGACGGCCTGCTGCGCGTCACCACCACCATCAGCGGCGGCCGCCGAGCCCGGGCCGTCAGCCTCGACCGCGCCGCGGGGGTAGCGGCCGGCATCGACTTCGGCCGTCGCCACGTGCGAGTGGCCCTCGCCGACCTGTCGCACTCGGTGCTCGGCGAGCACGAGGTCGCCGTGGCGCCGCGGGTGCCGGCGAGCGAGGCCATCGAGATCGGTGTCGAGGTCTTCCATTCGTTGCTCGACGCCGCCGGCGTGGGCACCGACGCGCTCGTCGGCGTGGGGGTGGGGCTGCCCGGTCCGATCGACGCGCGCGACGGCCTTGTCGGCTCGGCCTCGATCCTGCCGGAATGGGTGGGCGTCAACGCCGCCGAGGTGATCGGCGCCAGCCTTGGCATGGGGGTTTCCGTCGACAACGACGCCAATCTCGGCGCGCTCGCCGAGCTCACCTGGGGAGCGGCGCGCGGTCACCGGGATGTCGTCTACATCAAGATCGCCAGCGGCGTGGGTGCTGGTCTGGTCCTCGGCGGGGAGCTGCATCGCGGCCACATCGGCACCGCCGGAGAGATCGGCCACCTGACCATGGACGAGAACGGTCAGGTGTGCCGGTGCGGCAATCGCGGATGCCTCGAGACGATGGCCTCCGCCGGGATCGTCCTCGACCTGCTCGCCCGCAGTCACGGCCCCGATCTCACCGTCGCCGACGTCGTCCGGCTGGCCGCCGAAGGCGACGCCGCCTGCATCCGGGTCATCGGCGACGTCGGGCGGCACGTGGGCGTCGCGGTGGCGAATCTGTGCAACCTGCTCAACCCCAGCGTGGTCGTGGTGGGCGGGTCGCTCGCGGCCGCGGGCGACGTTCTCCTCCAGCCGATGCGGGCGGCCGTCCAGCGGTACGCGATCCCGGCCGTCGGCGCAACGACCGAGATCCTGGCGGGGGCCCTGGGGCGCAGATCCGAGTCGCTCGGCGCGCTGGCCCTGGCGCTGCGCGCACCGCAACGTCACGGTCTGGACTCAGTGGTGCCTTCAACACTTGACGGCAATGAACTGACGGGCGTTCACTGACAAACCACGCCCGGCCTCGCCTACGAGGTCGCCGTGACCACGATCCGGGACTACGGGAGGCAAACATCATGCGACGAACGTCGGTGATCGCAGGGGTGGCCGCGCTCGGCCTCGCTCTGGCCGCGTGCGGCGGCGACGACGGCGGCAACGGCAGTTCGGACGGGGGCGGCGACGGCGGAGGCGACGTCGAGGTCTTCACCTGGTGGGCCGAAGGCAGCGAGAAGGCGGGCCTCGACGCGTTGGTCGGCGTCTTCGACGAGCAGAACCCGGACTTCACCTTCGTCAACGGTGCGGTCGCGGGCGGCGCCGGCAGCAACGCGAAGAACGTGCTCGCCTCGCGTTTGCAGACCAACGACCCGCCGGACACGTTCCAGGCCCACGCCGGCAAGGAGCTGTCCGACTACATCGCCGCTGAACAACTGCAGGACATCTCCGGTCTGTACGAGGAGAACGGCTGGAACGACATCTTCCCGGCCGACCTCCTCGAGCTGCTGACCGTCGACGACGCCATCTACTCGGTGCCGTCCAACATCCACCGGGCCAACGTCGTGTGGGCCAACCCGGCGGTGCTGGAGGAGGCCGGAATCGACCCGGCAACGCCTCCGGCCACGCTCGACGACTGGTTCGCCCAGCTCGACGCCGTCAAGGCCACGGGCAAGACCGCCCTCTCGGTGGCCACCGACTGGACCCAGGTCCACCTGCTCGAGACGGTGCTGCTCGCCGACCTCGGACCTGAGGCCTACATCGGGCTCTGGGACGGGTCGACCGACTGGACCTCCGCCGAGGTGCAGGGCGCGGTCGACGACTACGCGAAGCTGCTGTCGTACACCAACACCGACCGGCAGAACCTCGACTGGCCCGACGCCACCCAGCAGATCATCGACGGTGCGGCCGCCTACAACGTCATGGGCGACTGGGCCGAGGCGGCGTTCCAGGAGCAGCAGCAGGTGCTCGGCACCGACTACGTCGCGTTCCCGGTCCCGGGTAGCGACGGTGTGTTCGACTTCCTGGCCGACTCGTTCACGCTCCCCGTCGGAGCGCCCAACGAGGACGGCACCCGCGCCTGGCTCTCCACGGTCGCCAGCGCCGAGGGCCAAGAGGCGTTCAACCTGGCCAAGGGGTCGATCCCGGCTCGCACCGACGTCGACGCCAGCGCCTACCCGGAGTACCAGCAGACCGCGATCGAGTCGTGGACCAACGACACGATCGTCCCGTCCCTGGCCCACGGCGCGGCGACGCCGATCGCCTGGCTCACCGACATCACCTCGGCGGTCAGCCAGTTCAGCGCCACCGGCGACGTCGAGGCGCTGAAGACGGGTCTGGCCGACGCGGCGGAGAAGAACCAGGAGGGATAGGGGCATCTCGGTGGCGGGTGTGGTGGGCGGCTTCGGTCCCGCCCGGGGCTCGTTCCTCGCCCCCACGCCCGCCACACCCTGACCGAAGCCGCCCACCACACCCGCTCGCCCGGTCGGTGCCGCTGCGGGTTTTCGTCGGACCGCGAGATGCTGCTTGACCAGCAGCGATCGAGGAGTTGAGCTGTGCAGAGCAAGTACCGGAGCTGGGGTCCGCCGCTGGTGCTGATCGCCCCGACGCTGCTCCTGCTGGGGGTTTTCGTCTACGGGCTGATCGCCGTCAACATCAACACGTCGCTGACCGACAACGTCCGCGGCCAGACCACTGGATACGTCGGGTTCGACAACTACGCCGAGCTGTTCTCCGACGACACGTTCCTCTACTCGCTGCGCAACCTCGCGATGTACACCGTGGCCTTCCTCGCCGGCACGATGTTCTTCGGCTTCTTGTGGGCGTGGCTGCTCGAGCGAGGGGTCAGAGGAGAGGGCGTCTTCAGGGCGACGTACCTGTTCCCGATGGCGGTGTCGTTCGTCGCCTCCGGCGTGGTGTGGCGGTGGCTGCTCAACAGCAACACGGGGGAGTCGGCGACCGGGCTGAACCGCCTGCTGCAGTCGGTGGGCCTGGGGTTCCTGCAGAACTCGTGGTGGACCGACGAGACCTGGGGCATCCTCGCCATCGCGATGCCGGCCATCTGGCAGCTCTCCGGCTACATCATGGCGCTGTTCCTGGCCGGCTTCCGCGGCATCCCGGACGAGCTGCGAGAAGCGGCGCGGATGGACGGCGCGACCGAGTGGCAGCTGTACCGCCACGTGATCTTCCCGCAGCTCTCGCCGGTGGCCCTGTCGGCGATCATCATCATCGGTCACATGTCGCTGAAGGTGTTCGACCTCATCATGTCGATCGCCGGGCAGACCAACTACACGACCCAGGTGCCGGCCACCCAGATGTGGCTGGCCTTCACCCAGGGCGACTACGCCGTGGCGGCCGCGATCGGCACCATCCTGCTGCTCATCGTGGCGGTGCTCATCGTTCCCTACCTGATCCAGAACAACCGGGCGGAGCGCGGCCGATGAGCACGCAACTGGTGGACGAGGCCCGGCCGGTCGCGCCGCACGACGCGCGGGGCGTGGGCACCGGGCGAGCCCGGCGTGGGCTGTCGCGCACGGTCAAGTACGGCCTCCTGCTGGCGTTCCTCCTGGCCATCCTGATCCCGGCGTACGTCCTGCTCGTCACGAGCTTCAAGGGCCCGGGCGACGCCTCACCCACACGCGCCTGGCTGCTCCCGCAGGAGTGGAACTTCGACGGGTGGCAGCGCGCGTGGGAGACCCTCGCGCCGTCGCTGGGGCGGACGTTCGCGCTGGTCATCCCGGCCTCGATCGTGTCGTCGCTGCTCGGCTCGATGAACGGGTTCGTGCTGGCGCGCTGGCGCTTCCCGTACGCCGACCTGGTGTTCACGCTGATCCTGTTCGGCATGTTCATCCCGTACCAGGCGGTGATGATCCCGCTGGTCCAGCTGATGCAGAACCTCGGCGTCCCCAGCGGCGTGCCGAGCCTGTTCGTCCTGCACGTCATCTACGGGTTGCCGATCTGCACGCTGATCTTCCGGAACTACTACGCGTCGGTGCCGGAGGAGATCGTGGAGGCCGCGCGGGTCGACGGCGCCGGGATGCTCCGGACGTACGCCTCGATCATCCTGCCGGTGTCGATCCCGGGGTTCGTCGTGACGATCATCTGGCAGTTCACGTCGGCGTGGAACGACTACCTGTTCGCGATCTTCTTCTCCAACGCGCAGAACGGCCCGGTCACCATCGGCCTGAACTTCCTGGCCAGCGGTCAACTGCAGAACTACGCGGCGAGTATGGCCGGCGCGCTGATCGCGTCGCTGCCCACGCTGATCGTGTACATCGTGCTCGGACGGTGGTTCGTCGGCGGTCTGATGGCGGGATCGGTCAAGAGCTGACGGGGGATCGGCGGAGAGCGGGGCTGGGTTCCTTCGTCGGCTGCCTTCCTCTGTGGCGGTGAAGCGTGCCACGGAGCGCGCTTGATGCCGACTCCAGAACTCAGCCCCTCTCTCGCGTTACCCGAGCACCAGTACCGCGGCGTAGCCGGTCATCATCACCGCGATCGTCGCGTCGAGCAGCCGCCACGACGCGGGCCGTTCGAACCAACGGCTCAGCGCCCGCGCGCCGAAGCCGAGCAGGTGGAACCACAACGTGCTGGCGAGCGCCGCTCCGGATCCGAACAGCCAGCGTCCGCGCGGTCCGTGCTGATGAGCCAGCGTGCCCATCAGGACCACGGTGTCGAGGTAGACGGCAGGGTTGAGGTACGTGAGGGCGAAGCACGACGACAACGCGCCGCCCAGCGTCGTGGCGACTCGCCCGCCGGAGTCCAGGCCCGTGGGCTTGAACGCCCGCCGGGCGGCGAGCATGCCGTAGGCGAACAGGAAGGCGGCGCCGCCGTACCGCGCGACCTCGACGGCCCACGGCCGGCTGTTGAGAACCGCGCCCAGGCCGGCGATCCCGGCGGCGATGAGGGCGACGTCCGAGCAGGCGCAGATCAGCACGATCGGTCGTACGTGCCGGCGAGCGATGCCCTGACGAAGGACGAAGGCGTTCTGTGCTCCGATGACGACGATGAGGGAGAGACAGGTCATGAATCCAGCGAAGGCAATGGACATGTCGGCGAAGCTAGGAACCACGCGATCATGGGGCCAGCTAATGTTTCTACAGTTACATTAGTCGCACTTCATATTGCGTTGTGACCTCGCCACGATGTCCTGGGCTAAAGTTCCTCCATGTTCATTAGCAGGTCTTCATCATGAAGGTGGATGCGGGACAGCTCGCGACATTCGCGACCGTGATCGACGAAGGAAGCTTCGAGGCGGCCGCGACCCGCATGCATGTCACGCCCTCGGCGGTCAGCCAGCGCGTCAAGGCCCTCGAGGCCGCTCTCGGGCAGGTGCTGGTGCGGCGTTCACGTCCCGTCCTGCCCACCGAGGCCGGGCAGATCCTGATGCGGCTCGCCAGGCAGGTCGCGGGCCTGGAACGGGAGGCTCTCGCCGCTCTGACCGGGGACCGAGCCGGAGCCGGCGGCACGATCAGGCTGTCGGTCGCGGTGAACTCGGACTCCCTGGCCACCTGGTTCGTGCCCGTGCTCGCCGAGATGTCCGACGATCAGGTCGCCACGTTCGACATTCGCAAGGAGGACCCCGACTACTCGGTGGGGTTGCTGCGCACCGGTGCGGTGATGGCTGCCGTCACCTCCGAGGTCCGGCCGGTGCAGGGCTGCGCGGTCGAGTCGATCGGGGCCATGCGCTACCTGGCCCTCGCGTCACCGGAGTACCTGCGGCGCTACCTGCCGTCGGGTGCCACCGCCGCGGCGCTCGCGACCGCGCCGATGGTGGCCTACGACCGCAAGGACCTGCTGGAGGAGCGGTTCATCGAGATGCACACGGGCCAGCGTCTCCAGCCTCCGGTGACATTCCTGCCGTCGTCGCGGGGGTTCGTCGACGCCACGCGCCTCGGGTTGGCGTGGGGCCTGGTGCCGGAGACTCTCGCCCGCGCGGCGCTGGATGCCGGTGAGCTCGTCCAGATCGCGCCGGGCCGGTACATCGACGTACCGCTCTACTGGCAGCGCTGGCGGCTCGAATCGCCGGTGCTCCACGCGCTCACGAGGTCGGTGCGGAAGGTCGCCGCGGCGTCCCTGATCTCGGTCGCTCGGCCGACCAGCTGAGACCACAGCGTCGGTGGCTGCCGGGAGACGGACGGCCTCCGGCGGCGCGCCGGTGCTCATGAACCGCGCGGTCGACAGGTGATGATGTACCGTCATGTGACGGATGTGAACCGTGTTACTCATGTGATTCGGGGGTTTCGCATGACTGCAGTGGTCGTGGCGTTGCTCGGGTGCGTCGTGCTCGCGACGGTGGTGCTGGCGGTCGTCGGCGCCGCCCACGAGGCGTCGAACTCCCCGCGGATGCGCCGCAGGGTCAACCGCTGGCGGGCGCGACGGCGGTACCGCGCCGCCCTGTTCGAGCAACGGATGGTGCACGTCATGCTCCACTCCCGTCGTGTGGTGGCGGACCTGCTGACCCGTTCGGATCGACCGCGGGCCTACCGACCGGCGGGCCCTGCTCGGCTCGGGCACTCGCTTCGTCCTTGAGGTCGCCGGGCAAGCTCGCGTAGCCGGGCGATTCGGACTGCCGGTGTGGGCATGCGAGGATGCTGGCCGTGACGGAGTACGTGCTCATCGGTGCGGTCGTAGCGGTCCTTCTCGTGGTCGCGGTAGCGGCCTTCGTCGTGCCGCGTCGACGCCGATCTCGAGCCGAGGCCGCCGCCCCCGTCCCACAGCCCGGCGTCGACTACGCCCCGGGTGTGGGCGACGACGCCACGACACCCCTCGAGGCACCTCGCCGTCACGTCCGTGACGTCTCCCTGCCTGACGGTGCGGCCGATGCCGCCGTCGACGCCGCGGCGCTCGAGGAGACGCTGGCCGCTCCGGTCGAGCGTCCCGAGTCCGCGGCCGGACGTCTCGTGCGCTTGCGGGCGCGGTTGGCGCGTTCGCAGTCGAGCCTCGGCCAAGGTCTCCTCGCGCTGCTCTCGCGGGAGCGCGTCGACGAGGACACCTGGGAAGAGATCGAGGACACCCTGTTGACCGCCGACCTCGGCGTCGCGCCCACCCAGGAGCTGGTCGAGCGGCTGCGCGCTCGGGTCCGGGTCGAGGGCGTGGCCGATCCGGCCGAGGCCCGGGCGATCCTCCGCGAGGAGTTGGTCGCGCTGGTCGACGCGTCGCTCGACCGCCGCCTTCGCACCGACCGTCACGTGGAAGAGAACCGCCCCGCGGTCGTCCTCGTGGTAGGCGTCAACGGCACCGGCAAGACCACCACCGTCGGCAAGCTCGCACGCGTGCTCGTGGCCGAGGACCGCGACGTCGTCCTGGGCGCGGCCGACACCTTCCGCGCCGCCGCGGCCGATCAGCTGACCACCTGGGGCGATCGGGTCGGAGTCGTCACCGTGCGCGGACCCGAGGGCGGCGATCCGGCCAGCGTGGCCTTCGACGCGGTGAAGCAGGGCAAGGAGGCCGAAGCGGATGTCGTCCTCGTCGACACAGCCGGCCGGCTACAGACCAAGACCGGCCTGATGGACGAGCTGGGCAAGGTCAAGCGGGTCGTCGAGAAGCACGGCCCGGTCGACGAGGTCCTCCTGGTCATCGACGCCACGACCGGCCAGAACGGCATGGTTCAGGCGCGGGTGTTCAGTGAGGTCGTCGACGTCACCGGCATCGTGCTGACCAAACTCGACGGCACCGCCAAGGGCGGCATCGTGGTGGCCGTCCAGCGCGAGCTCGGCGTGCCGGTCAAGCTCGTGGGCCTCGGCGAAGGGCCGGACGATCTCGCGCCGTTCGACGCCGAGGCGTTCGTCGACGGTCTGCTCGGCTGAGGAGGCGACGGAGCCGTGGCGATGATGGCGGGACCGCTCACCGTTCGGTGGTCGAAGGGCGAGCGCACCTTCGAACCCGGCGCGGTGATCACCATCGGCCGCGACGACTCCGCCGAGATCGTCCTCGACAACCGCAACGTCTCGCGCCAGCACGCCCGCGCCCAGGTGCGCGAGGACGGCCGCTGGGTCCTCACCGACCTCGGCAGCAGCCAGGGCTCCTACCTCTACGGCTCGCGGGCCACCACGGTGATCATCGACGGCCCCACGATCGTCATGCTCGGCCGGGCTCCGGGCGGGGAGCCGGTGCAGCTGAGCGTGTCCAGCCGAGGCCCTCAGGCATGGCCCACCTGAGCTGAGTCCGGCCGCGCGGTTCGTCAGTCGAAGGCGCGGGCGGCGAGTTCGCCCAGCGATCCGCGCCAGCGTGCACTTCTCGTCACCGGAGGACACCGCGGGCCCGGTGCGGGCGATCGAGGAGGAGTGGACGCTGACACAGGCGCGTCATCGTCCCCGGATCCGGCCCCACAGGGGATCGGTGTCGGCGAGCCCGGAGACGAGCCGCATGACTCCGCCGAACTGGCCGAGGCAGCAGGCCGTGCCCAACAGCCCCCACAGCATCGAGGCGATCAGCAGTACCGCCTCCTCGGTGACGGAGTATCCGATCATGCTCAGCCCGAAGATCCCGATCAGCCCGGAGAGGGTCGCAGTCAGCACGCGTAGGGACACGACCGGATTGACAAGCGCTGCCCGTGGCGCGATCCACCCGGCGAACCCCCGGCTGGGAACGGCGCCGGCCCTATGCGCGAGCCACCAGCGGAGCGCCCGGGCCAGCCGCCGTCCGGATCGATAGAGCCGCCACAGGACGACCGCGCAGATCGCGAGCGTCACCACCGCCACCACGAGGACGCCGACGACCGTGACCACGGAGCCCGTGTCACCAGGGCCGTCGACCAGCAGCGCCATGCCGAGCGAACCAGCCGTGCCCGCCGCGAGGAAGGCGGCGACGAATGTGCCGAGCCCGAGCCACCACCGCGACCAGCGCATCAGGTCATCGCTCAACACCTGGGAGGCAGACACGGCGTCGGTGGGGTGTCCGGCGTCTGACTCGGCCGCCTCGACCCACTCCTGGGCCTCGTCCGTGATCCAGAACGCGACGTCACTCCGATCCACCAGTCAGTGCCCTCCGTGCGACGGGCCGCCGGCTCGGCCGGTCCGGTCTCCTGCCGAGCTCGCTCGACGCTCCACGTAGTCCTTGAGCGAGTCGGCGATCCGGAGGCGCTCGTCGGTCTCGTGATCCCACACGAAGACCTCGTCGGACCGGCCCGCCGGGGGCCGGACGAAGGCGAACTGGTCGCCGCCGCCGTCGTCGCCGACGAACATCAGGTGATCGAAGGGCTGGTAGAGCTCGGCGAGGCCGGCATCGCGCCGGAACTCGGTGTTCGCGTCGATGATCTCCCGCACCGACCACACCAGCCCCGATCCGTACTCGGCCCGCACGCCGTCGGTGAGCCGGAGCACGTCGCGCAGCTCGTCCGGCACCGCCTGGCCCAGCCGCCGCTCGATCTGGTCGATCTCCGCGTCGGACGCGGGTTCGGCGAACTCCGCATCGCCGTAGAGCCGCCCGATCAGCTCCTTCCACACGGCAGGTCCTCTCGGCGTCGGCGAAACAGCGATCACGGTAGTCGATCACCGCCCGGCGATCACTGCTGAATGGGGCCCTCGACCGACTCGCCCGGCGCGAGATAGCGGTAGGCGGCGCCGATCTCGCGGCCGAACCAGCCGTTGATGCTGCTCAGCCCGAAGTCGTTGACCTGCGCGTCGTGAATGGCGAAAGCGCGCTCGGGGGCGATGGCCCGCGCGAAGTCGATCGCCTCGGACAGCTTGAGCCACGACGCCTGGGCGGGGACGAAGAGGGTGTGGACGTGGGCGTCGGGGATGTGAACGGAGTCGCCAGGATGGTAGAGGCCGCCGTCGACGACGTACCCGAGGTTCGCGCAGTCGGGCCGGCCGTCGTAGATCAGCGCGTGCCGCCCGCCGACGGCCCGCACGGCCAGGCCGGCGGCGGTGAACTCCTCGCCGGAGCTCACCCGCACGACGTCGAGGCCGTCGATCGCCGCACCCTCGGGCGCGTACACCGGGACGTGGACCGACGCCAGGCTCGCGACGTCGACGTGGTCGGAGTGCTCGTGGGTGACCAGGACGGCGTCGGCGCCCTCGACCGCCGCGCGTGCGTCGCTCCACACCCCGGGGTCGATGACCAGCGTGCCGCCGTCGTGCTCGATCCGGACGCAGGCATGGCCGAACTTGGTGATCCGCACGTCGGTCATCCTGCCGCTCCGCCGGCCGCCGACGACCGCGCGAAGCCCCGGAGGGTGGCATCGGCCAGCGTCGCCGCGTCCTCCAGGTCCGGCAACGGCGAACCGATCAACACCCGCAGCACGATGACCCCGGCCGGCCAGTCGAACATCAGCTGCCGGTCGGCGTCGGGGTCCAGCTCGCCCCGCTCGACCGCTCGGTCGAAGATCGGCGCGCACAGCTCGAGCCGGCGGCCGAGGGACTCGCGGTACAGCGCGGCGATGCGCGGATCGCGAACCGCCTCGGCGGCGGCGAGACGGAAGAAGGCGTGGCCCTCGGCCCCGGACGCGAGCGTGAGCAGATCGCGGTAGACCTGGGTGAGGTCGCCGCGCAGCGACCCGGTGTCGGGCACCTGGACCTCGCGCAGCAGCAGCGTCTCGATCGCCGCCAGCGCGAGGTCGTCCTTGCTCGCCCACCTCCGATAGACCGTGGCCTTGCCCACGCCCGCGCGCTCGGCGACGGCGTCGACGGTAGTGCCGTCGACGCCGTGCTCGAGCAGGAGCTGGGCAGCGGCCTGGCGGATGCGTTCGTCGGCCGCGGGGTCGCGCGGCCGTCCGCGGCGCGGCTCCTCGAGGTCGGTGCTCACGCTGTCGAACCTAGCCGACGGCCTCGGGGTCGAGCTCGGCGTCGGCGGCGTGGGCGTGGCTCGGCATCCAGGTGAGGGTGATGATCGCGCCGAGCAGGGCGACTCCGGCGGCCACGAGCACGGTCGCCGACATGGCGTCCATGAACGCGACGTCGGCGGCGTCGACGAGCGCCGAGGCCTGCGGCGCCGGGAGATCGGCCGCGACGCCGTACGCGCCTTGGACGCTGTCGGACACCACGTCGGCGGCCGCTGCGGGCAGCTGGGTCGCGGCGTCGGTGACCTGCGAGGTGTAGACCGAGTTGAGGATCGAGATGATCACCGCGACGCCCAGAGCACCGCCGACCTGGCGCACCGTGTCGTTCACCGCCGAGCCCACACCGGCCTTCGACCGGGGCACCGAGCCCATGACCGACTCGGTCGCCGGGCCCATCGCGAAGGCCATCCCGAAGCCGAGCAGGACGATCGCCACGAGAGAGCGAGGGGCGTAGTCGCTGGCCACGGTCGCTCCGGAGAAGATCCAGAACGAGCCCGCGATCATCACCAGGCCGGCCACCGTCGGCCACTTCTCGCCGATCCGCTGGGCCGTCGCCATGGCCATCGGCGCGCCCGCGACCAGGCCGACGGCTAGCGGCAGGATGCGCAGACCGGCGTCCAGCGGGTCGTAGCCGAGCACCGTCTGGAGATAGACCGAGAGGAAGAACGCCGCGCCCATCAGGGCGAAGAAGTCCAGGCCGATCGCCGCCGCCGGGATGCTGAACCGACGGTTGCGGAAGAACCGGATCGGCAGCATGGGGGCCGACGTCCGGCGCTCCCACGCCACGAAGCCGGCCAGCACCGCCAGCGAGGCGCCCATCGCGCCGAGGGTCACCGGGTCGGTCCAGCCGCGCTCGGGCGCCTCGATGAACGACCAGACCAGCACCACCAGCCCCACGCACGACAACGCCGCTCCGACCAGGTCGAGGCGCGGTCCACGCCGGTCACGCGACTCCGGGACCAGCCACAGCCCCAGCCCGAGCGCGGCGAGCACGATCGGGACGTTGACCAGCAGCACCGAGCCCCACGAGTAGTGCTCCAGCAGCCACCCGCCCAGGGCCGGCCCGCCCGCGATGCCCACGCCGGCCATCGCGGACCAGACGCCGATCGCCCGCTTGCGCTCGCCCGGGTCGCGGAACACGTCGATGAGGATCGACAGCGTGCTGGGCATGATGAGCGCCCCGCCGATGCCCATGACCGTGCGGGCCGCGATCAGCGCGCCCGCGGAGTCGACCGTCGCGCCCCACACCGACGCCACGCCGAAGACGATCAGCCCGACGGTGAGCGCGAGCTTGCGGCCGAACTTGTCGCCCCACGCGCCGGCCGTGAGCAGCACACCAGCGAAGGCCAGGGTGTACGCGTCGATGATCCACTGCAGTTCGCTGGACGAGGCGCCGAGCTCGCGCTGCAGAGTGGGCAGGGCGGTGTTGAGCACCGTGGTGTCCATGCCGATGACGATCAGGCTGAGCGAGAGGACGACCAGGGTGGCCCAGCGCCGCCGGTGCGCCCGGGCGCTGAGCGGCGGCGACGGTGCGGGGACGGCGGGCGGGGGCGCGGTGGTGGTCATGCGGCACTCCGGTGGCTATATTGCGAGACGAGCCAGTTCCGTTTCTCTCGAGAATCTAGACTCATCAGTCTCGAAAGTCAGCCCGGCGGCGATATGACGTGCGTCACGCGTCGAGGAGCCGGACGGGTCGGCGACGGTGGGGTCGTGCCGGGAACGGCAGGGCGGCGCAGCGGGTTACCCTTGCGTGATCTGAGTTTTCCGAGCCTGAGGACCACGTCGACGTGTTCGCCACCCTTTCCGACCGTCTGGCCGCGACCTTCAAGAACCTGCGCGGCAAGGGCCGTCTCTCCGAGGCCGACATCGACGCCACCGCGCGCGAGATCCGCGTGGCGCTGCTCGAGGCCGACGTCGCGCTGCCGGTGGTCAAGGAGTTCATCGCGGCCGTCAAGGAGCGCGCCCGCGGCGCCGAGGTCTCCCAGGCGCTGAACCCCGCCCAGCAGGTCATCAAGATCGTCAACGACGAGCTGGTGCGGATCCTGGGGGGCGAGACCCGCCGGCTGCGCTTCGCCAAGCAGCCGCCCACCGTCATCATGCTCGCGGGCCTGCAGGGTGCGGGTAAGACCACGCTGGCCGGCAAGCTTGCGCTCTGGCTCAAGAACCAGGGCCGGCAGCCCCTGCTCGTCGCGGCCGACCTCCAGCGCCCCAACGCCGTCACCCAGTTGCAGGTGGTGGGCGAGCGGGCCGGGGTGGCGGTGTGGGCGCCCGAGCCGGGCAACGGCGTGGGTGACCCGGTGTCGGTCGCCCGGTCCGGCCTCGAGCAGGCGCGCACCAAGCTCTACGACGTCGTCGTGGTCGACACGGCCGGTCGTCTCGGTGTCGACGCCGAGATGATGCAGCAGGCAGCCGACATCCGCGATGCCGTGTCGCCCGACGAGACCCTGTTCGTCGTCGACGCGATGATCGGCCAGGACGCCGTCACCACCGCCAACGCGTTCCTCGACGGTGTGGGCTTCGACGGCGTCGTGCTCACCAAGCTCGACGGCGACGCCCGCGGAGGTGCCGCGCTGTCGGTCGCCTCGGTCACGGGCCGTCCGGTGATGTTCGCCTCCTCGGGCGAGAAGCTCACCGACTTCGACGTCTTCCATCCCGAGCGGATGGCCTCGCGCATCCTCGACCTCGGCGACATGCTGACGCTGATCGAGTCGGCCGAGAAGGCGTTCGACGCCTCGCAGGCCGAGGAGATGGCCCGCAAGCTGCAGGCCAAGGGCGGCAAGGACTTCACCTTCGACGACTTCCTGCAGCAGATGCAGGCGGTCAAGAAGATGGGCTCGCTCAAGAGCATTCTCGGCATGCTTCCCGGCGCGGGGCAGATGCGCGAGGCGCTCGAGAGCTTCGACGACCGCGAGCTCGACCGAGTCCAGGCGATCATCTACTCGATGACGCCGGCCGAGCGCGACAACCCCAAGCTCATCAACGGCTCCCGTCGTTCCCGCATCGCCCGAGGCTCGGGAACGCAGGTCAGCGAGGTCAACCAGCTCGTCGAGCGGTTCTTCGTCGCGCGCGACATGATGAGCCAGGCCGCGCGGGGCAAGTTCGGCGGCGGCATGCCAGGGATGCCGGGGATGCCAGGGATGCCGGGCATGCCCGGTGTCGGCGGCAAGAAGAGCAAGGGCAAGCAGGCCAAGAAGGGCAAGCAGCGGGGTCCCAGGTCCGGCAATCCCGCCAAGCGTGCCGCGCAGGCGGCCGCCGCCGAGGAGCGTCGGGCGCTCGGGCCAGCGGCTCCGGGTGAGGTGCCGTCGGCCTTCGGCGGGGGAAACGGCCAGGCCGCGGGCGACTTCGAGCTGCCCGACGACATCGCGGAGTTCCTCAAGAAGCGCTGATCGCCGGTGCGAGCCGCCTGACCAGGTGGAGCGGACCGCACCATCGCGTCGGCTCCGCCCACCGGCCGGGCGGGCTCAGGAGTCGCGCAGGCTGATCACGTCGACCGGTCGGGCCCGCAGCGCGATCCGCGTGGGGATGCCGATCGCGCCGAAGCCCAGCAGAGCAGCAGTGCCGACCACCACGGCGAACCCCATCGGTGGCACGGACGGCAGTGCCGAGCCGGTCAGGCCGAGGCTGATGCCCACCAGCGGGGGAAGTGCCACCAGTACTCCCACGACCGTGGCGACACCGACCACGAGGCACGCCTCGAGCCGCATCATCCGTGCGACCTCACGCCGGCGTGCACCCACCAGCCGGAGCATCGCGAACTCGCGTGAGCGTTCGGCGGTGGCCATCACGAGCGTGTTGACGACGGCGATCGCGATGTAGGTCATGATCGCGAGGATGGCAACGAGGCCGACCGTGGACTCCGCCCGTTGCTCCTCGGCGCCGGCCGCGGCGAGGTCGGCAGCATCGATGACGGAGACGTCGCGGAACCGCTCGAGCACCCGCCGCAGGTCGTGCTGGAAGTCCGGCGCCGGACCCGCACCGGCGGCGGCGAGCAGGATCAGGTCGTCGCGGCCAGTGGTCGTGTGCCGCACGAGGACGTCGTAGGGGAGGGTGAGGTCGCCGAAACCCAGTCCGCGGCCGTAGACGGCCACCACCCGCGGCGACACCTCGGTCCCGTCACCCAGCACCATCGACACCCGGTCGCCCAGCGAGGCGCCGAACGACTGCGCCGCGAGTTCGCTGAGGGCCACCGTCTCGCCGCTGAGGTCACCGAGGTCGCCGGAACGCACGTCGAGGTCGAGGGTGTGCTCGATGCCGTCGACGTCGATGCCCTGCACGGCGAAGGTCTCCTGCACGGGGTCGCCCAGTTCGCGGAACCGGACCACCACCTGGCTCCGCACCACCGGCGTGGCGGCCTGGACGGCGTCGTGCTCGGCGAGAGCGGCGCGCACCTCGGAGCCCAGTCCGTCCGGCCCGCCGACCACGACCTGCTCGGCGACCACGCCGTCCCCGGTCTGCCGGACGGCCGCTGCCGAGATGGTGCTGCCGGAGAACACCTGGACCGACACGAACGCGATGCCGAGCACGATCGGCGTCACGGCGGCGGCCAGCCTGCGGGTCTGCGCCCGTCCGTTGGCGGAGGCGAGGAAACCCGGCGCGCCGCCGAGCCGGGCCAGTGGCCCACCCGCCAGGGCGGCGGCCCGCCCGAGCAGGCGCGGCCCGAGCAGTGCCACGGCGATCACCAGCAGGAGGACCGAGCTCCCGGCAGCGGCAACGGCGGCCAGACCAGGGGTGAACCACGGCAGCGTCGACGACGCCAGCCCGAGCGCCGTCATGACCCACCCCGCGACGACCCTCCCGCGCGGTAGCTCGGGGGACTCGGCGGCGGCGTCGCCGAGCGCCTCGATCGGGTTCATCCGGGTCGGCCGCCGGGCCGCGATCCAGGCGTCGAGCAGGGCGGCGACCAGGCACAGCGTGATGGCGACGGCTCCCGGCAGGGGGCTCAGCGCCAGCTCGAGCTCCGGCGGCAGGAAGCCCACGTCCGCGAACACCGCCGTGAAGAGCAGCGCGACGGCGTAGCCCGGCAGCACTCCGGCCACGGCCGCGACGCCACCGACCAGCAGCACCTCCGCGCGGACCATCCGGTGGATCTGAGGCTTGCTGGCCGCGATCGCCCGCAGGAGTGCGAACTCGCGGCGCCGCTGCTGGATCGACAGCGCCATGGTCGTGGCGACGACGAACATCGCGACGAGGATCGACGTTCCGCCCAGGGCTCCGGACAGCTGCACCAGCCTGTCGCGGGCCTGGCTCACGTCGAGGAACTCCACGACGGCGCGGTCGTCTCCCAGGTACGTGCGCGCCCCGGCCTCGGCGAGGCTCGACTCGATCAGCTCCGCGAGCGCGTCGAGGTCCGCGCCCGGTTCGGCGACCACGCCGATCGCGTCGACCCGGTCCGGGTGGCCGGACAGCTGACGTGCCCGGTCGTCGGTGAGGAAGACGGAGGACGCCCGGGCGTCGCCGTCAGTGCCGGAGCGCTCGGCCACGCCGACGACGGTGTACGTCGAGGGCACCCCTCCCACCGCGAGCTCGACCTGGTCGCCGGAGGTGACGGCCAGCGCCATGGCCAGCGACGACTCGAGCACCGCGTCGTGATCGCCTCGGGGTTCAGTGCCCTCGCGCAGGACGAAGGGGGCCAGGGCGGCCGATCTCCAGCCGTGGGCGCCGGCCGACTCGGCCGTCGTGGGTACGTCGTCGTCGGTGCGCACCCGGACCGGCACGTCGACGTCGCCGGCCGCGTACGCGACGCCGGGCATCGCCGCGACCTCGTCGACCGACTCGACCGGCAGCCGGGCCCGTTCGGACAGCATCGTGTCGACGTCCTCGACCACGGGCAGCGTCTGCGGGCCGCCTACGACGACGCTCGCGCCCGCGTAACGCTGGGGCGGGAGGCCGCCACGCAGCCCGGACTCCATGAGGACGCCCAGAGCGGTCACCAGCACCGAGGCGCACAGGATGGCGAGGAAGACGCCGACGAAGCCCGCCGTGCGGTCCCGTACCGTGGCCAGGGCGATGCCGCGCACGCTCACCACGCCCCGAGGTGCGTCATCCGCGTCGCGACGGTCTCCGGCGTCGGGTCGCCCATCGACCCGGCGAGTCGTCCGTCGGCCAGGAACACGACCCGATCGGCGAACGAGGCGGCGATCGGGTCGTGGGTGACCATCACGACCGTCTGGCCGGTGTCGTCGACGATCTGCCGCAGCAGCGCGAGCACCTGCCGGGCGGTGCGCGAGTCGAGGGCGCCGGTGGGCTCGTCGGCGAACACGACCGCCGGCCGGAGCACGAGCGCCCGGGCGATCGCCGCCCGTTGCTGTTGCCCGCCGGACAGCTGGCTGGGCCGGCGGTCCAGCAGCCCGGACAGTCCGATGGCGTCGACGATCCGGTCCAGCCATGCCTGGTCGACAGCCCGGCCGGCCAGCCGCGCCGGCAGGGTCAGGTTCTGGTCGACTGTCAGCGCCGACATCAGGTTGTAGGCCTGGAAGACGAAGCCGAGACGGTCGCGGCGCACCGCCGTGAGCTGGCGTTCGCGCAGCCGGGTCAGGTCGGTGTCGCCGAGCCACACCGCTCCCGACGTCGGTCGGTCCAGTCCGGCGGCACAGTGGAGGAACGTGCTCTTGCCCGAGCCGGACGGCCCCATGATCGCGGTGAAGCTCCCGGCCGGCAGGTCGAGGCTCACGTCGTCGAGCGCCGTGACGGCGCCCGGCCCGCGGCCGTACACCTTGCGCAGCGCTTCGAGGCGCAGCACCGTCCGGACGTCCGCGCGGGACGTCACCTGTGCGTCGGGCACGGGGCCACCTTTCGTTCGCGGGGAGATCTCCTCGTCGCCCACCCGACGCTACGGTCGCCTCGGCGGCCGCACGATCCACGTAGCTGCCGTCTTCGGGGTAGAGCTGGCTCCACCCTCCAACGAGTCGTCGACGTCGGGCATGCTTGGCGCCATGACGAGCCGCGCCGGCGCCTGGCGGGCGTTCGCCGACTGGATCGCCGAGGCGTACGCGGCGGCGCGGCGGACGCTGCCGTACGTGGTCGTCTGCGGGCTGACCTCGGTGGTCTCGATGCTGCTGACGGTCGGCGCCGTCCTGGTGAGTGCGCTAAGCGTGCTGTGGGTGGGGACGCTGTTGATCCCCTCTGCGGTGCGCCTGCTCCGGTGGTGGGCCGGCGCCGAGCGACGTCGCGTGGGTGCGCTCACCGGAACGCCGGTGGGCGAGAGGTACGAACCGATGACGGGCGACCGGGCGGCCCAGATCCGGGCGGCGATCACCGACCCGGCCACCCGGCACGACCTCACCTGGGTCGTGGTGCGTGCGGCCACCGGCGCCGTGGCCGGCGTGCTGGCGATCGGTGTCGTGCTGACCGGGCTCAACGCGATCCTCGTGCCGGCCTACTGGTGGGCGTTGCCCGGCTCGCAACCGGTGAACACCATCTATCCGGTGACGTCGTGGGCGGCGGCCGCTCCGATGCCGCTCATCGGCGCGATCTACCTTCTGATCGCGATCGTGCTGATCCCACGGCTGGCCGGCTGGCAGGCGAACTGGTCGCGCATGCTGCTCTCGCCGACGGCGCAGGCCCGGCTGACCGCGCAGATCTCGGAGGTGACGAGCAGTCGTGCGGCCGCACTCGAGGCCCACGGCGCCGAGCTGCGCCGCATCGAACGCGACCTGCACGACGGCACGCAGAACCGGCTGGTCGCGGTCGCCATGCACCTCGGCATCGTCGAACGAGCGCTGCGCCGCGACCCGGCGAGCGCGCTGCCGCTGGTCCTGCGGGCCCAGGACGCGGCCGAGGACGCGGTGGCCGAGCTCCGCGCGGTGGTGCGCGGCATCTACCCGCCGATTCTCGCCGAGCGTGGGCTCGACGGCGCGCTGGGAGCGCTGGTCGCGGGCTGCGCGGTGCCGGGCACACTGACGGTCGACGCACCGAACCGGGCACCGGCCGCGGTCGAGGCGGCCGCCTACTTCGCCGTGGCCGAGGCCCTGACGAACGTGTCCAAGCACAGCGGGGCGCGCGGGGTCGGGGTGTCGGTGTCGATGCTCGCCAGGGAAGGAGAGGACGTGCTGGTCATCGAGGTCAGTGACGACGGCCACGGCGGTGCCGACGAATCGGGCGGCACGGGCCTGCTGGGTGTCCGGCGCCGGGCCGAGGCGCTCGGCGGGCGAGCCGAGGTCGCCAGCCCGGCCGGTGGGCCGACGCTCGTCCACGTGGAGCTGCCATGCGGGTCGTGATCGCCGAGGACGACACCTTGCTGCGCGAAGGGCTCGCGCTGCTGCTGCGGAACGAGGACGTCGAGGTCGCCGCGGCCGTCGACAACGCGACCGATCTCGTCGCCGCCGTCGCCGAGCACGCGGCCGACGCCGCGGTCGTCGACGTCCGGCTACCTCCGACGTTCACCGACGAAGGGCTGCGCGCGGCCGTCGAACTGCGTGGCCGGGTCCCGGGCTTCCCGATCCTCGTGCTGTCGGCGTACGTCGAGGACCGTTACGCCGCGGAGCTGCTCGCCGGCGGGGCCGAGGGCGTCGGCTACCTGCTGAAGGAGCGAGTGGGCAAGGTGGAGAAGTTCGTCGAGGCGCTGCACCGGGTCGCGGCGGGCGGCACCGCCATGGACCCGGAAGTCATCTCGCAGCTCATGGTGCGACGCCGGCAGGACGACCCGATCCGGACCCTGACCCCGCGTGAGCGTGAGGTGCTCGCGGTGATGGCCGAAGGCCATTCCAACGGCGAGATCGCCGGGCTGCTGGTGATCTCCGAGACCGCCGTTAGCAAGCACATCGGCAACATCTTCGCGAAACTCGGGCTCTCGCCCGGCGACAGCGGGCACCGTCGGGTGCGCGCCGTGCTCGCCCACCTGAGGTCGTGAGATCCGCGGCCGTGCCAAGGTGGTCGGCATGACGATCAGGAGGACGATCAGCGGACCGCCGCCGGCGCTGCACGTGCGCGGCGTCGTCCTGCCCGACGGCGTCCACCGCGACCTCTGGGTGCGTGGTGGGAGGGTCACGCACGACCCGGTGCCGGGCGCCGACACCGTCGCGACCGGCTGGGTCATCCCCGGGCTCGTCGACCTCCACTGCCACGTCGGACTCAACGCGCAGGGCGCTGTCGAGCCGGCCGAGGCCGAACAGCAGGCGCTCGCCGATCGCGACTCCGGCGTCCTCCTGCTCCGCGATGCGGGCTCGGCCGCCGACACCCGCTGGGTCGACGGCCGCGAGGACCTGCCGCGCATCATCCGGGCCGGCCGGCACATCGCCCGGACGCGTCGCTACATCCGCAACTACGGCTGGGAGATCGAACCCGAGGAACTCGTCGCGTACGTCGAGCAAGAGGCGCGCCGGGGCGACGGCTGGGTCAAGCTCGTGGGCGACTGGATCGACCGCGACAAGGGTGACCTCGGGCCCTGCTGGCCGCGGAAGGCTCTCGACGCCGCCATCGCCCGCGCGCACGAGCTCGGCGCCCGGGTCACGGCCCACGTCTTCGGCGAGGACGCGCTGCCCGACCTCATCGGCGCCGGGATCGACGGTATCGAGCACGGCACCGGCCTCTCCGACGACCTGCTCGCCCTGATGGCCGATCGCAGCGTCTCGATGGTGCCCACGCTCGTCAACATCGCCAACTTCCCGCTGTACGCCGACCAGGGGATGGCCCGGTTCCCGGCCTATGCCGACCACATGCGCATGCTGCACGAACGCCGTTACGACACCGTGCGCACCGCCCACGAGGCCGGCGTGCCCGTGTTCGCCGGCACCGACGCCGGGGGAGTGCTGCCACACGGGCTGCTCGCCCGCGAGGTCATCGAGCTGGTCACAGCTGGTGTGCCGGCCGCGGACGCGGTGGCGGCGGCCTCCTGGAAAGGCCGGGCCTACCTCCTGGGCGGCACCGGAACGCTGGACGAGGGCGCCGAGGCCGACCTGGCGGTGTACGCGGCCGATCCGCGCGCGGAGCCGGAGACCCTGCTCGACCCGGTGCGGATCATCCTGCGGGGCCGGGTGGTCCGCTGACCTCCGTCGGCCGCGTCGACCGGGAACCCAGATCCTAAAGGAGTCTTGCTAAAGAAGTCTTTAGGAAGCTACCGTCGTCATCATGGCCGGCCCCAGCGGCGGTGACGACGCCCGCATCAGCGACCCGCAACGCATCCGTGCGCTGGCTCACCCGCTGCGGCTGGAGCTCATCGACGTGCTCGGCACCGAGGGCGAGATCACCGCCACCCGGTGCGCCGAGATCACCGGCCAGAGCGTGGCGAGCTGCTCGTTCCATCTGCGGATGCTGGCCAAGTACGGCTGGGTCGAGGCGGCCGAGCCGCGCGGGCGGGAGAAGCCCTGGCGGCTGGTCAGAAGGGCACGCACGATCGCCCCCGATTACGACGACCCGAGCTCGGTCCGCGAGGTGTCGGCGTTCGCCCAGCTGATCGTCGAGCGCGAGGCCGAGCGGCTGCGGACCTGGCTGAGCCGGGCGGGCACCGAGCCCGCGGCGTGGATCGAGGCGTCGACCATCTCCACCACGTCGTTCTGGGCCACCTCGGAGGAACTCGCCGAGATCGGGCGCGAGTTGGTGGACCTCCACACCCGCATCACCGAGCGCTTCGGCGAGCGCCGCTCGGACCCGGCGAGCCGGCCCGAAGGTGCGCGGCCGGTGCACTTCCTGGGCGCCACCAGCGTGGACGTCGGCGCGGAGGCCGGACGGTGAGGCCGCTGTCGGTGCCCGCGTTCCGCCGGATGGTGGTGGCCTGGACGTTCAGCAACTTCGGCGACAGCCTGCTGTACCTGACGCTCGCGATGTGGGCGAAGGACCTCACCGGCAGCAACTCCGCGGCGGGGCTGGTCTTCCTCGCGCTCGGGCTGCCGGTGTTCCTCGCGCCGTTCGCCGGCTATGTCGCCGATCGGATGTCGCGGCGCCGCCTGGTGGTGATCGCCAATCTGGCCGCGGCAGTGGGCGTGCTGAGCCTGCTGAGCGTCCGCACCGCGTCGGATCTGTGGCTGATCTACGTCGTGACCTTCGGCTACGGCCTGCTCGGGTACGCCACGAGCGCTGCGCAGTCGGGGCTCGTGCGCGACCTCCTCCCCGACGACCTCCTGGCCGGGGCCAACGGCATGCTCACCACCATCGACCAGGGGCTGCGGATCCTCACGCCGCTGGTCGGGGCCGGGCTGTACGCCGCGGTGGGGGGATGGGCGGTGGCGGTGGCGACGTCGGTGCTGCTCGTGGTCGCGTCGGCGGCGATGCTCGCGGTGCGGGTGGCCGAGACGCCGCCCACCGCCAAGGGCGAGCGCGAGGGGTTCTGGCGGGAGTTCTCTGCCGGGGCCGCTCACCTGCGCCGCAGCCCGGTGCTGGCCCAGCTGACCGTGCTCATGGCGGTCGTCTTCCTGCTCACCGGCTTCATGAACACGGCCCTCTTCGCGGCGATCGAGGAGGGGTTCGAGCTGGGCACCGAGTTCTTCGGCGTGCTGGCGAGCATCCAGGGCGGCGGCGCCATCCTGGGCGGGATCACGGCCCCGGCGGTGATCCGGGCGGTGGGCGAGCAGCGGACGATCGCGCTGGCCTTCGGCGGGCTGGCGCTCGGGGCGCTCGTGATGACCACGGGCGTCGTCCCGCTGGCCGTGGCCGGGGCGGTCGCGACCGGGGTGGCGGTGCCGTGGATGGTGGTCGGCTTCGTCACGTACCGGCAGAAGCACACGCCGGCTCAGCTTCAGGGACGGGTGTCGGCGGCGACGACCATGGCGCTCAACGGTCCGCAGACCGTCGGAACGGCCACGGGCGCGGCGTTGATCGCCGTGCTGGACTACCGGGTGCTGATCGCGGCGGAGGTGGTCGGGATCGCGGTGTGCGCGCTGATCCTGGTGCTGCGCCCGAGCCGGACTCGCGCCGACGCCACCGAGCCGCCGAATCGCCTGGTGGGCGAGGGTGAAGGCATCGCCGTGGAGCCTGTACACTGATGCGCTGAACCGGCAATCGTGTGGCCCCTCTCACCCGCGGATGCCGTGTCCACCGAGTGGCCGCAGCAGGTAACCCCACCGACGTTTCGGTCTCTCACCCACGCGCGAACACTCAAGGAGACTCCACTCCCGTGGCTGTCAAGATCAAGCTGAAGCGGATGGGCAAGATCCGCACCCCGCACTACCGCATCATCATCGCCGACTCGCGCACCAAGCGTGACGGTCGTGCGATCGAGGAGATCGGTCTGTACAACCCCAAGCTCGAGCCGAGCCTGATCCAGGTCGACACCGAGCGGGTTCAGTACTGGCTCGGCGTCGGCGCTCAGCCCACCGAGCCCGTCCTGGCGATCCTCAAGGTCACCGGCGACTGGCAGAAGTTCAAGGGCCTCCCGGGCGCCGAGGGCACCCTTCGGGTGGCCGAGCCCAAGGCCGACAAGCGCGCCGCCTTCGACGCCGCGCTGGCCGAAGTGCACGGCGAGCCCAAGAGCGACGCCACCACGCCGAAGAAGAAGTCCGCCAAGAAGGCCGCCGCCAAGCCGGCCAAGGCCGACGAGGCCAAGGCTGACGAGGCCAAGGGCGACGCCGCCACGACCGAGGCTTCGGCCGAGGTCGCTGCCGAGGCCAAGGCCGACGCCGCCGAGGTCAAGGCCGAGACGCCGGCCACCGAGGCGAGCTCGGACGAGGGCTGACCCCGTGCTGGCCCAGGCTCTCGAGCACCTCGTCGTCGGCGTGGTCGACCACCCCGACGACGTCAGTGTCCGATCGCGCCAGCAGCGCCGCGGCCCGCTCCTCGAGGTACGGGTCCACCCGGACGACCTCGGCAAGGTCATCGGACGCGGCGGCCGCACGGCCACGGCGTTCCGGACCGTCATCGGCGCACTGGCCGACGACGGCGTCCGCATCGACTTCGTCGACGTCGACGGTCGCTGACACCGTCGCTGGCCCAGACGACGCATCAGGCCCGCGCCCAGGGGTGATCCCCTCGGCGTGGGCCTGGTTGCGTCTCGAACCTCAGGAGGCGAGGTCGAGGTGATCGTCACGATCGGCCGGATCGGTCGCGCTCACGGCATCCGTGGTGAGGTGACGGTCGACGTCCGCACCGACACCCCGGACGAACGCTTCACCGACGGCGCGGTCCTCGCCACCGATCCCGCGGCGGCCGGACCGCTGACCGTGCGCCGGGCCCGGTGGCACAGCGGCCGGCTGCTGGTCCACTTCGCCGGTGTGGCCGACCGCACCGCGGCCGAACTGCTGCGCGGCGTCAGCCTGCTGGCCGAGATCGGCGCCGACGAGTCCACGGGCGACCCGGAGGAGTTCTTCGACCACCAGCTGCTGGGCCTGAGCGTCGTCACGCCCGACGGCGCCGAGGTCGGCGAGGTGTCCGACGTCGTCCACGCGCCGGGGCAGGATCTCCTGGCCGTACGCCGGCCTGGGGCCGCCGAGGTGCTGGTCCCGTTCGTCGCCGAGCTCGTGCCGGAGGTCGACCTCGACGCCGGCCGGTTGGTCGTCGACCCGCCACCAGGGCTCTTCGACCTCGACGAGGCCGACGTGGCGCACGGGGCCGACGTGACCCGTGCCAACGGGGGAGCGGACTCGTGAGGCTCGACGTCGTCACGATCTTCCCTGACTACCTCGCGCCGCTCGAGCTGTCCCTGGTCGGCAAGGCCCGCGAGTCCGGTGTGCTCGACGTGCGCGTCCACGACCTGCGGGGCTGGACCACCGACCGGCACCGCACCGTCGACGACACCCCGTACGGCGGGGGTGCCGGCATGGTGATGCGCCCCGACGTGTGGGGCGCGGCCCTCGACGACCTCGCCGAGGGCGCCTCGACGCCGCCACGCCTGGTGGTGCCGACGCCATCCGGCCGGCCGTTCGACCAGAGCCTCGCGCACGAGCTGGCCGCCGAGCCGTGGCTGGTCTTCGCCTGCGGACGCTATGAGGGCATCGACGCCCGGGTCGTGGCCGAGGCCGCGCAGCGGATGCCGGTCACCGAGGTGTCGATCGGCGACTACGTGCTCAACGGCGGGGAGGCCGCGGTCCTGGTGATCGTCGAGGCGGTGGCACGGTTGCTGCCGGGGGTCGTCGGCAACCCGGAGTCGCTGGTCGAGGAGTCCCACGGCGCCGACGGCCTTCTCGAATACCCCGTCTTCACCAAGCCGCCCACCTGGCGCGGGCTCGACGTCCCCGAGGTGCTTCTCTCGGGCCACCACGCGAAGGTCGCCCGGTGGAGGCGGGACGAGGCGTTGCGGCGCACTGCCGACCGCCGGCCCGACCTCATCGCCAAGCTGCCCCCCGAAGCGCTGGACGACCACGACCGCGCCGTGCTGCGCGAGCTCGGGTTTCAGTCCGGCGAGCCGCCTGTGGCAGAATGAGCGGCTGCACTCAGCATGCGCCCGGTTCGCGGCTGCCCCTGCCACGGGGGGAGCGCCGACGCGATCGCCGGGACACCGACCAGACTCCTGATTCCGCAGGTGACCCGTGGCGCCCGCGAGGAAGCGAACCGTACAGATGCACACGCTCGACGCCGTCGACGCCGCCCAGCTCCGCGACGACATCCCGGCCTTTCGCGCCGGCGACACCCTCAAGGTCCACGTCAAGGTCATCGAGGGCAGCCGCTCCCGAGTCCAGGTCTTCCAGGGCGTCGCGATCCGCCGCCAGGGCTCGGGCATTCGCGAGAGCTTTACGGTCCGCAAGGTCAGCTTCGGCGTAGGCGTCGAGCGGACCTTCCCGCTGCACACCCCGGTCATCGAGAAGATCGAGGTCCTCACCCGCGGCGACGTGCGCCGGGCCAAGCTCTACTACCTGCGCAACCTCCGCGGCAAGGCGGCCAAGATCCGCGAGAAGCGCGACAACGTCTGACCAGCATCACCACCGGCACCACCACGAAGCGGCGACGCGGCCTTCGCGTCGCCGCTTTGCTGTGCCTGGCCCTGATCGTGGCGGTCGTCGCGGCGTCCTACAGCTGGCTCGGCCGCATCTACGCCGTGCCGAGCGGGTCGATGCGCCCGGCTCTCGAGCCGGGCGACCGGATCGTCGTCAGCCGGCTCGACCGCACCGAGGTCCGGCGTGGCGACGTCGTCGTGGTCGACGTCGGGTCGACGTGGGCGGCCGCGGCCGTCCCGTCGCCCCGCATGGTGGTCAAGAGGGTGATCGGACTGCCGGGTGAGCGGGTGACCTGCTGCGACGCCGCAGGCCGGCTGAGCATCGACGGCGTCGTGCTCGACGAGCCCTATGCCGCCTACGACCCCTCCGGACCGCCCTTCGACGTCGTCGTCCCCGCCGGCCGGGTGTGGCTGATGGGCGACGCCCGCGCGGACTCGACCGACTCGCGCCACCATCTCGGCTCGCCAGGGGGAGGGAGCGTGCCGGTCGGCGCCGTCCAGGGCAGGGTGGTAGCCGTCGCGTGGCCTCCGTCGCGGGTTTCCGGCGTCCGGCACGGATCCTCGACCGGCGACCGGTCCACGGCGCGCTGAGCCGACCCCGATGACGGTCTCAGCGGCTTCGAGCATGTAACGTCGGGGTGGCCTGCGGGGCGTCCGGCGCCGCATCGCAACTTGGATCTTCGGCTGGGTCAGGTACCCGGCGACCGCAGGGAGTACGCGTGATCGACGAGAGCGTGCCTCGGGACACTGGCGACGAGTCCGCCGGTCCCGAACGCCGCGGCGGCCTGAGCGGTTTCCTCCGCGAGACGGTCATCGTGGTCGTGTTGTCGCTGGTCATCGCGACGGTCGTGCGGATCTTCCTGTTCCAGGCGTTCCTCATCCCCTCGGAGTCGATGGAGGACACCCTCCTGGTCGGCGACCGCGTCCTCGTTTCCAAGGTCAGCCTGCGCTTCGACGACATCCACCGCGGCGACGTCGTGGTGTTCGCCGACCCCGACAACTGGCTGGGCGCCGACGTCACCGCCGGCGACGAAGGCATCGGCGGGGCCATCAAGGGCTTTTTCGAGTTCGTGGGCGTGCTGCCCGACGACTCCGAGGGTCACCTGATCAAGCGCGTCATCGGCCTCGGCGGCGACATCGTGGCCTGCTGCGACGACGCGGGACGGCTGACCGTCAACAGTGTGGCGATCGACGAGACCGGCTACCTCTATCCCGGCGACGAACCCTCCCTGACCGAGTTCGAGGTCACGGTGCCCGAGGGCGAGCTGTTCGTCATGGGCGACCACCGCTCCAACTCCGGCGACTCCCGGATCAACGGCACGTTCTCCGAAGACCTCGTGGTCGGCCGGGCGTTCGCGCTGGTCTGGCCGGTGGGACGCTGGGCCTCGCTGGGCCGTCCCGACGTTTTCGACGACGTGCCCGCGCCGTGACGCCGGCACCCCACCGACGGGTCGTAGGCTAGACCCGACCATGACGACCTCGATCGCCCGCCGACCCGTCACTGTGCGCCGCGACGCCGGCCTGTACGCCTACGAGCGGACCCTGGCCCGGCTCGGGTTCGCGCCGGTCGCGGGCGCCGACGAAGCCGGTCGCGGGGCCTGCGCGGGCCCGCTCGTGGTGGCCGCGGCGGTGCTTCCCGAAGGACGCCGAGGCCAGGTCCCCGGGCTGGCCGACTCCAAGCTGCTGACCCCGCTCGCCCGCGACCGCGCGTACGACGAGGTGGTGCGCCGCGCCCTGGCGTGGTCGGTGATCGTGGTCGACCCCGGCGACGTCGACCGGATCGGTCTGCACCGCACCAACATCGAGGCGATGCGCCGGGCGCTGGCCAGGCTCCAGATCGCGCCGGGCTACGTCCTCACCGACGGCTTCCCGGTGGGCGGGCTGGGCGTTCCCGGGCTGGCGATGTGGAAGGGCGATCGGGTGGCCGCCTGCATCGCCGCGGCGTCGGTCATCGCCAAGGTCACCCGGGACCGGATGATGGGTGAGCTGCACGAACAATGGCCGCAGTACGGCTTCGACGCCCACAAGGGCTACGTCACCCCCGAGCACCAGGCCGCCCTGGCGCGGTTCGGGCCGAGCCCGGTGCACCGCATGTCGTACGCCAACGTCGCCCGGGTGGCTCGCGTGGGGTGCGATGATTCGGCCGTGGAGCCAGAGCGAGAAGGGGAGCGCGACCGATGAGCGCTGAGGATCTCGAGAAGTACGAAACCGAGATGGAACTCTCGCTGTACCGCGAGTATCGCGACGTCGTGGGCTTGTTCTCGTACGTCGTCGAGACCGAGCGACGGTTCTACCTCACGAACAACGTCGACCTCCAGGTGCGCGGTGAGGGTGGCGACGTCTACTTCGAGGTCACCATGAGCGATGCGTGGGTGTGGGACATGTACCGCCCGGCCCGCTTCGTGAAGAACGTCAAGGTCGTGACGTTCAAGGACGTCAACGTCGAGGAACTCGCCAAGAGCGATCTGGAGATCCCCAAGACCTGAGCGTCGGGCGGCGCCGGTCGCCGTCGGGCGCCGTCGGCCGCCGTCGGCCGCCGCCGCTGCTCAGCGGGGTCGTGGGGCGCCGCACGGTTGTCTGCGGGTCCGCCCTCGTCGTCCACACCCCGGCTCGCGGCCGGCCCGTCGTCCACATTCCTCCGGTACCCACTTCTGGGTCGCGTCCGGGCTGACCAGGCTCGTTTCCGGAGGTGGTGCCGGTGCGAGTCAAGGACAGCGTCGGTGTGTTCGGCGAGCAGCTCGCCGTCCGTCACATCGAGCGGGCGGGTTTCGTGGTGCTCGCGCGCAACTGGCGATGCGACATCGGGGAGATCGACATCGTCGCCCTCGACGCCGCGACCGTCGTGGTGTGCGAAGTCAAGACCCGGAGTGGGTTCGGGTACGGGTCCGGGCTCGAGGCGGTCACGCGCGAGAAGGCCGCGCGGTTGCGACGGCTGGCGCTGCGGTGGCTCGAGGAGTCCGGGCGGCGTGGGTCCGAGGTGCGCGTCGACGTCATCGCGGTCCATCGGCGGCGTCGCGGTGCCCCGCTCGTCGAGCACGTGCGCGGGGCGTTCTGATGCGGCTGGCCCGATGCCGCAGCGTGACGCTGGTGGGAGTGCGGGGCACGGTCGTCGACATCGAGGTGCACATCGGCGGGATGCCGGGGTTCACCCTGGTCGGGCTGCCGGACACCTCGCTGTACGAGGCGCGCGACCGCGTGCGGGCGGCCGTCCTGTCCAGCCGTGAGCCGTGGCCGCTGCAGAAGATCACGGCGAGCCTGTCGCCGGCCGCCATCCCGAAGCGGGGCAGCCACTTCGACCTCGGGGTGGCGGTGGCGGTGCTCGCGGCCGCCGAGGAGGTGCCCACGTTGGCCACCGACGGCGTGGTGTTCTTCGGCGAGCTGGCGCTCGACGGCAGGCTGAGGGCGGTTCCCGGGGTGCTCCCCGCGGTGGTCGCCGCGGTGCGCGCCGGGCTGACCCGCGTCGTCGTCCCCGAGGCCAACGCCGAGGAGGCCCGGCTCGTCCCCGGCGTCCACGTGCTCGGAGCGAGGTCGCTGCGCCAGGTGCTGGCCTTCCTGCGCGGCGCAGACATCCCGGAGGAGGACCCCGACGACCTCGCCGTGGCCACGCTCGACTCGAGCGTCGACTCGACGCTCGACCTGGCCGACGTCGTGGGCCAGGTGCGGGCCCGGACGGCCGTCGAGATCGCGGCGGCCGGCCACCACCACCTGATGCTCAGCGGGCCGCCAGGATCCGGCAAGACGATGCTGGCCCGTCGCTTGCCGGGGCTGTTGCCCGACCTGACCATGGCGGCGTCGCTGGAGGTGTCGGCCATCCATTCGGTGGCCGGGGTGTTGCGCGGGGACCAGCCCTTGATCGTCAGGCCGCCGTTCGCCGATCCGCACCACACGGCGTCGCAGGTGGCGGTCGTGGGGGGTGGCAGCCGGATCATCCGGCCGGGTCTGGCCAGCCTGGCCCATCGCGGAGTGCTCTTCCTCGACGAGGCGCCCGAGTTCTCGCCGCGCGTGCTCGACGCGTTGCGCCAGCCGCTCGAACATGGCGAGATCGTCGTGTCCAGAGCTGAGGCCACCACGGTCTTCCCGGCCAGGTTCCTCATGGTGGTCGCGCAGAATCCGTGCTCGTGCGGCAACTTCGGGGTGCGCAACCGGGTCTGCGAGTGCCGCCCCCATGCCGTTCACCGCTATCGCCAGCGCCTGTCCGGGCCGGTGCGCGACCGGATCGATCTTCAGGTCGACGTCGAGGCCCCCACCATGGCCGACATCGACGCCGGACTGGCCGCCGCCGAGTCCAGCACGACCGTGGCCGAACGCGTGGCCCAGGCGCGGCACCGCCAGGCTCGGAGGCTCGCCCCTACGCCGTGGCGGACCAACGGCGAGCTGCCCGGCTCCTACCTCCGCCGCGAGCTGCGCCTGCCGGCCGATGCGACGGTGCCCGTCTACGACGAGCTGCGCCGCGGGCGGCTCACGGTGCGCGGCGCCGACCGCGTGCTCAGGGTGGCGTGGACCATCGCCGACCTGGCCGGGCGCGAGCGGCCGACCCGCGCCGACGTCGGGTTCGCGCTCGGGTTGCGGCTGGGGAGTACGGCATGACCGAGCCGGCGGAGCGCGCGGCTCGGGCAGCGTTGTCAGCGGTGACCGAGCCCGGTGCGGTGGCGATCGCCCGACGCGTGCTGTCCGGTGGCCCGGTGGCGGCTTGGCGGGCGATCCGGTCCGGAGGTGCGCCTGACCTCGACCCGCGGGGGACGCTGGCACGTCGCGCTGTGGGCGTCGACGGCGCGGCGCTGCTCGATGCGGCGGCCGCCGTTGGGCAGCGATTCATCTGCCCCGGCGACGCCGAATGGCCCGAGGCGCTCGATCCGATGACCGCCTCCATGGACGGTCCCGATCCGGTGCCGCCGCCGCTCGGCCTGTGGGTCCGTGGAGCGGAGCCTCTTCCGGTGGCGGTCGCCCGGTCGGTCGCCGTGGTGGGCTCGCGGGCGGCCTCGCGCTACGGGGCCGTCGTGGCCTCCGACCTCGGTTCCGACCTCGCGCTCCTCGGCTGGACGGTGGTCTCGGGTGCCGCCTACGGCGTCGACGCCGCCGCCCATCGGGGTGCTCTGGCGCTCGACGGCGGCACTGTCGCCGTACTGGCCTGCGGCGCCGACGTCGCCTATCCCAGGGCCCACGCCGACCTGTTGGAGCGGATCGCCGACGCCGGTCTCGTGATCAGCGAGCTGCCGCCGGGCTCGACTCCCACCCGCTCGCGTTTCCTCGCGCGCAACCGCCTGATCGCAGGGCTGGCGGCGGGCGTCGTCGTGGTCGAGGCCGCGCTGCGTTCCGGCGCGCGCAGCACAGCCGGCTGGGCCCAGAAGCTCAGCCGCGAGGTGCTCGTCATCCCTGGTCCGGTCACCTCCGCGCTGTCCGCCGGGTGTCACGAGCTGATCCGGCAGGGCGGCGCCACCCTCGTCACCGACGCGCGTGAGGTCGTCGAGGCCGTGGGTGTCCTCGGAGCCGACGCCCTGGCGCCCCGCCGCGGCGAGTCTCGGCCCCTCGACGGCGTCTCGCCCGACGCGTCCGTGGTGTTCGACGCCCTGTCGCCGTGGGAGGCCCGTCCGGAGGCTGACGTGCTCGACGCGACGAAGCTCCCGGTCGATGCGGTCCGCGTGGCACTGGCGGAGCTGTGCGAGTCCGAGCTGGTCGTGTCCGACGACGCAGGTGGCTGGCGGATCCTGCGTGGCGGTGCTTGACGCGGTCGACGCAGCACCGCACCGTGAGCAGTGTGGACGCGGAGCTGCCCGACGACCTGCGCGAGACGGTCGACGCGTTCGCCCTCCACCTGCGTGCCGAGCGCGATCGGTCCGAGCACACCGTGCGGGCCTATGTCGGCGACCTCACGAGCCTGATGGACCACTTTCGGCGGCTGGGCCGCACGGAGCTCGGTCAGCTCGACCTCGCGGTGCTGCGGAGCTGGCTGGCTCGGTTGCGCACCCAGGGACGGTCCCGCGCCACGCTCGCGCGGCGGGCGTCCTCAGCTCGGGTCTTCACCTCGTGGGCACATGACACCGGCCGGCTCGACGCCGACGTCGGCGCCTTGCTGGCCTCACCGAAGGCTCGCCGCGACCTGCCGGAGGTGTTGCGGATCGGCGAGGCGGCGACCGTTCTCGAGGCGGTGGCCGACGACGCGTCCGGTGGCGAGCCCGTGGCCCTGCGCGACCGAGCCGTCATGGAGTTGCTCTACGCCACGGGCATCCGCGTGGGCGAGCTCGTGGGCCTGGACCTGGACGACGTCGACGGCGAGCGCCGGGTGGTGCGGGTCCTGGGCAAGGGACGCCGCGAGCGGAGTGTGCCCTTCGGCGCCCCGGCCGACCAGGCGTTGCGACGATGGCTCGACGACGCCCGCCCGGTGCTGGCCCGACCAGCGGCCGGACCGGCGTTGTTCGTCGGGGTGCGTGGCGGGCGGCTGGGGCAGCGGGCGGCCCGCACGATCGTCCATCAGCGGATGCTGGCCGCCCCGGGCGCGCCCGACGTCGGCCCGCACGGCCTGCGCCACACTGCTGCGACCCACCTCCTCGAGGGCGGCGCGGACCTCCGCAGTGTGCAGGAGCTGCTCGGACACGCGTCGCTCGCCACCACGCAGATCTACACCCACGTGTCGGTGGATCGGCTGCGTGCCGCCTACCGGCAGGCCCATCCGCGAGCCTGATCGGCTGGGCGCAGGTCATCGGTCATTCTCGGCGCGGACCCACCGGCCGACAGGTCCGTCATCCGGGACCTGTCGGCCGAGCGCTCATCAGCGCAGCCCGCGGCCGTCGCCGAATGCGACGCGGTCCAGAGACGTGAAGGTCTTGATCGGGTCACTGGCCGGGCCGGGGAGCCAGCGCATCGGATCGGCGAGGCGGCCGGCGGCACTCACCATGAAGTGCAGGTGACATCCGGTGGACGACCCCGTGGTGCCGGACCACCCCACCACCTGGCCGGCGCCGACCGCCTGGCCCGAGGCGACGCCCGGCCGCGACAGGTGGCTGTACGAGGTCGTCAGCTCCACCCCGCTGATCACGCCGTGCCGCACGGTGACCTGGAGACCATAGGCGCCCTCGGAGCCCGCGGCCACGACGGTGCCGGCGGCGGCCGCGAGGATCGGCGTGCCGCACGGGGCGCGAAAGTCGGTGCCGTCGTGGAGCTTGAGCACGCCGGTGATGGGGTGGACCCGCATGCCGAACGGTGAGGTGACGTGCGGCGAGGCCACCGGCCAGCGCAGCCGGCCACCGTCGGGTGCGTCGGGTGGCGGGTCGCCAGTGATCGTGCGGGCGCCCAGGGGAAGCAGCCGGACGATCCCGCCGGGCAGGAAGGACAGCGGGTCGAGGTACCTGGAGCCTTCGAGAACCCCCCAGTGCAGGCACGGCATGGGCGCGCAGTGACCGGGCTGGGCCCCGAGGGCGCCGATCGGCGTTCCGGTGTCGACCTCCTGACCGGCCGCGACGACCGCGTCGACAGGCTCGTAGGTGGTGCGGAGCGTGCCGTGGCTCACCACGACGACGCCGCGGCCGGCAAGCATGCCGGCGTACGTGACGGTGCCGGCTGTGGCAGCGCGGACCTCGGCGCCGACGTCGGCTGCGAGATCGACTCCGCGGTGGCCGCCCAGCCATGGCTGCTCCGGCGGGTCGAAGCCATTGACGACCGGGGGAGGGCCGGCGGGCGGACCGACCGGCACGACCCAGGACGCCGGTGGGTTCCCGGTCTGCGGCCCGGTCTGCAGCCCGGCCGGGACCCCGGCCGCCAGGCAGAGCGGGCCGAGCACGGCGAGCACGAGCCCGAGGAGTCGCCGGGGATGCGGAAGACTGAGGTCCATGCCGGCCGAGCGTGGTCGGTTCGGGCCGGCTCGGGAACGGCGTGGATCGACATTGTGGACGAGGAGTACGGCCGAGGCTGGGATGTGGACGACCGACGCCCTATCGTGACGACTCGCGGTGACCTCCCGGGGGTCGCGCGCGTCGCCCGTGGCGCGTCGCTCGCGCACGTCGGGCCACGGGCACCCGGCGCGTGCGTGGTGGAGAGCATCCCGCGTTCTCCCGTACACTGACCGGTGGCCTGGTTTACCGGGTCAAAATTCGCGTGCCTCGCGCACGGCCACACCCTCGAAGGTCCCCGGTCCAGCACTGGGGTGAGGGTTGCGGCCGCGAGGCGCCAGGCGCGGCGGCCACCCATGGCCCGTCGCGAAGAACCGGACGAGGCGCCCGTCGTCACACCGCGGGTGCGAAGGAGGTAGGCGCGGCCATGGCCGTCGTCACCATGAAGCAGCTCCTCGAGAGCGGCGTCCACTTCGGGCACCAGACCCGTCGCTGGAACCCGAAGATGAAGCGCTTCATCTTCACCGAGCGCAACGGCATCTACATCATCGACCTGCAGCAGTCGCTGTCCTACATCGACCGCGCCTACGAGTTCGTCAAGGCGACGGTCGCCCACGGCGGCACCGTGCTGTTCGTCGGCACCAAGAAGCAGGCCCAGGAGGCCGTGCGCGAGCAGGCCACCCGGGTCAACATGCCGTACGTCACCGAGCGGTGGCTGGGCGGCATGCTCACCAACTTCCAGACCGTCAACAAGCGGCTGCAGCGGCTGAAGGAGCTCGAGGAGCTCGACTTCGACGACGTCGCCGCGTCGGGTCTGACGAAGAAGGAACTCCTCATGCGCAAGCGTGAGAAGGACAAGCTCGAGAAGACCCTCGGCGGCGTGCGCAACATGTCGCGCGTGCCGAGCGCCGTGTGGATCGTCGACACCAAGAAGGAGCACCTCGCGGTCAACGAGGCGCGCAAGCTCGGCATCCCGGTCGTCGCGATCCTCGACACCAACTGCGACCCCGACGAGGTCGACTTCCCGATCCCCGGCAACGACGACGCCATCCGCGCCGTCGGCCTGCTGACTCGCGTGGTCGCCGACTCCGTCGCCGACGGTCTCATCGCCCGTCAGGGTGAGCGTGGCGCCGACGAGGCCGCCGGTGCCGAGCTCGCCTCCGACGAGCCGCTGGCCGAGTGGGAGAAGGAGCTCCTCGTGCGCGACGAGGCCACGACGGCTCCGGCCGAGGGCGAGGCAGCTGCTCCCGCGGCTGACGCCGCCACGGCCTCCGAGCCCGTGGTCACCGAGCCCGCTGCGGCCGACGCCGAGGCGACCCCGGCGGCCGAGGCCACCGAGACGACCGAGCCCGCGGCCCCGCAGGCCTGATCCATCGACGATGACGGCAGCGGCGCACGGGTCTCCCGGCGCCGCTGCCGTCGCACGTGAACCCCAGCGCGATGAAGAAAGAAGAGTGACGATGTCGAACATCACCGCCGCCGAAGTCAAGCGGCTCCGCGACGCCACAGGCGCCGGAATGATGGACGCGAAGAAGGCCCTCGTCGAGACCGACGGCGACTTCGACCAGGCGATCGAGGTGCTGCGCATCAAGGGTGCCGCCAAGGCCGCCAAGCGCAGCGCCGAGCGCACCGCCGCCGACGGCCTGGTCGCCGCCGACGGCAACGCGATCATCGAGCTCGCCTGTGAGACCGACTTCGTGGCCAAGAACGCCGACTTCCAGAAGCTGGCCGCCGAGGTCGTCTCGGTCGCCGCCACCACCAAGCCTGCCGACGTCGACGCGCTCCGCTCCGCGACCCTGGGCGACGGCCGCACCGTCGCCGAGGCCGTCGACGCCGCCGCCGTCGTCATCGGCGAGAAGCTCGAGCTGCGCCGCGTCGCCGTGTTCGACGGCGAGGTCGCCTCGTACCTCCACCGCCGCTCGGCCGACCTGCCGCCGCAGGTGGGCGTGCTCGTCGAGTACGAGGGTGAGGGCGTCGCCGCCGAGGCCGCAGCCCGCGACGCCGCGATGCAGGTCGCCGCGCTCAAGGCCCAGTACGCCACCCGCGAGGAGGTGCCGGCCGACGTCATCGAGAACGAGCGCCGGATCGCCGAGGCCACCGCGCGCGAGGAAGGCAAGCCCGAGCAGGCGCTCTCCCGCATCGTCGACGGCCGGGTCAACGGCTTCTTCAAGGAGACCGTCCTGGTCGACCAGCCGTCGGTCAAGGAGTCGAAGAAGACCGTGGGCGCCGTGCTCGCCGACGCCGGCGTCACGGTCAAGCGGTTCGTCCGGTTCGAGGTCGGCGCCTGACGTCACCTCGGCCGAGGTGACCACGCAGCGCTGACGACCGACCCGAGCCAGACCCACACGACAGGAGGCCGGCACCGTGACGGACACGACGAAGACCGAAGCGGTGCCGGCAGCCGTCGACCGGCACGCCCACCCGGCGGGCCGCGTCCTGCTCAAGTTGTCGGGCGAGGTGTTCGGCGGCGGTGCGGTGGGCGTCGACCCCACTGTGGTCAAGGAGATCGCCGGTCAGATCGCCGCGGTGGTTGCCGACGGCGTCGAGGTCGCCATCGTGGTGGGCGGCGGCAACTTCTTCCGCGGCGCCGAGCTCCAGCACCACGGCATGGACCGGGCCCGGGGCGACTACATGGGCATGCTCGGCACCGTCATGAACTGCCTGGCGCTGCAGGACTTCCTCGAGCAGCGCGGTGTCGACACCCGGGTGCAGACGGCCATCACCATGGGCCAGGTCGCCGAGCCCTACATCCCGCGTCGCGCCGCGCGCCACCTCGAGAAGGGGCGGGTGGTGATCTTCGGCGCCGGGGCCGGCATGCCGTACTTCACCACCGACACGGTCGCCGCCCAGCGTGCCCTCGAGATCGACTGCGATCGGCTCCTCATGGCAAAGAGCGGCGTCGACGGCGTCTACGAGGCCGATCCGCGTAAGGACCCCACGGCACGCAAGTACACCTCTATCACCTACGCCGACGTCCTCCGTCACCGGCTGAACGTCGCCGATCCCGCCGCGTTCAGCCTCTGTATGGACAACCACCTGCCCATCGTGGTCTTCGGCCTGAGCGAGCCCGACGGCATCGCCCGGGCGATCCGCGGCGAGCGGATCGGCACGCTCGTGGCCTCCGACGTCGAGACCGTCGTTGCCGCGGGGCAGGATGGCGGTACGGTCGGGCCAGCGGTTCGACCCTGACGCGACGACACGCAGATCGAAGGAGCACCGGTGATCGACGAAACACTCCTCGAAGCCGAGGAGAAGATGGACAAGGCCGTAACGGTCTCCAAGGACGACTTCACCTCGATCCGGACCGGGCGCGCCCATCCGTCGTTGTTCAACAAGATCGTCGTCGACTACTACGGTGCGCCGACGCCGGTCCAGCAGCTGGCCTCGTTCCACGTCGCCGACGCCCGGATGATCACGATCCAGCCCTATGACAAGGGCGCGGTCGCGGCGATCGAGAAGGCCATCCGCGACTCCGACCTCGGCGTCAACCCCACCAACGACGGTCAGCTCCTCCGCGTCGTGCTGCCCCAGCTCACCGAGGAGCGCCGGCGCGACTACATCCGGTTGGCCAAGGAGAAGGCCGAGGCCGGTCGGGTGTCGATCCGCAGCGTGCGCCGGCACGCCAAGGAGACTCTCGACAAGCTGGCCCGCGACGGCGAGGTCGGCGAGGACGACGTCGCCCGCGCCGAGAAGCAGCTCGAGGCGCTGACCAAGACGTACGTCGAGCAGATCGACGACCTCCTCAAGCACAAGGAAGCCGAGCTCCTCGAGGTCTAGGCTCCCTTGATGACGGAACAGCCGGCGGACTCCCGACCCGAGCCGGCACGGAACTCGGGCGCGGCGCCGGCGGGAGCGCACGGCCGCGCGGGGCGCGATCTGCGGGCGGCCACGCTGGTGGGCGTCGGGCTGGCGATCGTCGTCCTGGCAGCGCTGTTCCTCTGGAAGCCCGCGTTCGTCGCCATCGTCGTGCTGGTGATGGTGGTCGCGGTCTGGGAGCTGGCCCACGCGCTGGTCCAGCGTCAGATCGCCATCTCGCTCGTGCCGGTCCTCCTGGGCACGGTGCTGATGGTCATGGGCGCCTACGTCGGCGGCGCCGGTCCGCTCATGGTGGGCCTGGGACTCACCGTGGCGGCGATCTGCGTGTGGCGGCTGGGCGACCATCGGCCCGGGTACGTCAAGGACTCCGCGGCGGGCATCCTCACCGCGCTGTACGTCCCGTTCATGGCCGGCTTCGCGGTGATGCTGGTCCGCCCCGAGGACGGTCCCTGGAGGGTGTTCGCCCTGCTCGCGGTGGTCGCCGCGTCCGACACGGGCGGGTACTTCGCCGGAGTGCTCCTGGGCCGTCATCCGATGGCGCCCACCGTCAGCCCGAAGAAGTCCTGGGAGGGGTTCGGCGGATCGATCCTGCTGGGCGTGGCGGTGGCGGTCGCGGTGGTCGTGCTGGCCTTCGACGGACCGTGGTGGGCCGGCATCGTGCTCGGCGTGGTCGGAGTGCTGGGCGCGACCCTCGGCGACCTCGGCGAGTCGATGATCAAGCGCGACCTCGGCGTCAAGGACATGAGCAACCTTCTGCCCGGTCATGGCGGGGTCATGGATCGCCTCGACTCGATGTTGCCCACGGCGCCGCTCGTCTGGCTGGTCTTCACCTACGTCGTCGGTGTGTAAACCCGGCGCCGGCTCGACTCAGGCCGGCGTCGAGAACGGGCCGTCCGCTCCGACCATCTCGTGAAGGTCCACCCCGACACGAGGAGTCCTGATCATGCGCAAGATCATCCCCTGGGTTCACACCTCGATCGACGGCTACGTCGACGGCCCCGGCGGGGCGTTCGACTGGGCGGCGCTCGGTCCCGAGCTCGCGGCCTACTCCACCGCGCTGGACGACCGCGTCGACACTTTCCTCTACGGACGTGGCGTCTGGGACCTGATGTCGTCCTGGTGGCCGGTCGCCGAAACCGTCTCGGACGACCCGCACGACGTCGCGTACGCCCCGATCTGGCGGAGGACGCCGAAGGTCGTCTTCTCCCGGACGCTCGACAGCGCCGACTGGAACACCCGGATCCTGCGCGGTGACCTCGCCGCCGAGGTCGCGGCGCTGAAGGCCGAGCCGGGCACCGACCTGCTGCTCACCGACGGATCGGCACTGCCGGCGGCCCTGACCCGGCTCGGGCTGATCGACGAGTACCACATCGCGGTGCACCCCGTCGTGCTCGGCGGCGGCCGCGAGCTCTTCCCGGCGCCCGAGGCGCAGATCGCCATGGAGCTGGTGGCGTCCACCCCGTGCGACGGCCGCACCGTGGTGCTGGAGTACCGCCGCGCGGGGTGAGGAGGGCTGGCGCGCGGGGTGAGGAGGGCTGGCGCGAGCCGGGCCGGGGAGTCGCGGTCGCCGTGAGCGATGCCGGGCGGCGCGCACGGTGCGGGCCTCGGTCGCGGATGTCTGCGAGAATGGGGCCATCATGCCTGCCCCTGGTGAACTTCAGCTCACGCCCGCGCGCCGAGGCAAGCCGCCGCGGCATCTGGCCGACCTCGACGTCGCAGCCCGCCGTGAGGTCGTGGCCTCACTCGGTGAGAAGCCGTTCCGGGCCGATCAGCTCTCCCGTCACTACTTCTCGCGGTTCGTGTCCGATCCGCAGGAGATGACCGACCTCCCGGCTGACGTGCGCGACACGCTGGCGGCCGGCCTGTTGCCGCCGCTGGTCACGCCGGTGCGCCACCTCGAGACCGACGACGGCGCGACCCGCAAGACGCTGTGGCGGCTGTTCGACGGTGCTCTCGTCGAGAGCGTCCTGATGCGCTATAGCGGCAAGCGCGAGCGGGTGACCCTGTGCGTGTCGAGCCAGGCCGGTTGCGGCATGAACTGCCCGTTCTGTGCCACCGGACAGCAGGGGCTGACCCGCAACATGTCCACGGCCGAGATCGTCGAGCAGGTCGTGGTCGGCGAGCGGATGCTCCAGCGAGGCGAGATCGCCGGCGGCCCGGGGCGGGTCACCAACATCGTGTTCATGGGCATGGGCGAGCCGATGGCCAACTACAAGGCCGTGGTCAGCGCCGTACGCCGCATCACCGACCCGGCGCCGGCGGGGTTGGGCATCGGCCAGCGCGGCGTCACGGTGTCCACCGTGGGGCTGGTCCCGGCGATCGACAAGCTTGCCGCCGAGGGCCTCTCGGTCACCCTCGCGCTCTCGCTGCACGCGCCCGACGACGGCCTGCGCGACGAGCTGGTGCCGATCAACACGCGGTGGAAGGTCGGCGAGGCGCTCGACGCCGCCCGGCGCTACTTCGACGCCACCGGGCGCCGGGTGTCCATCGAGTACGCCCTGATCCGTGGCATCAACGACCACGCCTGGCGGGGAGACCTCCTGGGAACCCTCCTCAACGAGCGCGGCCGCGGCTGGGTCCACGTCAACCCGATCCCGTTGAACCCCACGCCGGGCTCGAAGTGGACGGCGTCCGACCCGGCGGTCGAGCGGGCATTTGTCTCAGCACTTGAGAAGCACGGCATCCCGGTGACCGTGCGAGACACTCGCGGTAGCGACATCGACGGGGCCTGTGGACAGCTGGCCACTGCGGACGCTTAGGATTCTTCCCGCTTGGAACGGCCGGTCTCGGGGGAGTCGGCAGGAGAGCGGCGGTCACAACCGGCCCGTCGCTCGGAGAACCCCGAGGCCGGCCGTTCTCGTCGGAAGGAGAGTGACACCCGGTGGCCGTCAGCCGCGACCCAGAGTTCCGTACGGTCCGCATGCGCGAGGGATACGACCTCGATGCTGTGGACGACTTCGTCGATCGCGTCATCGACGCGCTGGAGGGACGCGGTAGCGGCCGCGCGCTGACTCCTGAGCAGATCGAGGAAGAAGAGTTCAAGGTCGTCCGCGTGCGCGAGGGCTACGTCATGGACGACGTCGACGACTGGCTCGACGCGGCCGCGGCGGACCTTCGCCGGCTGCGCAAGTCCCAGGGGCAGGGCCAGGCTCCGGCCCAGGCTCCGGGCTACCAGTCGGCGCCCCCGGCACCCGCGCCGCCCGCGATCGCGCCGCCCGCGGTGTATCCCACCGCACCGGCCCCCGCCCCGCCGCCGGTCTATCCGGGCTACCAGGACACCACCCAAGGCACTCTGCACGGCACCAGCCACGGCTTCGACCCGGCCAGTGCTTTCGACACCGGGCACGGGTTCGACCCCCTCACCGACACGGCGCTCAACGAGCTCGACCCCGCGCTGCGGGCGCTCGAGCCGAGCTGGCCGCCTCAGCAGGGCTACGAGCAGCAGACGCAGGCAGGGGCGGGCCCCGACCAGCACGGCGACGAGCAGTCGCTGTCGAACGCGGCCACTCCCTCGACCGGCCTCCACCACGTCGAGGTCTGGGTACGCGATCTCGAGGTGGCCGCCAACTCCTTCGGGTGGCTCTTCGAGCGGCTGGGCTGGACGCTTTTCCAGGTGTGGGACAACGGCCGGTCGTGGCAGTCGCCAGGCGGGGGGCCCTACGTCGTGGTCGAGCGTTCCCCCGACCTCACCTGGGTCGCCTACGACCGCAAGGCACCCGGTCTCAACCACCTGGCTCTCGCCGTGCCCGAGCGGTGGATGGTGGACCGGATCGTGTCCGAGGCGCCGAACTTCGGCTGGCACCTGATGTTCGCCGACCGGCACCCCTACGCCGGCGGCGCCCACCACTACGCCGCCTACATGGAGAACGACGAAGGCTTCGAGGTCGAGGTCGTCGCTCCTTGAGCGTGTCAAGGGGTGGCGGGTGGGCGAGATGTCCGCTTGTGGCCGAGAGTGGATGATGCGCAGGTCGCAGGGTCGGCGAGGCCGCTTCAGGCCCCTGTCCTGCTGACTTGACGAGGCGCCGGCAGCCACGTAAGTTTCTCTTCGGCTCGCAGGGAGCGGGACGCCGGAAACGGCGGCCGGCCCGCGAAGCCACACCACCACTGCAGGTCGGCCGAGCCGCGTCAGCGGCCAGGCCTGGATGTACGTGGCTGGGCGGCGACAGACGAGTTTGTATGCGGCTGTTCGTTGATGTAAGCTAGAACGGTTGCCCCGGGGGCGGGTCCGCAGGACCTGCGCATGGCAAGATCCGAAGAGAATTGCGGATTTGACCAGGCATTCTGGGAATGCTTAGAATTAATCGAAGCGCTTCGAACAACGCTCGAGAGAGAATAGTTCGAAATGCGTCCGATCCTTGAGAACTCAACAGTGTGCCAAATAATTTGTCGATGCCAAATTGTTTTACCCCGTCGATGATGGCTGTTTCTGCTCCTGTTTGGGGGTGGGGGTGGTTGTTGTCGTGGGATTCCTTTGGTGATTGTGGTGG
>DATCVR010000169.1:0-15839 GCA_036566745.1 Jiangellaceae bacterium | reverse complement strand
ATCCCCGAGGGGGCGGGGTGCGGTGCATCCCCCCAGGTCAGACGGGGTGCCCCGGCCGGCGGGCGGTGCCGGCCGAGGCGTCGGCGCTGGTGCGGCTGAGAGGTCCGCACCATGGGTCTCAGGCGCTGTCATGCAGCAGCGCTGAGTGCCGTTGACGCCGAGTTCGTAGGTCACGCTGCGACGTCACCGTCGAGCGGCTGAGAGGCGATCGCGTCCAGCTGGTGAGGATGCAGGCTGTCACCCAGCTCGGAGGGCGGCATGATGCCGTACTCGATCGCCTTGCTCATCTTCCACATGGCGTCGTTGGTGTTGGGCAGCGACTGCATGGCCTGCAGCGTCTCGGCCTCGGCGGGCCGCTCGGCCACGTACTGGTGGACGACGCGCGCCCAGCTCGGGTCACCGGACCAGTCCGCGGCGCGGGACGCGATGGCCTTGGCGAGGATGCTGTCGCCGTCCCGTTCGGCCCGCTGCAGCATGCGCTCTGCCTCGGCCGGCGACTCGATGCGGGCTGCACGGTCGTTGGCGTCGCGGGAGGCGATGACGGCCTGCGGGTCGGGGTTGAACCCGGTGGTGCCGAACAGCTTCCGCTCGAGCTTCTTCCGCTCGCGGGCGACGGTCTGCACCTCCTGGTCCTTCAGCTCGTCGAGGGCGGTGCGGGCCTGGATGTAGGCGCGGGCGAGCATGGTGCGCTTGGCGGCGGCGGTCAGGTTGCGCTGGCCGTTGATGCGCTGGGTCTGGGCGTCGAGCTGCTGGCGGATCTCTTCTGCGTTCATGACTGGTCTCCTTCTGTGGGTGGGTCTATGAGTCCGGGGTGGGGTTCGGGGGTTCGTCGCGCCCTGGGGCGGGCTGCGTTGCCTTCGGCTGACGACTTGTAGCGGTGGCAGTAGGGCGGCATTCGGTCGTGCGCCCAGTCGAGGTTGTCGAGGCTGTGGTCGTCGCCGGCCTGCTTGTGGTCGAGGGCGTCGCCTCCGGGCCGACCGCAGAGGTGGCAGATGTGCCAGGGGTTTCTTCGGTGGGCTTCTGCCCGCAGCGCCCGCCAGTTCGAGGGCAGCCGGCTGCGTCTCGTGGAGTTCTTCCAGCCGCCACTCATGAGGCCTGCTTTGCGTACTTGTCTCGGTGGACTCGGGTGCCTCGTCGGGGGCTGCAGGCGGAGCAGATAGCGCGTGCTCCGGATGGTCCGTGGCAGTGGCGGCATGTCCGTCCGCTGCGCTGCTTGTCCTGCTTGCGGCTCACGCTTGGTTACTCCTCTCTCTGTCGCGGGGAAAAACGGGCTCTGTTTTGGGCAGGGTTGCGTAACCCTTGCCGCAGGCCGCCTTTAGGTCTTTGACCTGCGGGGATTCGGAGAGGGGCGGGTTACGCACGGCTGCGTAACCCGGCTCCGTCTCGGTTGGGGTTACGCACGGCTGCGTAACCCGTTCTCGTGTGCGCTGACCTGCCGTTTCTCTGGGGTTGAGGCGGGTTACGCAGTTGGGCGGAAGAGAGGGAGGACTTCTCTGGGCGGAGAGGCGCATGTGTCACTCTCCGTCGTCGGGATCGGTCTCGGTGCTGACGATCTGACCGGGAGTGAAGACCAGCATCCGGGCGAGCCGGCCGTCGAGTTTCTTGGGGACGAGATGGGTGGGCCGGGTCTTGGTGTTCTTGATGAGAACGTCGGCCTCGAGCCAGCTCGGCAGGACGGCCTCCAGGTCGTAGTTGGCGCGCTGGAGGATCTCGCGGAGACGCTGCGGGAGCAGTGCCACCGTGGGAATGCCGCCGATCTGGAGATCGCGGCCCACCCATCCGCTGTAGGGCGCCTTTTCCTCGGTGTGCGGGCTCCATAGCTCGGCGCCGTGAGCGGCGACGTACTCGCGGACGACGTCGAGCGCCATCTCGCCTCGGTTGTCGGTCTGGTCCGACACGGCGAACAGTCGGCGCCAGACGGGCATTTCGGGGGGCGGGAAGGGGACGATGCCCCATTCGTGGCCGAGTTCCGCGGCGAGGGCGAGGACGGCCACCAGGGGGGCGCGTCGGGCCGACATGTCGCTGTCGTAGCGGTGCGCTTCCGTCAGTTCCTTGTGCCGGGCGACGATGTGCTTCTTTCCGTCTCCGGCGGTCTCCTCGAGCAGCTTCTCGATGAACCGGGGGCCGGCGGTGCCGTAGTGCTCGGCGCAGCCGTCGCGGACGTCGATGGCGGCCGTGGCGGACTCCGGGCCGTCCGTGCCGAACGGGGCTTCCTTCACGGTGAGGACGCGGGCGCCGGCACCTTGGTCGGTGGTGAAGGTGAGAACAGACTGCTCCCCGGTGGAGACCATGATGGTCCGCCAGGGCAAGCCGGACGGCCAGCCTCCACCACGGGCCTGCCCGTGGTTCTTCGGGATGGAGTACAGCAGGGCGTGCACCATCTCGGGGTCGCGCACGAGCTTGGTCTCGTCGAAGACGACCGGCAGACCGTTGACCAGGTTCAGGCGCTTCTCCGCGGCGAGCATCGTGGTCCGCCACGAGTACATGCCATCGGCCTTCTCGCTGGGGTCTGCCCAGGCGCTCATTCCGGCGCCGGCCGCGGTGGTCTTCCCGCGGGTCGACCGGCCGCTGATGTCGACCGTGAACGAGTTGATTCCGACCAGTTCCAGCAGCGGGGCACCGAGGGAGGCGTACAGCGGCATCTGCGCGGCGGGGTACGCCTCCATCAGCTTTACTGCGGCCTGCCAGCCCGCGAACGTCCCAGCGGGGGCGTGCGCGGCGAGGGCAGGCTTTTGCTCGTCGAACTTGACCTCGACACGGTGCGGGGTGTCCTGTGCCGTGACGAAAGTTCCGTCCTTCTGCCATCCCAGCTGCCGGGCCAGGTGTACCCGCGGAATCTTGCCCTGGTTCAGGGATTCGAAGGCCGCGAGGTAGCGTTCGGCCAGCTTGGCGTCTGCCTCGATGACCGGCAGCCCCGCATCCCCGAGGGTGGCCACCAGGATCCGGCCCCGTCGGACGACGGAGCGCTGAACGGTCCTGGTGACGACGTGGCCGCGGTCGACCCATGCCAGCTCCACGGCCTGGTCGCCGACAGGGTCGACGTACACGGAGCGGATGACCAGCGGCGCCCAGGCGACACGAACGTCGATGAAGGCGTCCTTCGTGATCTGCTTCTCCACCCACACCCCACCGTGGCTGATCTTGTAGCCGGTGGGCAAGCGGACGCCTTCGGGAACGAGACGGTGGTCCGTCCACTCCTGGGGCTCCTGCTGTGTCGTCTCCGCGCTCATGCGGGCACCCCCATCCCGCGGCCAGCCGAGGCGACCGTGCGGCGTGCTTCGGCCTCGCTCAAACCGATCTGGACAGCCGCGCCGATGAGCTCAGCCTCCACGTCGCAGCCCGCGAGATGCCCGTCCCTCACGTGAGCCCACGCCTTCGCGGCGGCCCAGAACAGGCGGTCGTTCCGGCTGCCTTGGGCAGAGCGGAGGACGACGTTCACCAGTCCCTCGAGAGCCCGTGTCCCTCCGTCGGCGTTCGCTGGGGTAACCCGACGTTGAGGCCGGACGATCGGAGCCGGAGGGAGCATCAGCTCCAGCAGGGCCGCCGGTACCGGCTGGGGGTCGACGTAGCCGAGCTTTGGGTGGAATGTGTACTCGCCGTTCCGGCCAGTGCTGCCGGGGCCGACGAGGTACCCGCCGGTGCCGCGGACGTCGAGGCCGGCCCCGAGGCGTCCGACGGAGTTCGGCACTGTGACGCCTTCGGGGACTGTCATCCATACGTGCGCGCCGCCGGAGGGGGTGAACACGGTGGTGGTCATCCGGGGGATTCGGAAGTCGTGCTCGGCGGCCAGCTGGTTGAGAGTGGCGTAGCCGTCGACGCCGTTCTTGCGGTCGATGTCGAGACCGACCAGGCGACCGCGACAAGCGATGAGATAGCCGACCGCCTTGGGGGCGAGGGCGAACAGACGACGGACATCTGCCGGGTCGGTGGTTGCGTCGTACACGCCGTGACCGGGCTGACCGCACTGCCCCTTGCAGTTGTGTCCCTTGGTGTGGGGTGAGGGGATCGCGGGTGTCTTGTTGATCGTGGTGGGTGCTACGGCAAGCTGCTGGGCGGCTGCCTGGAGGGCGTTGCTGAGTGCCTTCTCGTGGTTGCTCATGCTGCAGCTCCCTGGCTGGCGAACGCCAGTCGGTACACGGCTCCGCAGGGGGCGTCCTTCAGGCCGAGCCCGACGTGCCGATGCCAGGCCTTGCACTCGGGGCAGCGGGTGGCGAACTCGAGCCGGCCAGACGTCTGCATGGGGACGGGGCGGGCGACGGGAGTGGTGGTCGATCCAGGGAACAAGCCGTCGCTCTGGGACGGTGCCTGCGGTACGGTGGCAGCGGACTTACCGCCCGCTGCGGAGTCTTCCTGAGAAGGGCTACTGCCGAGGTAGCCCTTCTCTGCTTTCTGGCTCATACGGACTCCAGCAGTGTTACGAGGGATTGGGTTACGACGACGTAGCGGCGTCCGAACGGCAGCGTCCGAACGGGCGCCTTGCCGCGCTTGATCAGGTCGTAGAGCTGACTGCGGCTGCATCCGAGGGCACTTGCCGCCAGCGGCACATCGACGGTGGCGGGCCAGGAGCGAACCTCGTTGAGCGTGGGCCTCTGGCGCCTCTGGAGGGCGGCAGAGTGAGGGAGTTCGTCTCGCTTATGCGGCATGGGCTTCCTCTTCTGTGAGGAGGTCGTCAACCGGCCGGCCGAGAGCGTCGGCGATGCGGGCCAGGACGTTGATGGGTGGGGTGACGCGGCCCAGCTCGTACTCGTGAATGGAGTAGGCGGAGCGGCCGACGGTGAGCGCGAGGAGTTCGACGGGGATGCCTGACGTGGTCCGCGCTTCGCGGAGCCGCCGGCCGGAGAACTGCCGAGCCATTTGGGGTCCCTGGAAAACACGAACGCCGAGCACGTGGGTGACTCGTCTTGAGTCACGCACTGCCCGGCGCCTTGGGACCCTCCTGGGGGGCGCCGCTGGCCTTACTCAGTAGGGGTTCTCCTCCGGGGTGAACCGCTCTACTGCCTGGGGCTAGCAGCTCGACATTCTCTGTCGATTGCCGGGCATCTTACTACGGTTGTCTGGCTGTGTGAAGATCCCTCTTTCTAGGCAGAGCCTGCGAGTTGGGGATGGAGCCTGTACGCGGCGCCTCTTGATGCCGCCTTTCGGGGCCCTAGCTCCCCTTGGCGGAGCCCCCTCTACCCGCGCTACCTTGCAGGTCAGAGCCCTCTACCACCCCTGCTACCGGGGTAAAGGGGCCCCGCTACTTTGGGGGCCCTCGAGAGGCTGCGCCGTAGTGCGGGCGAGGGGCGTTCGTAGAGGGGGAAGTAGCGCCCTCCCCCGCTACCTGCTCAGGTACTCCGCCGGGATGGCGCCCTCGATGTCGCGCCGGTGATAGCCCGCGCCGTTGGTGCCCTCGATCTTCACCTGCTTGCTGACGCGCTTCACGCCCGCCAGCTCGAGCTCCTTGGCCAGCTTCTCGGCGTCCCAGTCGCCGTAGGTGTCCTCGTCCATGACGACGAGCCGCTGCAGCAGGTCGCGGGTGAACATCCGCGGCGCGTGCCTCATCGCCTCCAGCACGTCGGAGACGACAGCCGGCACCCGGTAGCCGTGCTCGCCGGCCTCGGTCATGACGTCGCCCGCGGCCTCTCCGGTCAGCTGGCCGGCTTCCTTCCGCAGGGCACGGCCCTTGGCGCACAGGGCGTTGAACTCCGCCGTCGTGAGCAGGTCGTTCTTGACCGTGGCGAACGATGCCGGGCCGGTGACCAGGACGGTGACGCCCTTGTGGTCCTCGGACAGGACCGAGGCGTCGGCGCCCATGGACGCCTTGCCCTTGCCGAGCACCATGTCGCTGGACGTTTGGTCGGTGACCTGCGTGCATGCCCGGATGGTGATGATCTCCCGGAGCTTGGTCGGCACGCTCTCGGCATCCGGGCGCTGGGAGGCGTAGTTGGAGACGAACCCGGCGGCCGGCCCGCGGCGGGCGACGCGGGCCATGTCGTCGATGATGGCCTTGCGCTCCTTCTCGTCCGACACGGCGATGAAGCATTCCTGCAGCTCGTCGACCGTGAAGAAGATGAACGGCATGTTGTACCGCTGGACGATTTCCGGGGTGAGCTTGCCTTCGGGGCAGATGGACGGCGGCAGCTCCCGCAGGATCGCGAACCGTCGTTCCATCTCGGTCAGCAGCTCGTCGAGCATGGCCTTGAACGCCTCGATGGCGTCGTCCTCGGCGCCGAGGACCAGGCGGTGGGCGACCTGCCGCATCTGCATCCAGTCTTGCCCGCCCTTGAAGTCGGCGACGTAGTGCCGCACGTAGGGGTCGAGCAGGCCGGCCGCGGTCATGAGCCGCTGCGTGAACGTCTTCCCTCGCCGGGGCAGGCCGCCGAAGAACATCGACTGCCACACGACCGGCACTGTGACGCGGTTGCCGCGGGCGTCCTGCCCGAACGGGATCGGGTCCCAGATGGAGAAGCTGTCCATCTTCGCCAGAGGCGACTGGACCGGGTCGGCCAGGTAGGGGTCATCGTCCGCGACCCACATGCTGACGCGGGACGCGTTGCCGCCCTGAGCTGCACGAACGCGGGACATGACCACCTGGATTTCGTCTACGCCGAGCTCGGCGGCGATGGTGGTCCGCTTGGCGAGAACGTCCGCAGCAGTCTTCCCGCCGCCCTTCGGCAGGTCGAAGACCACTGCCCAGCCGCGGCCGTCGCGGACCGGGCCCATGATGCAAGAGACCTTCGGCCCTTCGTCGTCGCCCTTGCCGCTTTTGAGGAGGCCGGACGCCCTGAGCGCGTCGTTGAGCTGCTGGGCGGACATGTCCACCCGGAGCGGCGGGGCGGCCTGGTCGAGCAGCTGCGTGTGCTCGCCGCGGCCGAGGTAGGCGAGCGGGGTGACGATCGCTCCGCCGATCCCGGTCTGCAGCAGCGGCGGAGCCAGGTACAGGCCGATCGCCGCGCCGGCGACTCCGACGGCCGCAGCACCGAACCGCCACCTGCGGGTGCGGGTCCGGGCCGCGTGGGCCATCTGCAGCCGGGTGGCGAGGTCGACGTCTTCGGGCTTGGCCTTGGACTGCGCCCGCAGCGCCTTGACGGCCGCTGTGTGGTCCTGCGCGGACAGGGTCGGCCACAGGCCCACCGTGGCCCGGTAGAACCCGCGGGAGGCCAGCCACACCGTCTTCACCGCGTACTTGGGGACGCGGATGCCGTGGAAGCGGGTGTGCCACCAGCAGAGCCGCCCCAGGGCTTGGGTGTTGGCCTTGAGCAGGGCCGGGGTGCGGGCCCAGACGGGCAGCACCGGCAGGTCGGGGACGGTCAGCCAGTCGGCGAGCGGGTTGTCCGGCAGGTCGACCGCCTCGACGACCGGAACACTCTGCCGGTCATCGGCGGCCGCCTGCTCGGGGACGACGGTGTACCGCGGCTTGAGCAGGCTCACGGTGGCGACCGGGTGGCCGTTCACGGCGCGCTCGAGGATGTCCGTCATCGCTGCTGTCCCTTCTCCTGGCGCTTGCGGGCCTTGTCCATGACGCGCTCGACCTTCCGCTCCAGGTCGCCCTGGTAGACGGTGTCGCCGGCCATGTTCCGCTTGCACATCCGGGCCACGTACCAGGCGACTTGAGCGCTCTCGCCGGCCGTCAGCTTCGGGTTGTCGGTCATCGCTTGCCCTTCTGGAAGTCGGCCCACAGGCCGCGCAGGACGAGAACGCAGATGGTCAGGGCGACCGCCGAGATAGCGAACGCCATGACGGAGATAGCGAGGGTGACCGCGAGGAACGGGGCGGCCACCCCCAGGGCGATCCACTTGCCGGTGCTCTGCTGCTGCACTGGGGCCGGCTGCTGTACCTGCTGGGTGACCTGCTGCGCCTGCAGGATGGCCATCACCATGGCCAGCTGCTCGGAGTTGGCTTGAGCCTCGACGGCCTCACGGGCGGCCCGCTCGATGTCGCTCACGACGCCCCCTCGGTGACCACGTCGCGGCGGAGCTGGGTCGCGTCCCTGCGCGAAAGTCCGAGCTCGTCCTGCAGCTGCGCGATGGTCACACCGCGGCCGCCCGAGGTGACCGCCTGACGGTGCAGCCTCTTGGCCTCCCTGCGCAGATCAGCCGGGGTGCGGGTCACCACCTCCGTGACCACTTCCCGACGGGTCTCGGCCGGTACAGCGGCGGTCACCTTGCTGGTAGCGAAGTCATCCCAGACCGGCGACGCCGACGGCAGCTCGATCACCGGGGAAGTGACCACCTCGAGCGGCGGAACCTCGTGGATAACATCCACGAAGTCGGCCCGGTCGACGGTCACCGGGGCGGTCACTTCCGCGGTAGCGCGAACGTGATCAGCGGCCACCTCGCCCCGCCTGGCGAGGGCCTGGTGAACTTGCCGCATGAGGGCACCGAACGCCAACAGGGCCGCGGTCGGCGGCACGGCCGCCACCACGTAGTCCAGCAGCGGCACCTCGGCAGGATTCCGGTCCCCGGTCACCCCAGCCACGTTCAGGACGATGGAGCCCAGCGAACCGACCGTGGTCAAGCCGATGGCCCACCAGTCGACGCGCTTGGACAGGGCGGCCCGCAGCATGAGGAGTTCGCCGGCCACGATGAACAGGTCCAGGGTCGCCGGCCAGGCCCACGCCCGTGCCGGAGAGTCCTTCAGCCCGTGGGCTGATGCGATCTCCTGGAGGTGGGCGAAGCTCAACCAGAACGCCGCAGCCGTCAGGACGATGATGACCACCGAAGCCATGATCGTGAGGGGCTTCTCGAGCGTGACCTTCGTCTTCACTTCGAACCTCCCTGCCTGGCGCGCAGCTCTGCCTTGTAGGCGCGCTGACGCGCCCGGTGGCATGCCCGGCACTTCCGCTCGTTGCGGCGGGTCACGTAGGTGTTGGCCGTGTCGTAGGGGTGTCCCTGCGGACAGTGCGTCAGCCGTGCCCGCTGAGCCGACGGCGCATTGCCCCGGAGAGTGTTCTCCCGCTGCGTCACTGCTTCGAGATGGATCGGGTTCACGCAGCGCCGGACACGGCAGAGGTGATCCAGCACCAGGCCGGCGGGGATCGGGCCGCAGGTCACCGTGTAGGCGAAGCGGTGTGCCTTGACCAGCCGCTTGCGGAGCCCGAAATCTCCGTAGCCGTACCGGTTGACCTTCCCCGTCCACAACCAGCATCCGTTGGAATCGGGGCCCGCGACCTTGGCCCAGAAGCGGGCCAGGTCCTTGGGCGTCATGGCGTGACTGGTCTCTCCGGCCAGCGGCATGACGAGACCGGCCGCAATGGCCAGGGCCCTCGTGGGGTCGATGTTCTTCACTTGCCGGCCTCCTTGTCGAGGGCGTCGAGCAGCCCAGCGAGCACGTAAGCAAGGCCGTAGGCGGCCCGGATCATCTCGTCCTTGTCGTGGATGTTCGCGCGGCCCTTCTCGGCGAGCACGACGCGGGCACGCTCCAGGGCGTGGTCCAGGTCCCGGAAGTACACGGGCCCGTCCTTCTCCGGGTCGAACACGGGGTCGTAGCTGCTCATCACTCGCCCACCTCTCCGAGTGCGACGCGCGCCGCCTTGTGCGCGCAGAGATTGACGCCGTGCCTGTCGCCCAGCTGGTTCGCGGCGAGCAGGTCGGCAAGGACCACCTGAATCGGCGGGACGGGCCGGGACCCGAGGGCCGCCGCGCGGATGGCGGCGGCCTCGGTCGGCCGCGGGATCGGCCACTTAGACGCCACGGGACGCCTCCAACACCGACAGCTCACGGGCCAGCTTCCGCAGCGTCGACGCGTGCTCGACGAGCAGGCCGGCCGCCGCATCCAGACCGGCCGCGTTCAGCTCGTGCCAGTCCTCGTCGACCTTCAGCACCGCGTGCACCCGGCCATCGATCGCGGAGAACGGCCGCTGCGCCAGAGACACGCTCAGCACCGGCACCGGCCCATGGCACGGGGTCTCGATGGCGGCGACGTGCGCGACGCCCTGGTGCTCGATGTCCTCCCGGTACGCCTCCGTCTCGTGGACGCCGGTGCACCAGGACGGCTCCGGCACGGCGACGTCGCCGTGGTCGCCGGTCTGGACGGTCACCATGCCGTCGACGACGGGCGCCTTACGGGCCACCCGCAGCGGCTCCTCGGGCAGCGCCGACCAGGTGCGGCCGAACACGTCCCGGTGCTCCAGGTGGGCCGACCGGTTCCACACGCACGGGTAGTCAGGCTGTCCCGGCTGCGGCGCCGCACACACGGCCGGGTCACCCTCGAGGGCGCCCTGGTGCCACGCCAGCCGCTCAGGAGAGATCCCCTCGAGGGGGTCGCGGCCGGTCACTGGGCACCGCCGGCGTTGAAGCGGCGGGCGATCGCGGCCTGCTGCCGCATCTGAGACGCCAGGGTGATCAGCTCGTCCGCGATGTCGTCCGCCTGGTCCGGGGTCAGGGCCGCGTCGTCGATGAGGCCACCGAGCTGGACGTGGGCGGCCCGCAGGCGCTCGTCGCTCGACGCGGGGTCGGCGGCGATCTGGGCGTGCAGGTCGTACAGGTTGTCGCCCATGGTCTCGAGCTGGGCCAGACTGCCGATCGAGCAGTGCAACAGGTCGTCCAGCGAGCCGATCGGCTCCGCGTCGTGCTCCTCCGTGCACCACCAGGGGCACTCGACGTACACGGTCTGGACGCGGTCGCCGGCGCCTACGGAAACGGGGACCAGGCGGACGCGGGGGCGGTTGCTGGAGTGGTTCGGGTTCTGCGCCTTCGGCTGCATGCCGTCCCGCTCGATGAGGGCCCGCACGTAGCGGATCGCCGTGTCGGCGTCGACCTGCATGCCCAGGCACAGGAGCCGGTCGCCGAGGAACGTCCTGCTGGCCGCCAGGTAGTCCGGCCCGTAGCCGGTCTCGGAGACGCGCTCCAGCTCGATGCCGTACTCGTCGAGCAGGGTCTGCAGCTGGGCCTCGGTGGCCGCTGCCTTCGCGAGGCTGACCGGAGCGGCCGGCTGGGAGGGGATGCCCGACAGGTTCGAGCGAGAGGAGAGCGTCTTCACAGCTCCACCCCCAGCTCGTTCGTCGGGATGTCACGGTCGGCGAGGTACTGCAGGAAGGCGGTACGGGAGACGCGGTGCGTGCCACGGCCGGTGCCCACCCGGTAGGAGGCCAGCCGGCCCGCCTTGATCTCGGCATAGACGCTGTCGGTGCTCACACGGAGGGCGGCGGCGATGTCCTTGACCCGGAGCGGTTCGCTCGCAGGTGCCTGCGCCAGGGCAGGCGTAATAAGCTCAGCGTGCATCTGAGACCTCGACTCTTGGATGCGAGGCCCTGGCGGGCGCGGTGCGCTAACACCGCGATCACCCCGTCAGGGCTTTTCGTGTGCTGTCACCTAGAATCATTCCTAGGACTCTTCCTGAAGTCAAGGAGTCCTAGGAATATTCGGAAAACTTGGGAAGGGTAGCGATGGCGCGATACGAGGAAGTTGCCGCTGACCTGCGGCAACGCATCGACAGGGGGGAGTGGTCGCCAGGGGACACGCTCCCTACGACAGCCGAGCTCATGGAACGCTACGGGTACTCCAAGGAGACGGTCCGGCAGGCTGTCGGCGTGCTGGCGAAGGAAGGGCGCGTGCGCGTCATCAAGCGGCGCGGCTCTGTCGTCCAGGACCGCAGCGTCGGGCGTCGTCGCATCCCCCGGTCCACCAGAGTCATGCGGGACCCCCTCCGCGGATACGTCTTCCCTGCGGCCAGCAGGCCGGACGAGCCGTGGGAGGTGCACGGACAGCCGAAGCGGATGTTCGCACCGATCCCGGCGAGCGTCGCAGAGTGGCTGGACGTCGAACCCGGCTCAGAGGTGATGCGCAGGCGGAGGGTGACGAGTCCGGCCGGCGAACCGCCGTTCCAGGTTGCCGACGCTTGGATTCACCCCGCAGCCCTCGCGGAGGCGCCCCAAGCCGGAGAGATCATCACCGGACCTGGGGGGTACCTCGACCGCCTCGAGGAAGCGGGGCATGGACCTCTGGAGTGGGAAGAAAGCACCCGCGTTCGCATGCCCACCAAGGAGGAGGCCAGCCTGCTTGCTATCCCGACAGCCATGCCCGTGTGGGAGACGACCACTGTCGGCATCTCGGCACGGACTGGTCGGCCGGTCGAGGCGTCCGTCCGCGTCATCCCTGGGGACCGCGCAGAGTTCGTTTCCAAGCTGGTGCGAGACCAGTCGGCGCAGTGGCCCGTCCAGCCAGTGGCGCCTGCGTAGTGCCGGCCAGCGATACGCAAAGAAGGGCCAGCCCGTTGGAGTCGGGCTGGCCCTTCGTCATGTGCGGTCGTCGCACCGTCGTCTCACGGACCGGGTGGGGGCCTGCGGACAGCAGGCTGCTGACCTGGAACTTAGCGGGCCCGCCCGGACCACATGGACGCCATGGACGGCCGTCAGATCACTACGGATCAGAAGGTTGCAGGTTCGAATCCTGCCGAGTGCACAGCAAAGTGCCAGCTCAGGGCCCCTATCACGCTAGACGTGAGACGGGCCCTAGCTGCATTCTCTCACGATTTCTCACGGCCACCCGGTATGGCCCTTCTCAGCCGAGCAGTTCGCCCAACTTCTCGGAGCCTGCCTTCAGGGCGTCCGGATCACTGTGGACATAGATCCGTTTCGTGAAGCCGAGGTCTGCATGTCCGGCCCAGGCGCTGACGACAACATCCGGCACGCCGTTGTTCGCCATCCAGGACAAGCAGGCGTGCCGCGCGTCATACAGGCGGACCTTCCGGACCTTGGCCGTCTCCATCGCCTTGTATGCCCGGCGCCGCAGCCAGTCGGTCTTGACCGCGCGGCCCAGCTCGTCGCACGCCACCCGTCCGGACGCGTGCCACCCCGCTCCAGCCTCCAGCTGCTCGGCGATCTGACGCCGGCGGAATGCGCGCAGCGCCTTCAAGACGATCGTGGGCAGCGGAAGCCCGCGCTCGCCCGCGCCCGACTTTGCGTCCTTCTCCACTACGACGCCGGCGACCAGGGTGCGGGTCGTCTCTACCTTCAGCGTCCCAGCCTCAAGGTCGACGTCGATCCACCGCAGGCCCGCCACCTCGGCCGGACGCAGGCCGATCAGGGACAGCAGCCAAATGGCGTAGAGCCGGTCTGTGGAGACGTGCCCGAGGAACTGCTGGACCTCCTGCTGAGTCCAAGGAATGTACGTCTTCTTCCTGGCCTTCGCCTCCTTCCGTGCAGCACGCGGGATCGTGACGTGCTCGGCGACGTTCCGTGTCACCAGCTGGCGGCGCATGGCAAGCGTCAGCGCAGCCCGCAGGCGGCCGAGCGTGAGACTGACAGTCCGCTCGCCCACCCCGGTACCCGGCTTCCCGCCGCGCCGGCGAGCGCTGGTCAACATCCAGTCGATGAGGCTCTCGACGTCGCCCTCGGTGAGTTCCTGCAGGCGCTTCTCGCCGAGGTGCGTCTGTACGTAGCGCATCGCGTCCTCATAGGACCGCTTGGTGGCCAGCTCGACGTCGCGTGTCGCCGAGTTCAGCCAGATGTCCACAAGGCCATTCACGGTGAGCTTGTTAGGCGGCACGAGGGTGCCGGCGCTTCGCTGGTGCAGGATGCGCGCTCTCTCGTCGCGAACCTCCGTCCGAGTGTCCTTGGTGATGGTCAGCTGCTTACGCTTCCCACCCACGTCGCGGCCGACGTCAACGACGGTCCGATATCGAACCTTGCCGTTCTTCAGCGTGACCTTCTTGATCGACTCGCTCATGCCACCTCTCCTCTCGCGCCCGTCACCGGAGCACGATCACGCGGCCCTTGCCAGGTACACCGCGGCCTGCTGATTCCTTGCCGAGCCCCTTGGCCACAGCGTCGACACGGCACTGCCAGGCGAGCACTGCCGCCACGGCCGCATCGATCTTCCGGGAAGACTCGGGGTGCTCCTTCATGATCTGGATACCTGAACGGGACTCCCTGCGACGTGCATTCAGGATGTGCCTTGTCAGGACACTAGAACCGTCATGTGACAGCTCCTGGTCCACAACGGACGACCGGAACTTCTCGAGGGCGCGGACGATCAGTGCGCTACGGCCGCCAGTCATCCACCACTCGATGGGGTGAGCCACGGACGCCTTCACCTTCAGGCGCCGGCCGTGCTTCGCCTCCCACGTCGCCACGTGGGACTCCCACTTAGCCGGGTCCGCGTACATGCCGACCACTTTGTAGCGCTTGAACGCGTCCTCGACAGTGGCGAGGACCTCCGTGGTCGGCACCTCCCAGTCGCGCCCCTGCGGACCGTCAGGCTGCTCCCAGCAACCAAACAGGAACAGATGGCCGTCCGAGACCCTGCAGCCCACCAAGGCCGTCGCGTCCGTGACCGCATGAGAGCGGCGCCGTGAACCGTCAAAGCCGAGGACGATCGTGTCCTTATCGGCGAGAACCTTGTCGGCCTGGGTGACCGCGGCCCACTCGGGCTGAGATATCCAGCTGTCTGCAGCATGGGTGATCTGGCCGAGGTAGAAACGACGTGCATCCTGGGGGTCAGTGTCCGGGTCCCAGATTTCGGAGGCGATCCGCTCGAGGTTCACCCAGCCGCCGGCCGTGGACGCCGAATCTCCATAGGCGAACGCCAGGCCACGCATCAGGGAATCGCGCTCCCCGAGCTCGGTGTCCGCAGGGGCCTCCCTGTGGTCGTACAGCAGGCCTGCGTCCCGTGCACGGCCCTCCCGGATGCGCTTGAAGTACTCCGCGGAGTTCTCGGCGACGCTGCCGCCACCGGGGATGTAGGCGTTCGGTGACTCCACCGACGTCCCACCCGTCTTGCCAAGGTTCCGGCGCAGGGTTGCCGCCAGGCGCACGCCTCCGTTGGACACGCGCCACTCCTCGGTCTGGTCGAGGACGCACCAGACAGGCCGGTTCCCCTCGCGGGACGTCGCAGCCGAGGTGACGAACTCGATGCGTCCCTGAGGCAGGTTGACGAACGTGTCCAGGGGCTCAATGCCCGGATACTCGTCCATCACAGGGCCTTCGCGGAGCATCTCCAGCAGCGGAGCCCACGCGTTCTTCGTCTGGTCCTCGGAGACGGCAGCCAGCTGCAGCCACGGCGTCCGCAGCGTTGCCCACGGGCGGCCCACAGGCTCCCCGTTGGCATCCCAGCCGTCCGGGACCACGTCCGCGAGCGCCTCGGCGCACGTGAGCGCCGCCAGCAACGGCGACTTGCCCCAGCCCTTCGGGCGACTTAGCACGCCCCGCCTGTAACGGCGCTCGCCCGTCCGCGGGTCAATGGCGTACAGGTTCAGCACGAACTGCGCCTGCTCCCGCGTCAGCCGGAACGGCTCGTACTCTGCACGGTCCGGGGCTGCCAGGTGGGCGTGCATCCAGTTGATGACCTGATGCCCCAGCGTCGGCAGCTCACCCTCGTATCTAGGCCCCCGCCACGGCATCCGACCCACCCCCCGGAAGCACCTTCAGGTCGCCAAACTGGTCCTCGGACGCCTGCTCGGGCGCCCGCTTGGAGTCGGCTTCGTCGGCCTGGGCGAACTGCATTCGAAGCCTCGCCCTGTCCTCGGGCGTCGCCCCGAATTTCGCGACGCGCAGCCGGAGTTCGGCACCGGCCGTGGACTCGCCGTTCCAGTGCCGGGCGTGCACCAGGGCCGTATCCCGCAGGAACGACCAGTCCGTCGAGCTGAAATGTTCGGCCTGCGGGCTGGCCTTCCACATCTCCCACCACTCAATGGTGGCTTCGGGCCAGGGCAGTTCCACCATCTCGTCGCCCTGGCGGACGCGCAGAGCCGGCAGCTCGGGCGCCTCGGCCCGCTCGAACCTGAGCACCGTCTGCTGGTGCGCGTCCTTGCGGTGGCCGGCGCGACGCCGGGGGTCCTTCGGGGCGGGTCCTCGACCAGCCATAGCGTTCCTCCTAGCTCAAGATCCAAAAGCCCCAGACCTGGGGCCACAGACGGCGTCT
>DATCVR010000168.1:0-38116 GCA_036566745.1 Jiangellaceae bacterium | reverse complement strand
CCGTGCAGGAAACGCCGCAGCGACGACTCCGAGGCTGTGACGTCGGGCAGGTGGGTGGTGTCGAGCGTGGTCACAACGTCGAGTCTAGGTGCATTCGCCCTGGCTGAGCCCGGGGTCGCGGGTCACAGCGCCAGCGCCGTGGTGATGTCGCTGCCGAGGTCGGCGAGGCGCTCATCGGCGGTGGCCCGCGCAGTGGCCAGGTCGCCACCGGTGACCGGCACGACGACCTCGAGATAGCACTTGAGCTTGGGCTCGGTGCCGCTCGGGCGCACGATCACCCGCGAGCCGTCCGCGGTGAGGTAGCGCAGCCCGTCGGTGGGAGGTAGCTCGCCGCCGGCCAGCAGATCGTCGGCGCCGGACACGGGCGAGGCGGCGAGCACGGCGGGTGGATGCCTCCGCAGCCGGCGCATCGCCTCGCCGATGAGGGTGAGGTCGGCGACCCGGAACGACAGCTGGTCGGTGGCGTGCAGGCCGTGGGCCAGCGCCAAGGCGTCGAGGCGGTCGAGGATGCGATGTCCGTCGCGCTTGGTCTCGGCGGCGATCTCGGCGACGAGGACAGCCGCGGAGACGCCGTCCTTGTCGCGGACCGACGCCGGGTCGACGCAGTAGCCGAGCGCCTCCTCGTAGCCGTAGGCCAGGCCCGGGACGCGCGAGATCCACTTGAAACCGGTGAGCGTCTCGGCGTGGTCCAGGCCGTGGGCGGCGGCGATCCGGCCGAGCAGCCGCGAGGAGACGATCGAGTTTGCGAACGTCCCCGAGACGCCCCGGGCGGCCAGGTGCTCGCCCAGCAGCGCCCCGACCTCGTCGCCGCGCAGCATCCGCCAGCCGCCGTCGGCGCCGGGATCGGGCACGGCCACGGCACAGCGGTCGGCGTCGGGGTCGTTGGCGATGACGACGTCGGCGTCGACCCGGTGGGCGAGGTCGAGAGCGAGGTCGACCGCGCCGGGCTCCTCGGGGTTGGGGAAGGCGACGGTGGGGAAGTCGGGGTCCGGCTCGGCCTGGTCCGGTACGACATGGACGTCGGCGAACCCGGCGCGAGTGAGGCCGCCGACCGCTGTGTCGCCGCCCACGCCGTGCAGCGAGGTCAGCGCGATCCGCACCTCACGGGGTCCTCCCGGACGGGCGAGCGCGGCGACGGAGTCGAGGTAGGCCTCGACGACGTCCTCGCCGATCTCGCGCCAGCCGTCAGCCGATCTCGGGACCAGGGAGGCCGCGGTGACGTCGGCGATGTACGAGGCGATCTCGGCGTCGGCGGGCGGGACGATCTGCGAGCCCTCGTCCGGGCCGCCGAGGTAGACCTTGTAGCCGTTGTCCTGGGGCGGGTTGTGGCTGGCCGTCACCATGACGCCGGCATCGGCCGCGAGGTGTCGCACGGCGAAGGCCAGCACCGGCGTGGGGAGCGTGCGGGGCATGACGGAGACGTCGATGCCGGCCGCGGTGAGCACGGCTGCCGTGTCGACAGCGAACGCGTGGGAGCCGTGCCGGGCGTCGAAGCCCACGACCACGAGATGCCGCTCGCCGGTGGTCGGCTCGCGCATGGCGTGCAGGAAACCGGCCAGCCCGGCCGCGGCGCGGATCACCACGGCGCGGTTCATCCGGTTCGGACCGGCCCCGATCGCCCCTCGCAGCCCGGCCGTGCCGAACTGGAGGAAGCCGGAGAACCGGTCCCCGAGCTCGGCCAGGGCCCCTTCGTCGCCGTCCTCGGCGCGCTCGACGAGCGCCTGCAGCTCGGCGCGCGTGACGGGGTCGGGATCGTCGGCGAGCCAGGTGCGGGCTTCGTCGAGCACGTCGGGCATGGGAACCTCGCTGGGTGGGTGAGGTGGGCGGGCGCCGGTGTCAGCAACCTACCGGGGTCGCGGTCATCACGGCTTTCGGTGCCCGGTGGCGCGCGTGCCGTCGATGCCGATGCCGCGCAGCGTCAGCAGTCCGATCAGGCCCGCCCCGCACACCACGGCGATGTCGGCGACGTTGCCCACGAACCAGCCCGCATAGTCGATGAAGTCGACCACGTGGCCCTGCGGGAATCCGGGTTGGCGGAACAGCCGGTCCACGAGATTGCCCACCGCGCCGCCCAGTAACAGCCCCAGGGCGACCGCCCAGCCGCGCGATCCGATCCGCGACGACGCCCGCAGGATGACGACGACCACGACGACGACGATCAGCGTGAGGAGCCAGGTCATCCCGGAGGCGATCGAGAAGGCCGCACCGGGGTTGTAGATCAGCCGGAACTGGATGACCTCGCCGATCACCTCGACGAGGCCGTGCCCGGCGAGGACGCGCTCGGCCCAGTACTTCGTGAGCTGGTCGACGAGGGCGACCGTGACGGCGATGGCCGCCATCCAGACGACGAGGCGCCGGTTGCGTCGTGCCGGAACCGGAGCAGGCCCGGCCGCGGAACCGGTCGACGGCACCTGCTCGGGAGCCGGTTCGGGTGCGGGCGCGGGGTCGGACGACGACATGGGACGAAGCGTCCCATGGTGGCCGCGGGAGCTCGCCGCGAGGTCGGGGACGGCACCGTCGTCGGCCTACGGTTGACTGCGTGGGGAACGATCCGAGAGGGACGAGCATGAGCGAGGACGTGCACGACTCGCCCACGGGCTGGGTGTCCCGGCACATCCGCGAGTACGTCGAGTCCGGCGGCCGCCGCGGGCATCGCCGCTGGGGCGTGACCACCTTGCTGCTCACCACCCGGGGCCGGCGCAGCGGGGAGCTTCGGCGGACGGCGCTCATCTACGGCCTCGACGGCGAGCGATACGTCGTCGTGGGCTCCAACGGCGGTAAGCCGGCCGATCCGGCCTGGTACCTCAACCTCCTGGCCGACCCCACCGTCGAACTGCAGGTGGGCGCCGAGGTCTTCGCCGCCCAGGCCCGCGTCGTCCATGGCCACGAGCGCGAGCGGCTGTGGCGGCAGATGGCCGACCTGTGGCCCGACTACGACCGGTACCGCACGAAGACGAGCCGCGAGATCCCGGTGGTGGTGTTCGAGCGGATCCAGGGGTCCTAGAGGCCGCCGGACGTCGCGTCGCCGGAGGTGAAGGCGGGCGAGTCGAGCAGTCGTTGGGTCGCGTCGGCCGCGGACTCCCAGACCCCCGGGACGAGCAGCACACCGAGGATCACGAACGCCGGGAAGATCAGCCGGTTCTCGACCCGCTTCCCGGTGCGGAACCGGAGCGGCCGGGGCAGCCTGATCTCGTACCACGTCTCGCCCGCGATCGGGATCGGGAAGAGGATCGGGCACCCGCTCTTGGTGAGGGCGTCGCCGAGGCAGTGCGTCAGGCATCCCGCGGCCACCGCCACGCCGAGCCATCCGGTGGCCCGGTCCAGCTCGGCCATCCGGTCGCCAGCGGTGTGGATCCACCAGACCACCGCCGCGCCGCTGACCGGCAACAACCAGTCACCCAGCGCCGCCTCGGCCAGTAACAGGCCGAGGATCACCACGACGGTCACCGCCCACGGGCCCCACGCGTGGGTGGCCGACGTCGTCGCCGCACCGAGACCCACCGCGAACACCGCCGTGTGCGACAGGTGTCGATGCCGGCCCGTGACCGGCTCGTCCCGAGGCCCCTTCGTCAGTGCGTACACGGCCGCCGAGACCCGCCGCAGCAGCCAGGAGATGACCCGGGTCAGCGGGCCGAGGAGCCGCGACGCGCGGGCGCGAGGGTGGTCGAGGTCCGGCAGCAGGGCGAATCCGGCGGTCGTGGCGCTGAACACCACGGTCTGGTGCAGCGTCTGGGCCCCGAGCGCGGGCGCCAGCGCCAGGCCGGCGCACCATCCGCTGAGTGCATGGGTCCGCCCCATCATCGTGCCGGTCTCCAGAGGGTGTCGGCCCGCCGGACGGGCGGGAGGTTCGGGCGGAACGGTGGAGTTCTGGTGCGGCCGGAGGCCCGGGTCAGCCGGCGATGCGCCCGACGATGTCGGCGAGCAGCGTGCTGATGCGGGGACCGGCCGCCTGGCCGGCCTCGATGACCTCGGAATGGCTCAGCGGGGTGGCGCTGATGCCAGCGGCCAGGTTGGTCACGAGCGAGAGGCCGAGCACCTCGACGCCGGCCTGGCGGGCGGCAATGGCCTCGAGCGTGGTGGACATGCCGACCAGGTCGCCGCCGATCCGCTTGGCGAACTGGACCTCCGCCGGAGTCTCGTAGTGGGGCCCGCGGAACTGGACGTAGACCCCTTCGGTCAGCTCGGCGTCGACCTCACGGGCGACGGTACGCAGCCGCGCGGAGTACAGGTCGGTCAGGTCCACGAACGTGGCGCCCTCGAGCGGCGAGGTCGCGGTGAGGTTGATGTGGTCGCTGATCAGGACCGGAGTGCCCGGCGTCCACTCGTCGCGCAGGCCACCGCAGCCGTTCGTCAGCACGATCGTGGACACCCCGGCGGCCGCCGCCGTGCGCACGCCGTGGACCACCGCACGCACGCCGCGGCCCTCGTAGAGGTGGGTGCGCGAGCCGAGCACCAGGGCGTGCCGGTCGGTGTCGCCGATACGGATCGACCGGATCGTGCCGACGTGGCCCTCGACGGCCGGCTTGGCGAAGCCGGGGACGTCCGAGCTGGGGATCTCGGCGACGGTCGTGCCGATAAGCTCGGCTGCTCCGCCCCAGCCAGAGCCGAGCACGAGCGCGACGTCATGACGCTCGACGCCGGTCAGCTCGGCGAGGCGCGCGGCCGCCGCGGAGGCGGCGGCGAACGGGTCGTCGGGCCCGGTGGTCTGGATCATCCGGCGACCGTATCGCGGGCGGCTCAGCGGCACCGAGACCGGGCGCGCGTGGGCGTGGTGCTCAGGCCTGGCCACGCGGGCGTCCCGATAGGCGAGAATGACGGACGTGACTCGTGTGGCGATTCTCGGAGGCGGTCCCGGCGGCTACGAGGCGGCGCTGGTCGCTGCCCAGCTGGGCGCAGAGGTCACGGTGGTCGACCGTGACGGTCTCGGCGGCTCGGCGGTGCTCACCGACTGCGTGCCCAGCAAGACCCTCATCGCCACCGCCGAGGTGGTCACCGAGACGGCCGAGTCCGGCGAGCTCGGGGTCGAGATCGGCGACGACGGCGTCGGGGTCGACCTCGTGCGGGTCAACGAGCGGGTCCGTGCGCTGGCGCTGGCCCAGTCGGCCGACACAGCCGCCGCGGTCGAGAAGGCCGGTGCCCGCATCATCCGCGGAGTCGGCAGGCTCGCGCCCAGCGACCGTGTGGTCGTCGACCTCGCCGACGGCGGCTCGGAGGAACTGGCCGCCGACGTCGCGCTGATCGCCACCGGCGCCCGGCCGCGCGTCCTCCCCGAAGCCGTGCCCGACGGTGAACGGATCCTCACCTGGGAGCAGGTGTACGACCTCGACGAGCTGCCCGAACGGCTGGTCGTCGTCGGCTCGGGGGTCACGGGTGCCGAGTTCGCCAGCGCCTACAACGCGCTCGGCACCGACGTCGTGCTCGTGTCCTCGCGCGACCGCGTGCTGCCCGGCGAGGACGCTGACGCCGCCCACGTGCTCGAGGAGGTCTTCGCGCGGCGGGGCCTGACGGTGCTCTCGCGCTCGCGGGCGGCGTCGGTCCGGCATGAGGGTGACGGCGTGGTCGTCACGCTCGCCGACGGCCGCACCGTCGAGGGCTCGCACTGCCTGATGGCGGTCGGCTCGGTCCCCAACACCGAGGGCATCGGCCTGGAGGACTGCGGTGTCGACGTCGGCGACGGTGGCTTCGTCACGGTGGACCGCGTGTCCCGGACGTCCGCGCGCGGTGTCTACGCGGCGGGCGACTGCACCGGCGTCCTGATGCTCGCCTCGGTCGCGGCGATGCAGGGGCGCACGGCCATGTGGCACGCGCTGGGCGACGCCGTGGCGCCGCTCGATCTCAAGACCGTCGCGTCCAACGTCTTCACCTCGCCCGAGATCGCCACGGTGGGCTGGAGCCAGGCCGCCATCGATGCCGGCGAGATCGACGCGCGCGCGGTCAAGCTGCCACTGGCGACCAACCCGCGGGCCAAGATGCAGGGCATCACCGACGGGTTCGTCAAGCTGTTCTGCCGCCCGGTCACCGGCATCGTCGTCGGTGGTGTGGTCGTCGCGCCGCGGGCGAGCGAGCTGATCCACCCCATCTCGCTGGCGATCGAGGGATCGCTCACCGTCGACCAGCTGGCCCGGGCGTTCACGGTCTACCCGTCGCTGTCCGGGTCGGTGGCCGAGGCGGCGCGGAGGCTGCATCTGCGTGGCTGAGCGCGCGGTGCCGCCGCCGTCCGGGCTGGCCGACCTGCCGGTCGGCGACCTCTTCACGCTCGCCGACGCCCTCGCCGACCTCGTGGGCGCGCCGGTGACCATCGAGGACCGCGACACGGTGGTGCTGGCGTTCTCCGACGGCCAGGTCAAGGTCGACGAGGCCCGCACCGCCACGATCCTGGGCCGTCGCGTGCCCCAGCGGTACCAGGACGCGTTGCGCGACGCCGGCGTGTTCGAGCAGCTCGCGACCCGCGAAGGTGTGGTCTACGCCGACCTCGCCGGGGTGGGGATGAAGCCGCGGGCGGTCGTGGCCGTGCGGGCCGACGGTGAGCTGATCGGGTCGATCTGGGCAGCGCTCGACGGGCCGCCCACCACGTTCCAGGAGCGCGCGCTGCTGGAGTCCGTGCCGGTGGTGGCCGAGCACCTCGTCCTCGACCGCAATCGTCGTGATCTGGCCCGCCGCACCCGCTTCGAGCTGGTCGGCACCGTGCTGCGGGGCGGTGCCGGGGCCGGAGCCGCGGCGGCCCGGCTCGGGCTGCCCGCGGGCGAACTCGTGGTCGCGGCGATCGTGCCGCTGCCGGGGGAGTCCCAGGCCGGGGTTCCCGCGCTCCCGGCCACCGTCGCGGCCCGGGCCGAGCGGCTGGCCGACGGGGTCGCGCTGCACCTCGCGGCGGTCCAACTGCGCTGCGCGTCCGCGCTGGTCGGGGGCACGGTCTACGTCGTGGCCCGCTCGGACGTCCAGGCGGCTCGACGGGTCGTGGCCGACTTCCTCAGCCGCAACGCCGACCGCCCCGGGATCGTCGCCGGGATCGGGCGCGGCGTGGCCGGACCGGACGAGGCCCACCGCTCGCGCTCCGACTCCGACGACGTCGTCCGGGCGCTGCTGGCGCGGCGGCGGGCCGGCGTCGTGGCCTCGCTCGACGAGGTCTTCCTCGACGTCGTCACGCTGCGGGTCGCCGACTCGCTGGAGGCGGACGGGCTCGGCGACCACGGGCCGCTGCCGGCCCTGGCCGCCCACGATCGTGACCACGGCACCGAACTGGTGGCCAGTGCCCGCGCCTACCTCGCCGAGGGCGGCGACGTCCGGGACGCCGCCGAGGCGCTGCACGTCCATCCCAACACGCTGCGCAACCGCGTCCGGAGGGCGAAGGACGCCTGCGGGGTCGATCTCGACGACGCCGACACCCGCCTGGCCGTGATGTTGCAACTGCGCGCCGCCGGGTTGGCGTCTCCTCCGCGTTGATCAGGTCGTTGCGCCGCCCTCCTTGTTGATCTTGGAGTAATCGCCCAATTACTGGGCGAGATGCCCGGTTGATCCCGCGAAAACTCCAAGATCAACGCGGGGGTGTGTGGGCCCGGGTTGGCCGATCGCACCGGCTCGGGGCCGAAGTGCTGGCCGAGCGCACAGTGCCGGGCGATGTCGGCCGGCCTGACGATGGTCGGCACTTTCGTCGTCCACCGGAGGTCGGCCATGTCCACATCCCCAGCTCAACCGGCTCGCGTCCCCTCGCAGGCGATCGTCGTCGGCGCCGGGATGGTCGGACTGTCCACCGCGTGGTTCCTCCAGGAGCGCGGCGTCGAGGTGACGGTGGTCGACCGCACGGGCGTCGCCGCCGGGTCGTCGTGGGGCAACGCCGGGTGGCTCGCGCCCGCGCTGACCACGCCGCTGCCGGAGCCTGCCGTGTTGCGGTACGGCGTCAAGGCCGTGATCAGCCCGTCATCGCCGGTGTACGTGCCGCTGCGCGCCGACGCCGCGCTGCTGCGCTTCCTGACCGGGTTCGCGCGGCACTCGACGGCCAAGCGGTGGAAGCGCGCCATGGCCGTGTTCGCCTCCGTCAATGGCGACGCGCTCCTGGCCTACGACCTGCTCGCTGCTGGGGGTGTCGCGGCTCCCACCAAGGTCGCCGACCCGTTCCTGGTGGGCTTCCCGACCGAGCGTGAGCGGGCCCCGTTCGTCGAGGAGATGCACCACGTGGTCCACGCCGGGGTTCCGGTGGACTTCGAGGCCATCTCCGGTGCGGCGGCGCGTGAGATCGAGCCGGCGCTGGGCTCGGGCGTCGGTGCAGCGGTCCGGCTGGCGGGCCAGCGTTACATCGACCCGGGCACGTACGTGAACTCGCTGGCCGACTCGGTCATCGGCCGAGGCGGGAAGATCCTCGACGGCACGACCGTGCACGACGTGCGCGACCTGGGCAACTCCGGCGTGGTCGTCGACACGAGCTCCGGCGAGCTCCGCGCCGACACCGTCGTGCTGGCGACCGGCACCTGGCTCAACCAGCTGGCGCGCCCGTACGGGGTGCGCCGGGTGGTGCAGGCCGGGCGGGGATACAGCTTCAGCGTGCCGATGGAGAAGGTGCCGTCGAACCCGGTGTACTTCCCGGACGTGCGGGTGGCCTGCACGCCGTTGGGCGACCGGCTGCGGGTGGCCGGGATGATGGAGTTCCGCCGGCCCGAGGCACGCCTCGACCCGCGCCGCATCCGGGCGATCATCGAGGCCGCGCGGCCCCGGCTCCAGGGCGCACGATGGGGCGAGCGCACCCACGAGTGGGTGGGGTCACGTCCCTGCACGGCTGACGGCCTGCCGCTGGCCGGGGTCACCCGCTCGCCGCGGGTGCACGTGGCCGGCGGACACGGCATGTGGGGCATCGCGCTCGGGCCGCTGACCGGCCGCTACGTCGCCGAGGGCGTAGTGACCGGCCAGGTACCCGCCGTCATGAAGGCCTTCGACCCCCTGCGCTGACCCCTGGCGCTGGCGCTGGCGCTGGCGGAAATGATCACGTTCACCACCCGATTCCGTGCCTCACTAGGCCTGCAGCCATGGTGCGGCACCTGAACGGGTGGTGAACGTGATCATTCCGGCTCAGTCGCCGAAGCCGCCGCCACCGAAGTCGCCGAAGCCGCCGCCGCCGAAGTCGCCACCGCCGCCGAAGTCTCCGCCCCCGCCGAAGTCTCCGCCACCGCCGTCCCCGCCGGCGTCACCTCCGCCGTCGATGTAGACCGGGCCGGACATGGCCGAGCCCAGCATGGTGCCCATGAGCATCCCGGGCAGGAAGCCCCCGAAGTAGCCGCCCGCCCAGCCGCCGTACGCGGGACCGGCGTCCCAGTACGGCCGTTGCTCGCCGTCGCCTACCGGGACCAGTCGGACATCGGGGTCGAGGCCGTCCTTGATGCGCGTGGCGTCGGCCGCACAGGCCGGCACCGATCGCGGCATCCCACCGGGCGGCGCCCACTCGATGTCCTCGACCGACGGGCCGTGGCGGGGGTCGAAGAAGCACGGCGGACGACGGTCGGGCGGCGCCTCGCCGCGCAGCCGCGCGCTGACACTGCTGAGCAGCCAGCGGCCTTCCTCGAGCGCGTGGGTCACCGGCTGGAGGTCGGTGGGCTTCTCGGCACGGTCGGCGGAGGTCTTGGCGTGCTCATACAGGTCGAGCGCGCGGCCGTACTCCTGCTGGGCCTCGATCGGCACCGCGGATCCGGCCCGGACGTCGAGGTCGAGACTGCTCAGCTGCTCGCCGTAGGCGGTGATGTCCTCGTCGAGGGCGCCGCGCACCTGCTCGAGCTGGGCTCGCTCCTTGCTGCGCTTGTTACGCCGGTAGAGCAGGAAGCCGCCGCCACCGACTGCCGCCAGGATGGCCAGCGGGAGAACCCCACCGCCGCCGGAGTCGCTGTTCGAGGATCCGCCGGAGTTGCCGCCGCTCGACCCGCCTCCGGCCACCCTCTCGTCGGCTTCCTCGATGAACGAGACGACTCCCGCTCCCAGGTCGCTCCCGCTGCCGCCAAGCGTCTGGCTGGCGACGTCGCGGCCGCCCCGGAACTCCGTCGAGCCCGCACTGAAATTGGTGTCGCCGAAGATGACGAGATATGTGCCGTTCCCGATGGAGTCCCTGAGCTGCTCGGCCGCGTCCGGGTCGGCGACCGAGGCCGGGAGCACGGCCACATAGGTCGGTGTCGGCGAGTCCTCGATGCGGGCGAGAACGTCCGACTGGGCATCGGAGCCGAATTCGAAGCCCTCGTCGGAGAGCTCGGTGACAGCATCAGGGTGAACGTAGAGCGGCGAGTTCTGTAGCTCGCGCGCGACGTCGTCCGGGGTGGTCGCCATGGCTCCATCATCCCCCTAACGGTTCGCGGCGAGACTGTCGGTGTGCCGTGCTTCGATGTCGGCCATGGAGAACGTGCCGCGGACCCGGGTGCTGGCCCGGCGTTTGCGTCGCCAGCACCTCGCCGATCCGTCGTCCGACGTGCTGGCCACGGCGTCGCGGCTGACCGGTCTGCACGCCCAGGTGGCCTCGGCGACCGAGCTGATGGCGGCCGTGCGCACGCCCTCCTACCGTCTCGGCGGGCTCGACCACGCGTTGTGGACCGATGGCTCGATGGTCAAGACGTGGGGCATGCGCGGCACGCTCCACCTGTTCCCGGCCAGCGAGTTCCCGCTGCTGGCCTCGGCGTTCCGGCAGCGTCAGTGGCCGAAGTTCACGCCGGCGTGGGAGCGGTACCACGGCGTCACCCCCGACGACCTCCGCGCCATCACCGCAGCCGCCGGTGAGGTGCTCCCCGGCCGCACTCTCACGCGTGAGGAGCTGGCGGGCGAGATCGCCGCGGCTCTGGACCGGCCGGAGCTGGCTGAGGCGATCCGTTCCGGCTGGGGCCAGATGCTCAAGCCGGCGGCCGCGGGCGGCCTGCTGTGCTTCGGACCGGACCGCGGCCGCAACGTCACCTTCACCGATCCGCGCTCACAGCTGCCCCACGCGCCGTGGGCCGACGCCCCCGACACCGACGCCGCGATCGCCGTGGTCGTCGGCCGCTTCCTCGACACGTACGGCCCGGCCACCCACGAGGACTTCGGCCGCTGGTGGGGCATCGATGCGGCGTCGGCGCGCAAGCTTTTCGCCCAGCACTCCGAGGCCATGGTCGAGGTCGAGCTCGACGGTCGCCGAGCCTGGACCACGCCGGACGCCCTCGACCAGCTCGTGGCCGAGGACGAAGCCCGGGGAGTGTGGTTGCTGCCGGGGTTCGACCCGTACGTCCTGGCGCCCAGCAGCCATCGTGCCCACACCGTCCCCGAGGGCTGTCTCGATCGCGTGTCGCGCACGGCGGGTTGGATCTCGCCGGTGCTGATGGTCAACGGCGTCATCCGTGGCGTGTGGAGCCACGAGCTGAAGAGCGATCGGCTTCGGATCGTCGTCGAGCCCTTCGCCCCGGTCGACTCGGCGACCACGAACGCCGCCGTCCGGCATGCCCAGCGCTACGCCGAGCTGTTCGACGCCGAGGCCGATGTCGCGTGGCAGGAGACCTGACAGCCGCTGTCGGCCGGCAGGACACCTGGCGGCCGCTGTCGGCCGGCGCGAGCTTCCGACGGACCTCGGCTCAGCGCCCGGTCTCCTCCGTGAGGTGCTGCACCTTCACCCGCACGGTGACCCGCTGCTCGGTGGCGTTGCGATACGGGTAGCTGTCCGCGCCGAGGTACTTCTTCGCCAGCCGGTCGATGACCTCGTCGCCGTCGTGCTCCGACACCGACGCGGGGCCGGTGACGCTGGCCCAGCGGTGGTCGTTCTCCGGGTCGAGGACGCTGAGCGACACGACCGGGCTGGCGGCGATGAAGCGCTCCTTGGCTCGACCCGTCGCGGTGTTGAAGATGACGTCGTCACCGTCCACGTCCACCCAGACGACGGAGTTGTGCGGCGTGCCGTCGGGCCTGGTCACGGTGGCCCACCCGTGGATCGGGCGGGAGAACAGCTCGCGGGCGGTGCCGGACAGTACGGCCATCAATCGGATCCCTTCGGGGTTCGGACGTCTCGACAGGCGATAACGCCGGACTCGGGTCCTGATCATCCCGCGACCGGCGATCGGGTCGTCGACACCGACCGGCCGGGCGGGCGGGCGTCAGCCCGTGATCGTGCAGATGACGGCGCCGTTGCCCACGGTGGCGCCGACCTGAGCCGTCAGCCCGCTCACCGTGCCCGACTTGTGCGCCGTGATCGGCTGCTCCATCTTCATCGCCTCGAGCACCACCACGACGTCGCCCTCGACGACCTCCTGGCCGTCCTCGACGACGACCTTGATGATCGTGCCCTGCATCGGCGAGGCAAGCGCGTCGCCGCCCGCAGCGCTGTGACCAGCGCCGGAACCGCTCCGCCGGGCCGGCTTGCGAGCATGCCGAGCGGCACCACCGCCACCCGAGCCCAGACCCGCCGGCAGCACGACCTCGAGGCGCTTGCCTCCGACCTCGACGGTGACCCGCTCGCGCTCACCGGGCTCGTCGGTGCTGCCGGCCCCGCCCTGGGCGAAGGGGGCGATGGTGTTGGCGAACTCGGTCTCGATCCAGCGGGTGTGGACGGCGAACGGCTGGTGCGGATCGGCCGGGACGAACGCCGGGTCGTCGAGCACGGCCCGGTGGAACGGCAGGACCGTGGCCAGGCCGTCGACGTCGAACTCGCCGAGCGCGCGGCGGGCCCTCTGCACGGCCTGCTCCCGCGTGGCTCCGGTGACGATCAGCTTGGCCAGCAGCGAGTCGAAGTTCTGGCCGATGACGCTACCGGCCTCGACGCCGGTGTCGAGGCGCACGCCGGGACCGCTGGGCGGGCGGAACGTGGTGACCGGGCCGGGCGTGGGCAGGAAGTTGCGGCCCGGGTCCTCGCCGTTGATGCGGAACTCGATCGAGTGCCCGCGCACCGGCGGATCGTCGTAGCCCAACTCGGCGCCTTCGGCGACCCGGAACATCTCGCGGACGAGGTCGATGCCGGTGACCTCCTCGGTGACCGGGTGCTCGACCTGCAGCCGGGTGTTGACCTCGAGGAAGGAGATCGTGCCGTCCTGGCCCACGAGGAACTCGCAGGTGCCGGCGCCGACATAGCCGGCCTCGCGCAGGATCGCCTTCGAGGCGCGGTAGAGCTCGGCGTTCTGCTCGCCGGTGAGGAACGGCGCCGGGGCCTCCTCGACCAGCTTCTGATGGCGTCGCTGCAGTGAGCAGTCGCGGGTGCTGACGACCACGACGTTGCCGTGCTGGTCGGCCAGGCACTGGGTCTCGACGTGGCGCGGACGGTCGAGGTACCGCTCGACGAAGCACTCGCCCCGGCCGAAGGCCGCCACGGCCTCGCGGACGGCGGAGTCGTACAGCTCGGGGATCTCCTCGAGGGTGCGGGCGACCTTGAGGCCGCGTCCGCCACCGCCGAAGGCCGCCTTGATCGCGACCGGGAGGCCGTGTTCCTGCGCGAAGGTGACCACCTCGTCCGCGCCGGTGACCGGATCGGCGGTGCCCGCGACCAGCGGCGCTCCGGCTCGCTGGGCGATGTGGCGGGCGCTGACCTTGTCGCCGAGCGAGGTGATGGCTGCCGGTGGCGGGCCGATCCACACCAGGCCGGCATCGATGACCGCCTGGGCGAACTCGGCGTTCTCGGCCAGGAAGCCGTAGCCCGGGTGGACGGCGTCGGCGCCCGAGCGGGCCGCGACGTCGAGCAGCTTGGAGACGACGAGGTAGGTCTGGGCGCTGGTCTCGCCGTCGAGGGCGTAGGCCTCGTCGGCCAGCCGGGCGTGGAGGGCATCGCGATCGGGGTCGGCGTAGACGGCGACGCTGGACAGCCCCGCATCGCGGCAGGCGCGGATCACCCGCACCGCGATCTCGCCGCGGTTGGCGACGAGGACCTTGCCGATCCTGCGCTTGTCGATGCTCACGTGTCCAACTCCTCCCAGGACTGCGGCGAGTCTAGGGCTTCACCCAGGTGGTCCGAACGGCACAGGCCCGAGGCGGCGGCTTCCACCGGTGTCTCGTTCGAGGGCGGCCAGGTGTGCGAGGGCCGAGTCCTCATCGGTCGAGAGCCTGAAGATCGTCGCGGCAGCGGCGCTCGAGATCGGCCAGTTCGGTGAGGGTCTGGTCGATGTCGGCGCGTCGCTGCCGCAGCTCGTCGCGTCGATGGGTGATCTGTTCGAGCAGGTAGCGAAGCTGGCCGACCTCACCCAGGTCGGCGTCGTACATGCCGATGATCTTCTTGATCTCGTCGAGGCCGAAGCCGAGTCGCTTGCCGCGGAGCACCAGGCCGAGCCGCACGCGATCGCCTTCACGGAACACCCGGCGGGTGCCGTGCCGCTCGGGGGACAGCAGGCCCTGCTCTTCGTAGAAGCGGATGGTCCGCAGCGTGATGCCGTATTCGTCGGCCAGCTCGGTGATCGTCCACGTCCGCTCGTCGCCCACAGACTCTCCCTTGCCGGAATGATCACGTTCACCACGCAAACCCGTGCCCCGGCATGTCTACAGCCCTGCCGAAGCGTGCAGACGCCTGGTGGTGTGCCGACTCTTACGTTAACGTAAACGTAAGTACCGTTCGAGGGAGCCAGGACAATGAGGTTCGAGCTTTCCGCGGAGCACGAGGCGTTCCGGAAGGTCGTCCGCGACTTCGCCACCCACGAGATCGCCCCCCACGCCGCGCGCTGGGACCGCGAGCACCACTTCCCGGTCGACGTCGTGCGCGCCATGGGCGAGCTGGGATTGTTCGGGCTGACCGCGCCCGAGGAGTACGGCGGCGCCGACGGCGGGCTGACCAGCCTCTGTATCGCGATCGAAGAAGTGGGCCGGGTCGACCAGTCGATGGGCATCACGCTGGAGGCCGCCGTCGGCCTGGGTATCACGCCGATCCTCGCCTACGGCACGCCCGAGCAGAAGCAACGCTGGCTCCCGGAGCTCGTGGGCGGCCGGGCGCTGGCCGGGTTCGGGCTCACCGAGCCGGGGTCGGGATCGGACGCGGGCGCCACCACCACCCGTGCGGCACTCCACGGCGACACGTGGGTCATCGACGGCGCCAAGCAGTTCATCACCAACTCCGGCACCGTGCTGACCTCATGCGTCACCGTGACCGCCCGGACCGGAACCGGCGCGGACGGCCGCCCGGAGATCTCGGCGATCATCGTCCCGGCGGGCACCGAGGGCTTCGTGGTGGAGCCGGCCTACGACAAGCTCGGCTGGCACGCGTCCGACACCCATCCGCTGACCTTCACCGGGGCGCGGGTGCCTGCCGACCACCTGCTCGGCGAGCGTGGTGCCGGATTCGCCCAGTTCCTGGCCACCCTCGACGACGGCCGGATCGCCATCGCTGCGCTGGCCGTCGGGTGCATCGAGGCGATGATCGAGGCATCGGTGGCGTACGCCCAGGAGCGCACGGCGTTCGGGGTGCCCATCGGCAGCAAGCAGGGCGTGGCGTTCCAGGTCGCCGACCTGCGGGTGATGGCGGAGGCGGCGCGGCTGCTCACCTACCGGGCCGCCGCCCTGCGCGACGCCGGCCGCCCCCGAGCGGAGGTCAAGCAGGCGGCCTCGATGGCCAAGCTCTACGCCACCGAGTCGGCCGTGACCGCGACCCGGGTCGCCACACAGGTACACGGCGGTTACGGCTTCATGGAGGAGTACCCAGTGGCACGCTTCTACCGCGACGCGAAGATCCTCGAGATCGGCGAGGGGACGAGCGAGGTCCAGCGCCTGCTCATCGCGCGCGGTCTGGGCCTGCCCGTCGAGTGACAGGTGACGCCTCGACCGAAGATCCGGGACGGCGTTGATCGGCGGGACCGAGTTGATCGGCAGGAGCGGATGACGGCGACGAGAGGGGTGACGGTGGGGCACGACCACTACGCCGAGGTGGCGGCGGCCCGGGCGGCGACCCAGGGACCTCCGGAGAAGGCGGCCGCCAAGCTCGCCGCTCAGGGCAAGCTCTACGTCCGCGACCGCATTGCCCTGCTCTTCGACGACGGCACGTTCGTCGAGGACGGCCAGCTCGCCAACGCCCGGGCGACCGGGCTGCCGGCCGACGGTGTGGTCACCGGCCGCGGGCTCGTCGACGGGCGTCCGGCGCTGGTGGTGGCGAACGACCCCACCGTGAAGGCCGGGTCGTGGGGCGCCCGGACGGTCGAGAAGATCGTCCGCACCACTGAGATCGCGCTCCGCGACGAGCTGCCGGTCTTCTGGTTCATCGACTCCGCGGGCGCGCGCATCACCGACCAGGTCGATCTCTTTCCGGGCCGCCGCGGGGCCGGGCGGATCTTCCACAATCAGGTCGCGCTGTCCGGCAAGGTGCCGCAGATCTGCTGCCTGTTCGGTCCGAGCGCCGCGGGCGGAGCCTACATCCCGTCGTTCTGCGACATCGTGATCATGGTCGAGGGCAACGCGTCGATGTACCTCGGGTCGCCGCGGATGGCCGAGATGGTGGTCGGCGAGACCGTCACCCTGGAGGAGATGGGCGGGGCGCGGATGCACGCCGCGATCTCGGGCTGCGGTGACAACCTGGCGGCCGACGACGCCGAAGCCATCGACGCGGCGCGGGCGTTCTTCTCGTACCTGCCCGGATCGTGGCGCTCGACGCCTCCGGCCTACACGCCCGGCCAGCCGGCCACCGTGTTCACCCGCGACGTGGTCCCGGCCGAGGAGTCGGTGGGCTACGACATCCGCCGGGTGGTCGATGGCCTCCTCGACGCCGACTCGTTCTTCGAGCTCAAGCCCCTGTTCGCGGCCGAGCTCGTCACCGGGCTGGGGCTGCTGGAGGGCCAGGTGGTGGGCGTCGTGGCGAACCAGCCCGCGGTCAAGGGCGGTGTGCTGTTCGTCGACTCCGCCGACAAGGCCGCGCGGTTCATCTGGTTCTGCGACGCCTTCAACATCCCGCTGATCTACCTGGCCGACGTCCCGGGGTTCATGATCGGCTCGGAGGTCGAGCGCCAGGGCATCATCCGGCACGGCGCGAAGATGATCACCGCGGTGGCCGAGGCGACCGTGCCCACCGTGTCGGTGATCGTCCGCAAGGCGTACGGCGCGGGGCTCTACGCGATGTGCGGTCCGGGCTTCGGCCCCGACGCCTGCCTGGCGCTGCCCACCGCCAAGATCGCGGTGATGGGCCCGGAGGCCGCGGTCAACGCCGTGTACTTCAACAAGATCGCCGCGATCGAGGACGAGGCCGAGCGGGCGGCCTACGTCGCCGGGCTGCGCGAGGAGTACGAGGCCGACATCGACATCCTGCGGCTCGCCTCCGATCTCGTGATCGATGCGATCGTCGAACCCGAGGCTCTGCGGGGGGAGCTGGTGGCCAGGCTCGCGGCGGCCGCGACGAAGGATCGCCGGTTCTCCGAGCGTCGCCACGGCGTTCCGCCGGTCTGAGCCACGGCGTCCCGCCGGCCGGAGCGAGGTCGGCCTCAGGTCAGGATCGACACCGTGAACGGCGACAGCAGGAAGCCCACCAGGAGGCTCGTCGACACCAGGGACGCGGCGAACCCGGTGTCGAGGTTCTCGAGCTGGGCGAAGGTGATCGTGTTGACGCCCACGGGCGCCAGCGCGGCGAACAGCACGATCTGGGCGTCGAGCCCCGAGAGTCCCGACACCGCGACGAAGCCCAGCCCGATGGCGGCACCGAGCCCGAATCTCAGCAGAATCGCGCCGGTGAGGAGCCGTGGCGCGGTAAACCGGGGCTCGAACAGCACCCCGAGCGCGATCATGATCATCGCGCCGACCGCGCGCGCGATCAGCTCGAACGTCGCCGTCGTCACCTCGTGGACCGGGATGTCGGCCAGGGCCACCACCAGGCCTGCGACCAGCGCCCACAGTGGCGGCGAGACCAGCAGCTTGCGCATGACGAAGGAGCGGTCCGGCTGATCGTGCGCGAGGTGCACGACCACCGCGTAGACCACCGAGAACGTCACGAGGCCGTTGACAGTGTCGATGACGGCGAACCTGGCCAGGCCCTCGGCGCCGGTGGCCCGCTCGACGAACGGGATCAGGAACCCGGTGTTCATCACGACGACGCCGGTGACGAACGGGGCGAACCTCGCGACGTCGACGTTGCGCAGCACCCGTCGGCGCAGGAGCAGGACCACGGCGAGCGAGATGCCGACGATCAACGGGCTGACCAGGCACAGGCGCAAGAACGACGCGTCGATGTCGACCCGGGTGATCGAGAGGAAGATCAGCGCCGGCGCTCCGAGCGCGAACACCGCCCGGAGCAGCGCCCCGCCGTCCTGTGGGCTGAGCAGACCGAGGCGTTTGAGGCCGAAGGCGGCGCCGAAGACCAGCGCGATCGGCGCGACGTCACTGATCACGCGCCGGCTGTCAGCGTCGCCAGAGGTCGGTGACCGAGACGTCGAGGCTGGCGAGCAGCGTGCGCAGGAGCGGGAGTGACAGGCCGACGACGTTGTGGTGGTCGCCCTCGATGCCGGCGACGAACGGCCCACCGAGCCCGTCGACGGTGAAGGCCCCGGCCACCTCCAGCGGCTCGCCCGTGGCCACGTAGGCCTCGATCTCGGTGTCGGAGGGGTCGGCGAAGTGGACCACGGTGGATGCGGTGGCGCCGATCGTGCCGCCCTGGCCGCCGGCGTCGGGGTCGCGCATGTCGATGAGCCAGTGCCCGGTGTGCAGCACGCCCGAGCCGCCGCGCATCGCCTGCCAGCGCCGGATCGCCTGGCCGGCGTCGGCCGGCTTGCCGTGGATCGAGCCGCCGAGCGCGAGGAGGGAGTCGCAGCCGAGCACGATGACGTCACCGAAAGCCTGTTCCGCCACGGTCTCGGCCTTGGCCCTGGCGAGCAGGAGCGCGGCGTCGGCCGGATCCAGCGGACCGGTGGCGGCCTCGGCCTCCGCCAGCACCGCGTCTTCGTCGACGTCGGAGACCCGCACGACGGGTTCGATGCCGGCTCGACGGAGGGTCGCCAGCCGGGCCGGCGATCGGGAGGCGAGGAGGACGCGCGTCACGACGCCGTACGTTACCCCGCTGATGATCATCGGGGGCGGGCCGCATCACTCTGGGCGGCCCGCCCCGATGGTCGTACACGCGGCGTGGCGGTCAGGCCGGCGCGAGTGCCTTGTCGTCGGCGCCCGGGCCCGATGCGGGACCGGTCGTTGCGCCGGACTCCGCGTCGATCTCGTCGTCGCGCTGGCTGAACACGTCGCCGCTGCGCTGGGAGTCGTAGACGGCGAGGTCGAGGATCCCCTCACGCTTGGCGACCAGCGTTGGAACCAGTGCCTGACCTGCGACGTTGACCGCGGTCCGGCCCATGTCGAGGATCGGGTCGACCGCGAGCAGCAGGCCCACTCCGGCCAGCGGCAGCCCCACCGTCGAGAGGGTGAGGGTGAGCATGACCGTCGCGCCGGTCGTCCCCGCGGTGGCGGCCGAACCGACCACCGACACCAGGGCGATCAGCAGGTAGTCGGTGACCGACAGGTCGACCCCGAAGAACTGTGCGACGAAGATCGCCGCGATTGCGGGGTAGATCGCCGCGCAACCGTCCATCTTGGTGGTCGAGCCCAGCGGCACGGCGAACGACGCGTACGACCGCGGCACGCCGAGGTTCCGCTCGGTGACCTGCTCGGTCACGGGCAGCGTGCCGATCGAGGACCGGGAGACGAACGCGAGCTGGATCGCCGGCCAGGCCCCGGAGAAGAACTTCAGCGGGTTCAGGCCGTGGGTGCGCAGCAGGATCGGGTAGACGACGAACAGCACGAGCGCCAGTCCGACGTAGATCGCGGCCGCGAAGCGCCCCAGCGAGCCGAGCGCGTCCCAGCCGTAGTCGGCCACGGCGTACCCGAGCAACCCGACGGTGCCGATCGGGGCGAGCCGGATGATCCACCACAGCACCTTCTGGACGATGGCCAGGGCGGAGCGGTTGAACGCCAGGAACGGCTCGGCCTTGTCGCCGACCTTGAGCGCCGCGATCCCGATCGCCGCGGAGACAACGAGGATCTGGAGCACGTTGAAGCTCAGCCCGGTCTCGGCTGCCGCGACGGCGCCGTCCTCGCCGGGCACGAGGGAGGTCGAGGCGCTGAGGCCGAGGAAGTTCGACGGCACCAGCCCGGTCAGGAACGCCCACCAGTCGCCGACGCGTCCTGGCTCGGCCGCGGCGTCCTGGGCGACCGACGTGTGGGCGCCCGGCTCGAGGACGAGCCCGAGCCCGATCCCGATGACCACCGCGATGGCGGCGGTGATCGCGAACCAGAGGATGGTCTGCCCGGCCAGTCGCGCGGCGTTCGTGACGTTTCGCAGGTTGGCGATGCTGGCCACGATGGCGGTGAAGACCAATGGGACGACGGCCACCCGCAGCAGGTCGACGAACAGCCCGCCCACCGTGTCGAGGGTCGAGGTCAACCAGTTCGGGTTGCCGTCGGCGGCCGGGCCGAGATTGCGGGCGACGAGGCCGAGGACGACCCCGAGGACGAGGCCCAGAATCACCTGGACGGTGAAGGAGGGGAGCCGGAGCCGGCGTGGAGCGGGGGCGGGTGCGGAGGCGGATGGGGCGGAGGTTGTGGACACCGTGAGGCCCTTTCGTGCGTGATCACAAGGGTGAGCGCGCTCGTAGCCGCCGGAGCGAGCAGCGTCGAGCGCGGTGAAAGGAGGAGAAGGTGCGAATGGTGCGCTCGGGCGAAGGGGTCAGCCGCGAGCCGGGGTGGACCTCAGCGCGGACAGGTGGCGCTGGCCTGGCGTCGGAGATCGACGTGCAGGCGCGACGTGAGGTTCCAGACGGACACCATGACGGACATAGTGAACCACAGGGGACAGAAGATCTATTCCGCGTCCACATGATGGGCGCGCGGTCTCGTCATTCAAGACGACGATGTGGAGAGTCGTGACGATCGTCGTGGGGGATTCCGCGGCAGTGCTCGGCGGACTCCCGCACGACGACCTTCTCGATCGGTGCGGCCCCGACTGGACGGCTATCCAGGGCTGGCCCTCCGGTCGGGCCCCAGGTCGGGCCCAACTCGGGCCCAACCTCGGGCCCTGCTGGGCGGGCCCGCCCGGGCCCGCCCAGCGTGCGCTTACAGGCGGCCGAGCGCGTCCTTGAGCGGGTCGAGCCCGAGTGCGCCGAGATCGAGCGCGGCGCGGTGGAACTCCTTGAGGTCGAACGCGTCGCCCTTGCGGCGCTTCACGTCGTCGCGGGCGGCGAGCCAGATCCGCTCGCCGATCTTGTAGGACGGTGCCTGGCCGGGCCAGCCGAGGTAGCGGTCGAGCTCGAAGCGGAGGAACTCGTCGGGCATCCGGCAGTGGGCCCGCAGGAAGGTGAACGCCGACTCCGGGTTCCAGACGCCGGGTGCCACACCGTCGTTGCGCACCGCCGACTCCGGCACCTCCTTGCCGAGGTGGAGGCCGATGTCGACGACGACCCGCGCGGCCCGGAAGCCCTGGCCGTCGAGCATCCCCAGCCGGTCGCCCGGGTCGTCGAGGAAGCCGAGGTCGGCCATCAGCCGCTCGGCGTAGAGCGCCCAGCCCTCGCCGTGGCCCGAGACCCAGCAGAACAGCCGCTGCCAGCGGTTGAGCAGCTCGCGGCGGTACACGACCTGGGCCACCTGGAGGTGGTGGCCCGGCACACCCTCGTGGAACACCGTGGTGGTCTCGCGCCAGGTCGAGAAGGTCTCGACGCCTTCGGGCACCGACCACCACATCCGGCCCGGCCGGGACAGATCGTCGCTGGGGCCGGTGTAGTAGATGCCGCCGTCCTTGGTGGGCGCGATGCGGCACTCGAGCCGGCGGATCGGCTCGGGGATGTCGAAGTGCGTGCCGTTGAGCGCCTCGACGGTGCCGTCGGACAGCTTCTGCATCCAGGCCTGGAGACCCTCGGTGCCGGTGATGTTGCGGGCCGGGTCGGCGTCGAGAGCCGCGACGGCGTCGTCGACCGAGCCGCCGGGGACGATCTGGCCTGCGACCTCGGCCATCTCGGCTTCGATGCGGGCGAGCTCGGCGATGCCCCACTCGTAGGTCTCGTCGAGGTCCACCGTCGCGCCGAGGAAGTAGCGCGAGGCGATGGAGTAGACCTCGTGGCCGACCGGGTCGTGCTCGCGGGCACGCGGGGCGACCTCGTCGGCGAGGTACCGGCCGAAGTCCGCGAACGCCTGGGCGGCCAGGGCGGCACCGGCGTCGAGGTCGGCACGCAACGAATCGGAGCTGCTGGGCGTCACCAGATCGGTGAAGAATCCGCCGGCGATGCGCGCGCACTGCTCGGCCACGGCGGTGACCTGGCGGCGGGCGGGTGGGAGGCCCGCGGCGATGTCGGCGTCCATCGTGTCGCGGTAGCCGCTCAGCGCCGTGGGCACGCCGCGCAACCGGGCCGCGATGTTGGCCCAGTGCTCGTCGGTCTCGGTGGGCATGAGGTCGAACACCATCCGAGCCGAGTGCATCGGGCTCTCGATGACGTTGAGCGCTCGGTCGAGGCCCACCTTGTGCATTTCGACGGCCAGACCCAGTCGCTCGCGCATGGCCTCGCCGGCGACCCGCTCGCGCTCGTCACGGGCCGTGGCCGTGTCGAGTTCGGCGAGGGTGGCCGTGATCAGGGCCTGGCGCGCGGCGAAACCGTCCGGCGAGAAGTCGGTGGTCTCGGCATCGTGTCCGGCGACGCCGGCATACGTGGCCTCGTACGGATCGAGGGCGGAGTGGGCGTCGACGAACCGGTCCGCGACGTCGTCGACGCTGGGATTCTGAGTCACACGGCCGACCCTAGCGCCCGGCCTGACACCGTTCACCCGATTATGGCGTGACGTGTCATCTCGGTTGCGCGCTGGACCGCCAGGCGTCAGGGCCGGTGGGCAACGGGGCGCGCACCGACCGCCAGTAGGCCGCCCAGCTGGACGGACGGGCGGGCGGCTCGTCGGCGACCTCGCGGGCCTTGGCCGACAGGACCGCGACCAGCGCTGCCACCTCGTCCGCGTCGGCGTGTCCGCGCACGATGCGCAGCCCGGGTGCCGTCTCGTCGCTCATGGTTCGACTGTAGCCGTGATCGTCGGACGATTCCGGCTGCCCTGGCGACCACATCGTTCCAACGATCACCGGGAGGAGGCGGTGGTGATCAGAGCGGGATGTTGCCGTGCTTGCGCGGCGGAAGCGTCTCGCGCTTGGTGCGCAGGGCGCGCAGGGCCTGGGCGATCACCGTGCGGGTCCGCGACGGCGGGATGACCGCGTCGACGTACCCGCGCTCGGCGGCGACGTACGGATTGGCCAGCGTGTCCTCGTACTCGGCGACGAGCTCGGCGCGACGGGCCTCGGGATCGGCGGCGTCGGCCAGCTCGCGCCGGTACAGGATGTTGACGGCGCCCTGGGCGCCCATGACGGCGATCTGCGCGGTGGGCCAGGCGAAGTTGACGTCGGCGCCGAGGTGCTTGGAGCCCATGACGTCGTACGCGCCGCCGTAGGCCTTACGGGTGATGACCGTGACCAGCGGGACCGTCGCCTCGGCATAGGCGTAGATGAGCTTGGCGCCGCGCCGGATGATCCCGTTGAACTCCTGGTCGGTGCCGGGCAGGAAACCCGGTACGTCGACGAAGGTGATCACCGGGATGTTGAAGGCGTCGCAGGTGCGGACGAAGCGTGCGGCCTTCTCGGAGGCGTCGATGTCGAGCGTGCCCGCGAAGTGCATCGGCTGGTTCGCGACGAACCCCACCGACCGCCCCTCGATCCGGCCGAAGCCGATGAGGATGTTCGGCGCGAACAGCGGCTGGACCTCGAGGAAGTCGGCGCCGTCGGGGCCGTGGTCGACGACCGACTCGATGACGCGGTGCATGTCGTACGGCTGGTTGGCGCTGTCGGGGACCAGTGTGTCGAGTGCGACGTCGTCCTCGGTGATCTCCAGCGAGGGGTCCGGCGCAGGGTAGGCGGGGGCGTCGTCGAGGTTGTTCTGCGGCAGGTACGACACCAGCGCGCGGACGTAGTCGATGGCGTCGGCCTCGTCGGAGGCCAGGTAGTGCGCGTTGCCGCTCTTGGTGTTGTGCGAGCGGGCGCCGCCCAGCTCCTCGAAGCCGACGTCCTCGCCGGTGACCGTCTTGATGACGTCGGGGCCGGTGATGAACATGTGGGAGGTCTGGTCGACCATCACGGTGAAGTCGGTGATGGCCGGCGAGTACACCGCGCCGCCCGCGCACGGCCCCATGATCAGCGAGATCTGCGGGATGACGCCCGAGGCGTGGACGTTGCGCCGGAAGATCTCGCCATAGAGGCCGAGGGAGACCACGCCCTCCTGGATGCGCGCGCCGCCGGAGTCGTTGATGCCGATCATCGGGCAGCCGGTCTTGAGGGCGAAGTCCATGACCTTGACGATCTTCTCGCCGAAGACCTGCCCGAGGCTGCCGCCGAACACGGTGAAGTCCTGGGCGAACACAGCCACCTGGCGGCCGTCGAGGGTGCCGAACCCGGTGACCACGCCGTCGCCGTACGGACGGTTCCTGTCCATGCCGAACGCCGTCGAGCGGTGCCGGGCCAGCTCGTCGAACTCGACGAAGGAGCCCTCGTCGAGCAGCATGCCGATCCGCTCGCGGGCGGTCTTCTTGCCCCGGGTGTGCTGCTTCTCGACGGCCCGCGCGGAGCCGGCGTGGACGGCGTCGTCGATGCGCTGGCGCAGGTCGGCGAGCTTGCCCGCGGTGGTGTGGATGTCGGGGCGCTGAACGGCGTCGTCGGGCGGGGTCATTCGTTCCTCCGGGGCGTTCGGGCGTGCTCAGGCAGGTTAGAGCACGCCAGTAGCTGCGCCGAGCCTGCGCCTTCTGGAGGGTTGTCCACCCCTCGAGGGGGTGCGAGGGGTGGACAACCCTCCAGAAGGCGAGGTGGGTCGGGTGGACACGATCGGGCGTCTCGCAGTGTGAGGCGCGGAGTCCGGCATCCGGGCGCGCTCATTACGCTGGTGGCATGCCCTCTACCGCTACCGGCTCCCGCGAGGCTGCGCGCTTCGAGATGCCCGACGCGCTGCGGGCCGACGTCCGCCTGCTCGGCGAGGCCCTCGGCGAGGTGCTGCGCGAATACGGCGGCCCGGCCCTCCTCGACGACGTCGAGCGGCTGCGTGAGCTCGCCATCGCCGCGCACCACGAGGACGAGACGGTCGCCGACGACGCCGCGACGCAGGCCGAGCGGCTCGTCGAGTCGTGGCCGCTCGAGCGTGCCGAGGAGGTCGCGCGGGCGTTCACCGTCTATTTCCACCTGGTCAACGCCGCCGAGGAGTACCACCGCATCCGTTCGCTGCGGGCCGGCGACACCCCCGAGCGCCCGCTGTCCGGCACCCTCGGCCAGGCCGTGGCCGACATCGCCGAGCTCCATGGCAAGGACAAGGCCGACGCCCTGCTCGACGGGCTCGAGTTCCGCCCCGTGCTCACCGCCCATCCCACCGAGGCCCGGCGCCGCGCCATCGTCACCGCCATCCGCCGGGTGGCCGACCTGCTCGACCGCCGCGACGATCGCCGCCGCGGTACGTCCGAGGCCATCGAGACCTCCCGCATGCTGCTCGAGCAGATCGACGTGCTGTGGCGCACCGCGCCGCTGCGGGCCCAGCGCCCCGGCCCTCTCGACGAGGTCCGCACGGCGATGTCGGCCTTCGACGACGTGCTCTTCGACGTCGTGCCCCAGGTCTACCGCCGCGCCGAGTCGGCCCTGGGCGGGAAGGAGTCGGGCGTCACCGCGCCACGCGTGCCCGCGTTCGTGCGGCTCGGCTCGTGGATCGGCGGCGACCGCGACGGCAACCCACACGTCACCAGCGCGATCACCCGCCAGGCGATGGCCATCCAGTCCGACCACGTGCTCACCGCGCTCGAGGCCGCCGCCACCCGGGTGGGCCGCGGGCTCACCCTCGACGCCGCCACCACGCCGCCATCGGCCGAGCTGCGCAGGATTCTCGCCGACGCCGAGTCGGCCCAGCCCGAGCTCTACGCCGAGCTCGCCGCCCGCTCGCCCAACGAGCCCCATCGCATCGCCGTCCTCTACGCCGCCGCGCGGGTGGGCGCCACCCGCCGCCGCGACGCCGACCTCGGCTACGACGCCGCGTCCGACCTGCTCGGCGACCTGCGCACGGTCCAGGCGAGCCTGGCCGAGGCAGGCGCGGCCCGGCAGGCCTACGGCGAGCTGCAGGGGCTGATCTGGCAGGCCGAGTCGTTCGGGTTCCACCTGGCCGAGCTCGAGGTGCGCCAGCACAGCGCGGTCCACCGCGAGGCCCTGGCCGAGATCGAGGCCGGGGGAGTGCTGTCCGAGCGCACCGAGGAGGTGCTGGCCACCATCCGGGTGATGGCCCAGATCCAGGCCCGGTTCGGCGCCGACGCCTGCCGCCGGTATGTCGTCTCGTTCACCCAGGCGGCGGACGACGTCGCGGCGGTCTACGCCCTCGCCAGGCAGGCCCTCGACGGGCGCGAGCTGGTCCTCGACGTGGTGCCGTTGTTCGAGACCGGCGCCGACCTCGAGGCCTGCGTCGAGGTGCTCGACGGCGTCCTCGACCTGCCCGAGGTGCAGGACCGCCTCGACCGCACCGGGCGCCGGATGGAGGTCATGCTCGGCTACTCCGACTCCGCCAAGGACGTCGGACCGGTGTCGGCCACGCTGGCGCTGTACGACGCCCAGGCGCGGCTGGCCGACTGGGCCGATCGTCACGGCATCACGCTGACGATGTTCCACGGGCGCGGCGGTGCCCTCGGTCGCGGCGGCGGCCCGGCCAACCGCGCGGTTCTCGCGCAGGCCCCCGGGTCGGTCGACGGCCGGTTCAAGCTGACCGAGCAGGGTGAGGTCATCTTCGCCCGGTACGGCGACCCGGCGATCGCCCGGCGGCACATCGAGCAGGTCGCCTCAGCGGTCCTGCTGGCCTCCACGCCCACCGTCGAGGAACGCGCACACACCGCTGCGGTCGAGTTCGCCGACGTCGCCACGCGCCTCGACGGCGCCGCCCGCGAGGCGTACCACGCGCTCGTCCACACCGACGGCTTCCCCGACTGGTTCGCCCGGGTCACGCCGCTGGAGGAGGTCGGCTCGCTGCCCCTGGGCTCGCGTCCGGCCCGCCGTGGCCTCACGCTCTCCTCGCTGGACGATCTCCGGGCCATCCCGTGGGTGTTCTCGTGGTCGCAGAGCCGGGTGAACCTCCCCGGCTGGTACGGCCTGGGCAGCGGTCTGGCCGCCGTGGGCGACCTTGCGGTGTTGCGCCGGGCCTACCAGGAATGGCCGCTGTTCACCGTCATGCTCGAGAACGCCGAGATGTCGCTGGCCAAGACCGACCGCCGGATCGCCGCCCGCTATCTCGCGCTGGGCGACCGTCCCGAGCTCACCGAGAAGATCCTGGCCGAGCACGCCCTCGCCACCCGATGGGTGCTCGACGTCACCGGCCACACCCGGTTGCTCGAGGACCGCCGGGTGCTCGGCCGCGCTGTGGCGTTGCGCAATCCCTACGTCGACGCGCTGTCCTACCTCCAAGTGCGCGCGCTACGGTCGTTGCGTCAGGACGACGCCGCCGCGGCCGAGCACGACGCCTCGCGGCGCCTGTTGCAGATCAGTGTCAACGGAGTGGCCGCCGGGTTGCAGAACACCGGCTGACCAGCGGGTGTAGCCAATGATGATCACGTGGACGGTCCGGCGGGTCGCCGAGACCGGGTCGACCAACAGCGATCTCGCCGAGCTCGCGCGCGCGGGTGCGCCCGAGGGCACGGTGCTCGTGGCCGACCACCAGCGTGCGGGCCGCGGCCGGCTCGACCGAAGCTGGCACACGCCGGCCGGTGTGGCGCTCACTGCGTCGTTCCTGCTGCGTCCCACCGACGTCCCCGCCGTGCGCTGGCCGTGGATCCCGCTGCTCACCGGGGTGGCCGTCGTCGACGCCGTGCGGTCGCTGGCCCGGTCGGCGGGAGTACGCCCGGCCGTGGTCGACGTCGGGCTCAAGTGGCCCAACGACGTCCTGGCCGGCGACCACAAGCTGGCCGGGATCCTGGCCGAGCAGGTCGAGACCCCTGGCGGCGGCGCGGTGGTGGTGGGGGTCGGGCTCAACGTCGCGCAGGAGGCAGCGACCCTCCCTGCCGGTGCGGTGTCGCTCGCCTCACTGGGCGTCCCCGTGCGGCGCGACGACGTCCTCGACGCGGTCGCCGAGGCGCTCGGCAGCGCCTACGCGACCTGGCGCAAGGCCGCGGGTGAGCCGGCCGCCGGCCTCGCCGAGGACTACCAGACTCGGTGCGTGACCCTGGGACGGCCGGTCCGGGCCCTGTTGCCGGGCGGTGCCGAGATCGTGGGAACCGCGAGCGCGATCGATGAGTTCGGCCGGATCGTGGTGGTCGAAACGGGCGAATCACACCCGATCAGCGCCGCCGACGTCGTCCACCTCCGCCCGGCGTAGACACCGGGTACAGCGAACGCGGCGAACGTGCCAGGATTCGGTCATGGGCTTTTCCGAGAAGCACCTGAGCGATGACGAGCAGGTCGTCTACCACCTGCGCACGCACGTCAAGGAGACCTTCATCCCCATCCTCGTGCTGCTCGCCGCGGCGGCCGGGGTGGGCTTCGGGCTCGGGGTGCTGCCGAACGACGACGCCGGCACGATCGGGCGCTGGGCCCTGGTCATCGTCGGCATCGTCGTGCTGGGGGTGTGGGTGATCTGGCCGTTCCTGACCTGGCTCACCACCACGTACACGGTCACCAGCGAGCGCCTGATCACCCGCAGCGGCATCATCACCCGCACCGGCCGCGACATCCCGCTCGACCGCATCAACGACGTCGCCTACGAACAGGGCCTCACCGACCGGATCCTGCGCTGCGGCACGCTCGTCGTGTCGGCAGCCAGCGAGCAGGGCCAGGTCCGCCTCTACGACGTGCCCACGGTCCACGCCGTCCAGCTCCGGCTCAGCGAGCTCGTCCGCGAAGCCCACGACGAGGTCGACCGTTCGTGACGATCCCTCCCGATCGTCCGACCCCGGACGATCTCGAGCGGCTGTTGCTGGGCGCGTCGCGCCGTTACACCCGTGAGCAGGTCGCCGACGCCGTGGGGATGACGGTGGCCGAGGCGCGGGTCTACTGGCGGGCTCTCGGATTCCCCGACGTCGGCGACGAGGCCGCGTTCACGGTGTGGGACCTCGAGGCGTTGCGCGGCATCACCGACCTGGTCGCATCCGGCGCCATCGACGAGGCAACGGCCGTGCAGATGGTGCGGGCGCTGGGCCGGATGACCGGGCGGCTGGCCGAATGGCACGTCGAGACGCTGGCCGAGCTGGTCGAGGAGGCCGAGGCCACCGGACAGGGCACGGGCAGCCGGCTCACCTCCGCCTACCACGTCGCTCAGCGGCTGCTGCCGGAGTTCGAGCGGCTGCTGATCTACGCGTGGCGGCGCAAGCTCGCGGCGTCGGTGAACCGGCTGGTCGCGATCGCCGACGTCGGGCAGTCGCCGTTGCTGTCGGCGCCGGCCTCGGTGGGCTTCGCCGATCTCGTGTCGTTCACCCGGCTCTCGCGCGGACTCAGCGTCGAGGCACTGGGGGAGCTGGTCGAGCAGTTCGAGGCCACCACCAACGACGTGATCTTCGGCAGCGGCGGGCGGGTGATCAAGACCCTCGGCGACGAGGTCGTCTTCGTGGCCGACACCGCGCTGACCGCGGTCCGGATCGGGTGCCGCCTGGTCGAACAGATCGGCGAGAACCCGAATCGGCCCGACATCCGCGTCGGCATCGCCACTGGGCCGGTCGTGGCCCGCCTGGGCGACGTGTTCGGCAACCCCACCAACCTGGCGGCGCGGTTGACGGCGCTGGCCGAGCGCAACGCCGTCCTGGTCGACGCCGCCACGGCCGAGAAGCTGGCCGACGAGCCGAGCGTCGCGCTGCGGGCATTGCCCCCCACCACCGTGCGCGGGTTCGGCGCCGTCACCGCCTACGCCGTGAGCCCACGCCTCGGCGGCTAGGGTCGGCTTCATGGAGACCGTCCGGATCGAGCGAGCCACCGACGCGCCCGGGGTGGCCGAGCTGGTCCTCGACCGTCCCGGCGCCCTCAACGCCGTGTCCACCGACCACGCCCGGGCCATCGCCGCAGCCACGGACGAGCTGCGGGCCGACGGGTCGGTGCGGGCGGTCGTGGTGTCGTCGTCGGCCGCGAAGGCGTTCTGCGTCGGCGCCGATCTCAAGGAACGCGACACCTTCAGCGACGACGACCTCCGCCGCCAGCGCCCGGTCAACCGCGCGGCCTACAGCGGCGTTCTCGACCTCCCGGTGCCCACCATCGCCGCCGTGCACGGCTACGCCCTCGGCGGCGGCCTCGAGCTCGCGCTCGCCTGCGACCTGATCGTCGTGGACGACACCTCGGTGCTGGGGCTGCCCGAGGTGTCCGTGGGGGTGATCCCCGGCGGAGGCGGCACCCAGCTCCTGGCGCGGCGGGTCGGATGGGGCCGCGCCGCCGACCTGATCTTCACCGCCCGCCGCATCGACGCCGCCGAGGCCTACCGGCTCGGGGTCGCCGACCGGCTCGTTCCCGCTGGTCAGGACCGGGCGGTGGCGCTCGAGCTGGCCGCGGCGATCGCGGCGAACTCGCCGGTGGGCGTGCGCAGCGCCAAGCAGGCGATGCGGCTCGGCCTGGACGTCTCCCTGGCGGCCGGCCTCGAGATCGAGGACGCCGCCTGGCGAACCACCGCCTTCAGCCGGGATAGAGCCGAGGGGGTCGCGGCGTTCAATCAGAAGAGACGACCCGACTGGCCGGGGGAGTGAGCACCGTGAACGACCTGCCCACCAGCATCAGCCTGCGCGAGGTCGGTCCCCGCGACGGGCTCCAGAACGAGGACCCGATCCCCACGCCGGCCAAGATCGAGCTGCTCGACGCGCTGTCGCGGACCGGGCTGCGCCGCATCGAGGCGGTCTCGTTCGTCCACCCGCGCGCGATTCCGCAGATGGCCGACGCCGACGAGGTCTGGGCCGGCATCCAGCGCAATCCCGAGGTCCGGTACTCCGCGCTGGTCCCCAACCTCCGCGGGGCGCAACGCGCACTGGCCGCCGGGTTCACCGAGCTCGAAGTGGTCGTCTCGGCGTCGGACACCCACAATCGCAAGAACATCAACCGCGGCACCGACGAGTCGCTGGCCGACCTCCCCGAGCTCGCCGCGCTCGCCCACGACGCCGGCGGGAGCCTCCAGCTGATCGTGTCCACGGCGTGGGGTTGCCCCTACGAGGGCGACGTGCCGGTCGAACGGGTGCTGCACGTCGTGGCCGGCGGCGCGGCGGCGGGCGTCGACTCCCTCGCGTTCGGCGACACCACCGGCATGGCCACGCCCACCCGGGTGACCGGTCTCGTCGAGGCCACCCGCTCGGCCCAGCCGGACCTACCCCTGGGCCTGCACTTCCACAACACCCGCGGCACCGGGCTGGCGAACGTCCTGGCCGCCTTGCAGCGGGGGGTGGCCGACTTCGACGCCTCGATCGGTGGGCTCGGCGGATGCCCGTACGCCCCCGGCGCCTCAGGCAACATCGCCACCGAGGAGCTGGTCCACATGCTCGAGGACATGGGCGTGCGCACCGGTGTCGACCTCGACGCCCTCCTCGAGGCCGCGGCCCTGGCCGAGCGGCTGGTCGGACGGCAGCTGCCGTCACAGGTGCTGCGCGCGGGGCCGCGAACACGCACGGTCGCGGCCTGAATCGGGCGGTTCGTCGACTACCGCGCCACGGGGCGGCTGAAGTCCGATTCGTTTGCTTAAGGCTGGTTTAAGGCAGGCGAGGAAGCTCAAGGGCGTGGACACGTTCGTGGTACGCGTGATTCCTGTCGATGAGACGGAAGCGGCCGCGCTCCGGGGGGTCGTGTCCCACGTGGCCAGCGGTCACAGTGAGAAGTTCCGCACTGTCGACGAACTGGTCGCTTTCCTCGCCGATCCCCACCGGGGGACGGGGATCGGCGAGGAACTCCCCCAATAGCCAACGGAAGTGGCAGAATCAGGCCGTCCACGTGGATAGCCGGCTTCCGGAGGGTTCGTGGGCACACGGTCGGCCCAACCGCTCAACGCGGAGATCTCTCGACCCCGGCTGGCAGAGCAGCTCAACGCCGCCGCCACGGGGAGGCTGACGGTGGTCGCGGCAGGTGCCGGTTACGGCAAGACCACCCTGCTTCGCGCCTGGGCCCGCTCGTCGTCGGTGAGCTGGCACACCCTCACCGTGGCCGACCACGTTCCCGGCGCGCTGGGTGCCCACCTCGTCGACGCGCTGCGCCTGCGGGTGCCCGATCTCTCGGCCGACCTGATGCTGGCGGCCAGCCGGCTGCGCGGCCACGGCACGGACGACCTCACCAGGGCCGAGGCCGCGGCCGCCGCCCTCGCCGATGCCCTCGACGGCCGACTGAGTCGCCCGGTGGTGCTGGTCCTGGACGACCTGGACGAGATCGCCGAGGCACCCGAGGCCGTCCGGATGATCGCCGCGTTGGTCCGGCAGGCTCCACCCGGGTTGCGGCTCGTGGTCGCCAGTCGCGACGTCCCGCCCTTCCGGACGAATCGGCTCCTGGCCCATGGTGAGGCCACCTCGTTCGGGCCGGCCGACCTCGCGTTCACCGGCGACGAGACCGCCGAACTCGTCCAGCGCCGGCTGGGCCGCGACGATCCGACGCTGGCCGAGGGGATCCACGTCGCGACGTCGGGCTGGCCGGTGGCGACCAGGCTCGCGGTCGAGGCCGCGGCCACGAACCCGGATCGGGAGGCCTTCCTGCAGACCCTGCGCGAGCCGGCCGGCCTGCTGCTCGGGTACATGGTCGACGAGGTGATGGGCCGCGAGTCGCCGGACGTGATCGAGCTGCTGAGCCGGACCGAGCCGCTGGACGGCTTCGAGCCCGCACTGGCCCGGGCGGTCGGGGTGGAGAAGGCGGACCGGGTCGTGGCCGCCGCGCTGCGCCGAGGGGTGTTCCTGGAGCCCCATGCGTCCGAGCCGGGTCGGCTCGTCCTCACCCCGCTGTGCCGGGCGGCGCTCCCCAGCGCGAGCGTTCTGGTCGGCGACGAACGGGCGAAGGTCATCGACGCCGCCGCGAGCTGGCACGAGGACCGGGGGGAGTACGCCACGGCGCTCGGGTACTGGACCCGCCTGCGTGACGCCGAAGGGTGCGCCAGGATGCTCGAGGCGCACGGGGCGGACCTCCTCACGGCCGGGCAGGCGTCGCTCATCGTCGAGGCCATCGCGATCATTCCGCCGGAACGCCGCGGGTCGCGCCTCGAGATGCTGGGTGGCGACGCGTGGATGCTGCTCGGCGACTGGGACTCCGCGCTGGCCGGGTACGGGCGGGCCGCGCCGGGTACCGGCCCGGCTCCGGCCCCCGTCGCCTGGCGGACCGGGCTGGTCCACTACATGCGCGGCGAGCTCGACGACGCGGCCAAGGCGTTCGACGAAGGCGACCCGGACGACTCCGACCTCGCGGCACGTGCGCTGCTCATGGCGTGGTCGGCCAGCGTGTACTGGCTGCGGGGCGATCTCGAGGGCTGCCGCAAGCGGGCTGCGCGAGCCCTGACGGACGCGCGCCGTTCGCGCGACCACCGGGCGCTGGCCAACGCCTATACGGTCAATGCCATGCTCGCCGCCCTCGACGGCGACCGGGACGCCAACGACTCGCTCTACCTCATGGCCCTCGACCACGCGACGTCGGCGCGGGACGTGTTGCAGCTGGTCCGCATCCACACGAACCGGTCCAGCCACTACCTCGAGGAGGGCGACGCCCAGGGTGCGCTCGACGAGGTCGACGTGGCCGTGCGGCTCGCCGACCTCGCGGGGTTCGCGACGTTCCGGGCGATCGCGCTGACCAACCGTGGCGAGGCCCTGCTCGCGCTCGGGCGACTGGACGAGGCGCGGGCCGAGCTGGAGTCGGCGCGGGCCGGCTTCGAGCGGCTGGGTTCGTCGATGGCCGCCTACCCCTGTGGCTCGCTCGGGGATCTCCACCGAATCCGTGGCGACCAGACGTCGGCCCAGGCGGCGTACGACCGCGCGCTTGCCCTGTCCGAACCGGTGCGCGACACCCAGGGCCTGGTGCCGGCACTCACCGGGCTGGCGCGGCTCCATCTCCTCGACGATCCCGCCAAGGCGCGCGCCTTCGCCGAACGCGCGCTGGCGACGGGGCCTTCGTTGTTCCGGCTGCGGGCGTTGCTCACAGCCGCGGTGGTCGACGTCGAGGACGGCGCGGTGGAGCTCGCGGCCGAGCGGGCCGAGTCCGCGCTCGGGCAGGCGCGGGCCCAGCGTGACCGGGTGGGAGTCGCCGAGGCACACGAGATCCTCGGCCGGGCCCGGCGTGATCCGGTGGCCGCCGCAGCCGCGGTCGAGGGGTGGACCGAGCTCGGTGATCCGATCGGGGTGGCACGGGCCCGGCTGATCCTCGCCGAACTGGACGGTTCGGCGTCCACCATCGAGCTGGCCGCTCAGAGCGCCGAGCACGCGCGGGCACTGGGCGCCACCGGGGTGGCGAACCGCGTCACCGCAGTCCTCGACGAGCTGCGCCATGTCGCCGCGCCCGAGGTGGCGATCACCTGCATGGGCGGATTCACGCTGAGCCGCGACGGCGCGCCGGTACCCGGGGGTGCCTGGAAGTCACGCAAGGCCCGCGACATCCTCAAAGTGCTCGTGTGCCGGGGCAGACGGTCCATGACCCGTGAGCAGCTGGCCGACCTCATGTGGCCCGACGACGATCCGGCGCTGACCGGCAACCGGCTCTCGGTGGCGCTGTCCACGGTCCGGGCCGTGCTCGACCCCGACCGGCGGCGACCGGCCGACTACTACCTGCGCGCGGATGGCGACGCCATCTCGATCGACAACTCCCATGTCGACGTCGACATCGAACGATTCCTCGACCACGCCCGTCGTGGGCTGACGCTGGTCCGGACTGGTCCGCTGAGCGAGGCCCGGCGGCACCTCGAGGAGGCCGAGATCCTCTACACCGGCGACGTGTTCGAGGACGACCCCTACGAGGAGTGGGCGGTCGACCTCCGGGAGAAGGCCCGCCTCACCTATCTCGACATCGCGCGGATGCTCGCCGACCTGGCCGCCCGCGACCGTGACGACGCGGCCCGGGCGAGGTACCTGCTGCGCATCCTGGAGCGCGACCCCTTCGACGAGCGGGCGCACCTCGACCTGGTGCGGCTCTTCGCGTCCGAGGGGCGGCACGGCGAGGCCCGCCGCCGGTACCGGATCTACGGGCGCCGGATGGAGGAGATCGACGTGGAGGCCGCGCCGTATCCGGCCACCCGACAGCACTGACAGGTGCCGCGGAGCTGGGCCGGCCCGCGCTCAGGCGGCTTCGGTGCGCACCTCGGGCGCCACCACGAGCTCGGGGGGACGAGGCGCCGGGAACACCCAGGTGCGGTAGGACCAGAAGCGGAAGAGTGTGCCGAGGACGAGCCCGACGACGTTGGCGGCGACGTTGTCGGCCAGCGGTCCGGACAGGTGCAGGACGTAGCGCGAGAACGCCAAGCAGGCCAGCGCGATGCCCAGGCCCACGCCGTTGAGCAGGAAGAACAGCGCGTACTCGCGGGCGACGCCGGTGCGGGCGCGGTGCCGGAACGTCCACAGCCGGTTGCCGGTGTAGGTGATGCCGGTGGCGACCACGACGGCGATGGTCTTGGCCAGCAGGGGCTGGTCGTGCAACGGACCCTCGCCGCCGCTGAACAGCAGGAAGTTGAAGATGATCAGGTCGACGACGAATCCGATTCCGCCCACTGCGACGAATTTCAGGCCTTCGCGCACGAGTTGGTGCAGCCGATACCACAGGCGCAGCGCCGCACCCACGAACGCGCGGGCGCGGCGCGAGGATTCTTGCTGCGCATCGAGCACCGGCCCAGGGTAAGCCATGTTCGGGAAAGAAGCCTCCCGGTGGCCGCCAGCGTGGTACCGGCACCGTACGCTGTGGGCCCGTGAGCAGCGCATCGACCAGTGACGGCACAGACACCGGCTGGCCGGTGGTGGGAATGGTCGGCGGCGGCCAGCTGGCCCGGATGACCCAACCGGCCGCGGTGGCGCTCGGAGTCCGGTTCGCGGTGCTCGCGGCCGGCCCTGGCGAGTCAGCCGCGCAGGTGGTGCCCGACTCGGTGATCGCCGACGAGAAGACGCTGGCCGACCTGCGCGCCTTCGCCGACCGATGCGACGTGCTCACCTTCGATCACGAGCAGGTGCCGCCGGCCCACCTGCACGCACTCGAGGCGGCCGGGGTGCTGGTCCGGCCAGGCTCGTCCGCGCTGCTGCACGCCCAGGACAAGGGCGTGATGCGGGCGCGGCTGACGGCGATCGGCGTGCCGTGCCCGCGGCATCGCCTCGTCGACGGCCCCGAGGACGTCGCACGGTTCGCCACCGAGATCGGTGCCGGGGCCGCCGGCGGGGTGACCGACGGGGTTGCCGGCGGCGTCGTGCTCAAGACCACCCGGGGCGGCTACGACGGCAAGGGCGTGTGGCTGGTCGACGCCGCCACGCCGCCCGAGGTGATCGCCGAGCCGTTCCGGGCCGGGGTCCCGGTGCTGGCCGAGGAACGGGTCGACTTCGCCCGCGAGCTCTCCGCCGTCGTCGCCCGATCCCCGCACGGACAGGCGGTGGCCTACCCGGTGGTCGAGTCGGTGCAGCGCGACGGCATCTGCGTCGAGGTGGTCTCGCCGGCCCCGGGACTGTCCGCCGACCGTGCCGTCGAGGCCCAGCAGATCGCCCTGTCGATCGCGGCCGAGCTCGACGTCGTCGGCGTGCTCGCGGTCGAGATGTTCGAGGCCCGCGACGGATCGCTGCTGGTCAACGAGCTGGCCATGCGCCCGCACAACTCCGGGCACTGGACCATCGAGGGCGCGGCGACCAGCCAGTTCGAGAACCACCTGCGGGCGGTCCTCGACCTCCCGCTGGGCGCGCCCACGGCCCGGGCGCCCTACACGGTCATGGTGAACGTCCTCGGTGGCGACCTTCCTGAGGTGTACTCGGCCTACCGCCACGTGATGGCTCGCGATCCCGCGCTGAAGGTCCACTGGTACGGCAAGGGGGTCCGCCCGGGCCGCAAGGTCGGCCACGTGACCGTCCTGGGCGACGACCTCGCCGACCTGCGGGCCCGCGCCTGGCATGCAGCCGACTACCTCCGAGGGGACATCGATGAGTGAACTCGTGACCGCCCAGGGCGACGCCGAGCCCGTGGTCGGCATCGTGATGGGATCGGACTCCGACTGGTCGGTCATGTCGGCCGCAGGCGAGGTGCTGGCCGAGCTGGGCGTGTCGTACGAGGTCGGCGTCGTCTCGGCCCACCGGATGCCGCAGGACATGCTCGACTACGGCGCCGACGCTGCCGCGCGTGGACTTCGGGTGCTGGTGGCCGGCGCCGGGGGAGCCGCGCACCTGCCGGGCATGCTGGCGTCGGTGACGTCCCTGCCGGTAGTCGGCGTGCCGGTACCCCTGAAGTACCTCGACGGGCTCGACTCGCTGCTCTCGATCGTGCAGATGCCGGCCGGGGTTCCGGTGGCAACGGTCTCGGTCGGCGGGGCCCGCAACGCCGGCCTGCTAGCGGCCCGCATCCTCGGCGCCTCCGACCCGGAGCTGCGGTCCCGCCTCGACGACTTCCGGGACGATCTCGCCGCCACCGCCCGGGCCAAGGGCGAGGCGTTGCGCCGCGACCTCGGCTGAGCCAGGCAGCTTCAGCGGAGTGGCGCGGCGGCGACACGAGTGCATTTCCTCTTCGCGTTCGGCAGGTCGATGACTACTCTGCATCCATGGTCGGCTCCGGTCACCTTCCACCACTCGGTGCGCGGCTACGCGGTACGGGCTGATGGTGCCCGTCGAGCGGCCCGAGGACATGCTGCCCGCTGACCACCTCCGTGAACTGCAGCGGGAAGCCGCTCGGATCGACGGACTCAAACGGGTGGTCAACCTTGTGGCGCAGTGGCTCGGGGGTGCCGTGGTTCTCGTCCATCGCACTCGCGGCCGGGCGGCCGTGTCCAGCCTGGGCGAGACCGGCGACGTTCTGGCCGAGCTCGCCGACGACATCCGCTCGGTCGCTGACGGGAGCTTGCCCATGGTGTCGGCCACGGTGGGCTCCCACGTCGTCTGTGTCGTGCCTGTCGGTGGCGCTGTCGTCGAGGGTGCCCTCGTGGTCGTGCGGGCACAGCCCTTTAGCCCTCAGGCGCGAACGCTGGTGACCGATGCGGCTCGGCTGCTGTGGCTCTGCTGGCTTGTCGCGGCCGCAGACCGGCGACAGCGCGAGATGACCGCGGCCGAATCGCATGTGCGCGAAGCCGTGTTCCACCTGCTGATGGTCGGCGATCTGGCGGCT
>DATCVR010000167.1:0-3867 GCA_036566745.1 Jiangellaceae bacterium | reverse complement strand
CGCGGTCACCGGCGACGGCGGCGCGATGTACTCCATCGCCGAGCTCGCCACCGCCCGCCAGCACGACGCCGAGGTCACCTGGCTGATCATCGACGACGGCGGCTACGGGATCCTGCGCGAGTACATGACCGGGGCCTTCGGTGCCGCCACCGCCACCGAGCTGGCCCGGCCCGACTTCGTCCGCCTGGCCGAGGCGTTCGGCATCCCCGTCCACGCCGCGACCCCGGGCACCGTCGGCGAGATCGTCGCCGGCACCTTCACCACCAGCGGCGGCCCCGCCGTAGTGGTTCTTCCGACCACCCTCCGCATGTTCTCCCCCACCTGATCGGACCCCTCATGGATCTCGCCATCATCGTCATCTACCTCGCCGCCATGGTCGCCTTCGGCTGGTGGGGCAAGTCCCGGACCAAGGACAGCTCCGACTTCCTCGTCGCCGGCCGGCGGCTCGGCCCCGTGCTCTACACCGGGACCCTGTCCGCGCTCGTCCTCGGCGGTGCCTCCACCGTCGGCGGGGTCGCGCTCGGCTACGAGTTCGGCCTCTCCGGGGCGTGGCTGGTGGCCGCGATCGCCCTCGGCGTCCTGGCGCTCAGCCTGTTCTTCGCCGGCAAGATCCAGCGGCTACGGATCTTCACCGTGGCCCAGATGCTGGCACTGCGCTACGGGGTCGGCGCGACCGCAGCCTCGGGCGTGGTCATGGTGGCCTACACGCTGATGCTGGCGGTCACCTCCACGATGGCGTACGCGACCGTGTTCAACGTCCTGTTCGGGACCGACCGGGTCGTCTCCGTGCTGATCGGCGGCGTCATCGTGGTGATCTACTCCACGATCGGCGGGATGTGGTCGATCACCCTCACCGACATGGTGCAGTTCGTGCTGCAGACCGTCGGCATCTTCGTCCTGCTGCTGCCCTTCACCTGGAACCACGCCGGCGGCCTCGACGGGATCCGGGCCCGGGCCGCGGACTCCGTCTTCGAGCTCGGCGCGATCGGCACCGGGACGATCATCACCTACGTCGTCGTCTACACCTTCGGGATGCTGATCGGGCAGGACATCTGGCAGCGGGTCTTCACCGCGCGCTCGCCGCAGGTCGCGCGCTGGGGTGGCACCGCTGCCGGTGTCTACTGCCTGCTCTACGGCGTGGCCGGCGCGCTGATCGGCACCGCGGCCTCCACGTTCGTCACCGTCGAGGACCGGAACGACGTCTACGCCACCATCGCCGAGTCGATCCTCCCGGTCGGCGTCACCGGCCTGGTGCTCGCCGCCGCCGTGGCAGCGATGATGTCGACCGCCTCGGGGGCCCTGATCGCGACCGCGACGGTGGCCCGCACCGACGTGCAGCCGCTCCTCGCCCGGCTGCTCGGACGCACCCCCGCGCGCGTCCAGGACGAGGCGGAGAACCCCGAGCACGACGTGCTCGCCAACCGGATCTATGTCGTCGCGATCGGCGCTGTCGTCGTTGTCATCGCCTCCCTGCTCAGTGACGTCGTCTCGGCGCTGACGATCGCCTACGACATCCTCGTCGGCGGTCTTCTCGTCCCGATCCTGGGCGGCTTCCTCTGGCGCCGCGCGACGGGCGCGGCGGCGGTTGCGGCGATGGCCACCGGCACCGCCGCGACGCTGGGGGCCATGGCGATCGTCGGCGACGTGCTCGCCAACGAGCCGGTCTACGCGGGCCTCGCGGTCAGCGCAGTGGCGTACGTCGTGGTCAGCCTGCTCACCCGCCCGACCGACCCCGCGGTGATGCGGGAGTGGACCGCTCGGCTCGCGGGTCGAGAGGCCTCGGACGGATCCGCCGTGGCGGACGCTCCGGCCGCCGAGGGCGTGTGACTTCTGCCGAACTTGTCACGAATCGTGCCGCTGTCCGGTCTCATTGTCGATGCGGGTAGGAGGACGATCGGGTGTCGCCGGCGCAGACGAGGAGGATGGGGCTCAGCATGCTCGACCAGGACAGTTCAGGCGAGAACACCCTCGAGTCGGCGGTCGAGGTGTTCGACCAGTCGAGGCACCGGCTGTTCGGGATCGCCTACCGGATCCTGGGAAGCGTGGCCGAGGCGGAGGACATCGTCCAGGAGGCATGGCTGCGTTGGCAGCAGACCGACCGGAGCGCCGTACGGAACCCGGCGGGATTCCTGACGACCGTGGCGACGCGTCTGGCGATCAACGTGGCCGAGTCGGCACGCTCGCGCAGGGAGACGTACGTCGGCCCGTGGCTGCCGGAGCCGGTCGACACCGAGGCAGATCCGACCCTGGGTGCGGAGCGGGCCGAGGCGCTGGAGAGCGCGACGCTGCTGCTGCTCGAGCGGCTGCGGCCGGACCAGCGTGCGGCGTACGTCCTGCGGGAGGCGTTCGGCTACTCCTACGACGAGATCGCGGAGATCCTGGAGATCTCGAGCGTCAACGCCCGCCAGGTCGTCAGCAGGGCCAAGCGGGGCGTCCTCTCCGAGCGCCGTGAACCGGTGGACCCGGCGAAGCACCGCGAGCTGCTCTCCGCATTCGTCGCCGCCGCGCAGAAGGGAGACCTCGCCCAGCTCGAACGCGTCCTGGCCGCCGATGTCGTCAGCCTGTCCGACGGCGCGGGCATCGTCGGCAACGCCGCCCGCCGGCCAGTCGTCGGGCGGATGCCCGTCGCCAAATTCGTGCGGGCGTTCTCCAGCTGGTGGTGGGACGGAGCCACCACCAGCTGGATGGAGACCAACGGGCGGCCGTCGCTGCTCGTCCGTCGCAACGGCGAGCCGGTCGCGCTGCTGAGCATCGCCGCGTCCGCCGCGGGCATCGAGCAGCTCATGTGGGTGATGGTCCCCGACAAGCTCGTACGTCTCAGGGGCGCGGAGCCGGGACGCTGACCGTGGCGTCGAGCCACTGGTCGAAGCTCGGCCCGACCAGGTGCCCGTCCTCGCCGGGCAGCAGCACACCGTCGCGCACCAGCTCGCCGACAGGCGCGCCGTTGACCTGGACCGTGTCACCGGTCCGCTCGGCGTAGGCGGCCGACAGCCGGGCCAGGGTCTCCCGCCGGGGACCGGCGACCTCGACGAGGTCACCCTCGATCTCGCCGGCGGCCACGGCGAGGAGCACCTCGACCATCGCGTCGACGGCGACGGGCTGCGTCACCAGGTCCGGCACGGTGGTGCGGTCGCCGTCGCGGCCCCAGCCGACCGCCTGGCGGGCGATGTCGTGGAACTGCGCGGACCGGACCACGTGCGGGCCGGGCGCGTGGGCGACGCAGGCCAGCTCCTGGGCGTACTTGGCGCGGTAGTAGCCGTCGAAGCCGGTGCCCGCCTCGGTGTCGGACTCGGCGATCTTGTCCACGCCGATGATCGAGAGGACGACGGTGCGGCGTACTCCTGCCTCGTGGGCTGCCGCACCGAGGTTGGTGGCGGCAGCGGTGAAGAAGGCGGTGGCGCCCTCTTCGTCGAGCGACGGGCTCTGCACGACGTCGACGAGCGCCTCGGCGCCGGCCAGTGCGTCAGCGAGCCCCGCCGGCTGGAGCACGTCGGTGCCGGACTCCTTGGACAGCCCGACGACGTCGTGGCCGGCGGCCTGGGCAGCTCTGGCGAGTGCCGATCCGACGAGGCCGCTGACTCCGGCGATGGCGATACGCATGGTGGTTCTCCTTGTTGGTGGGACGTTCACGGCCCGATGAGGCCGAGCTGGATGGCGATGGGGGAGAGCGAGAAGCCGCCGGCGACGAGGACGGCGACGGCCATGGCGGCCGCCTTCGCTGCCTGACGCCGCTTGGCGGTCAGCGTCCAGCCGAGGGTCTGCAGGGAACTCCAGGTGCCGTGCCACAGGTGCATCCCGAGGACGAGCATCGCGGCGAGGTAGAGGGCGGTGGACCACCAGACGCTGAACGTGTCGACCACCAGGTTG
>DATCVR010000166.1:0-2058 GCA_036566745.1 Jiangellaceae bacterium | reverse complement strand
CGTCGGCGTCGACTGCACCTACGTCCGACGCCGGGCAGACGTACGCACCGGCACCTACAACGCCGTGCTCGACTCCTCCGGTGAGCTGGTGGTCGCGGTGGCCGACATGGCCGCGACCGACGAGTTCTCCCCGCTGGTCGTCGAGGCGGCCCGCGACCTGATCAAGAGCGCTCGCGGTGTGCTCGTCGAGGGCAACATCCCGGTCCGCACCGCCGACGTGGCGATCGACCTGGCCCGGGAGTTCGACGTGCCCGTCGTGTTCGACCCGGTCTCGGTGCCGAAGGCGAGGCGGGCGCGTGACCTGATCCGGGCTGATCGCGAGCTCTATCTGGTCACGCCCAACCAGGCCGAGCTGGCCGCGCTGACCGACCTGCCCGCCGGCACGGACGCGGAGATCGAGAAGGCCATCCACGCACTGCACGACCGCGGTGTCGGCGTCGTCTGGGTGCGCCTCGGCGCCCGTGGCTCGGTGATCAGCTACAACGACGTCTACCAGGAGCTTCCCGCCGTGCGGACCGATGTCCTCGACGTCACCGGCGCGGGCGACGCGATGCTCGCCGCGTTCACCCACGAGCTCCTCCGAGATGTCGACCTGGTCGAGGCGGCCCGGTTCGGGCACGCCGCGGCGGCGCTGACCTGCGGCACCCACGACACCGTCCGGATGGACCTCAGCGAGAGCCTCGTGCGGGAGCTGGCGTGAAGGTCCGGCTCACCGAAGAGGTCGGGGTCGCGCTCGCCGAGGGTCGCCCGGTCGTCGCGCTGGAATCGACGATCATCAGCCACGGCATGCCCTACCCCGACAACGTCAAGATGGCCACCGAGGTCGAGCAGATCGTGCGCGACAACGGCGCCGTCCCGGCCACGATCGCGCTGCTCGACGGCATCCCTCGTGCCGGTCTGTCGCCCGACGACCTCGAGCTCCTCGCCTCCGATCCCGACGTCACCAAGGTCAGCGTCCGCGATCTTCCCTACGTCGTCGCCCGCGGTCTCCACGGCGCGACCACGGTCGCGGCCACCATGCGCCTGGCGGCCATGGTCGGGATCAGGACGTTCGTGACCGGCGGGCTCGGTGGCGTACACCGGGGTGCGGCGACGTCCTTCGACATCTCCGCCGACCTGACCGAGCTGGCCCGCACCCAGGTCGCGGTGGTGAGTGCCGGCGTGAAGTCGATCCTCGACATCGGCCTGACCCTGGAGACGCTGGAGACGTACGGGGTGCCGGTGCTGGTCAACGGGAGCGACGAGTTCCCGGCCTTCTACTCCCGCAGCTCCGGGTTCGCGGCGCCGCTGCGCATCGACGGCCCCGACGAGGCCGCCGCGGTCATGAAGGCCACCTGGGACCTCGGCCTCCCCAGCGGCCTGGTCATCGCCAACCCGGTCCCGGTCGCCGACGAGATCCCCGCCGAGGTGATCGGGAAACACATCGACCAGGCACTCGCCGACGCCGAGGCCCGCGACATCCACGGCAAGGACATCACCCCGTTCCTGCTCGCCAGGATCGTCGAGCTGACCGGCGGTGACTCCCTGGCCACCAACATCGCTCTCGTACGCGACAACGCAGCCTTCGGTGCCCAAATGGCCGCATCTCATGCCGCCGTGTGACGAACGATCACCACTCGTTCACCCCGGCGACACCGCACGTGGCCTAACGTCTCGTCTACCTATGCGTTGATCCTCCCGTGACCGATAGCCCCCACATTGGCGCCACCACGACGGCCCCTTCCAGGCGCACCTTGCTCAAGGCCGGCCTGATCGGTGGTGCCGGTGTCGTCGCCGGCCCGATGCTGTGGACGCAGGCGGCCAGGTCGGCCGCACCGGCCACGGGCGTACATCTGTCGTACGGCGCCAACCCGGTCAAGCAGATGAACGTCTCCTGGTCGACCGCCGGGTCGGTGCAGGCGCCGCGGCTCGATCTGGGCATGACGCCCGACTACGGTCTCACCCTTCGCCCCGACTCGCTCTCCTCGATCCGGGTCGACAGCGTCTACCACCACGTCGACCTGAGCGACCTGCGACCGGGCACGCGCTACTACTACCGGCTCAGCCACGACGGGGGCA
>DATCVR010000165.1:0-2064 GCA_036566745.1 Jiangellaceae bacterium | reverse complement strand
GCCAAACGGCTCGCCGCGGAGGAGGCCCACGCCCGGAAGAAGACCCGGCTCAGTATGCGGCGCCTAGGGGACGGGACCACGCGGATCTCCGCGGTGGTCCCGGATGCGGCTGCGGACCGGCTGGCCACCAACCTCGAGGCCTTCGCCTCACCCCGCCGCGACGACGGCACCCGCACCGAGACCGGCGACTACCTCCCCTACGATCGCCGCCTGGGCCGCGCGTTCTGCCAACTGCTCGAAACCCTCGACCCCACCCGGCTCCCGATCCACGGCGGCGATGCCACCACCGTGATCGTGACCATCGACATCGACCAGCTCCGCAAGGAAGCCGGCATCGCCCAGATCCTCGGCGGTACCCCGATCACCGCGGCCGAGGCCCGACGGCTGGCCTGCACCGCCAACATCATTCCGGCCGTCCTCGGCGGTGCCTCCGAGGTCCTCGATCTCGGCCGCAAGGAACGTTTCTTCACCGCAGCCCAACGCCGCGCGCTCCTGCTCCGCTCGGCGACCTGTGAGGCCGAGGGCTGCGACATCCCCGGCACCTGGGCCGAAGCCCACCACTGGATCGAATGGGCCCAAGGCGGAGCGACCGACCTCGACAACGCCGCCCTCCTGTGCTCCCATCACCACCACCGCGCCCACGACGCCGCGTACCTCCACGAACGCCTCCCCAGTGGCGACATCCGCTTCACTCGACGCACATGAGCCGAGATCGTAGATGTATGCGAATCGCATAGACTTCTGATCATGGAACCCAACCTTGAAGAAGCGGTCAACGAGTGGCATGAGAGCGTCAACGCCGGCGACCTGCAGCGGTCGGCAGGCGCGGTCGGTGATCCGGTCGTCGTGCTCGGACCGAAGGGAGCGGGTCCGATCACGCCTGCGCAGTTCGCCGAGTGGGTCGAGCGCTCTGGGATCAAGCTGATCCCTCGGTCTTGGCACCCGGTCGGCGAGCGACTGATGGTGGTCGAGGAGGACGCGACCTGGCCAAAGAGCACGACGCCCACCCGGGTAGCGACGGTTTTCCGTGCCTCCGGCGGGAAGGTCACGGCAACTCTCAGGCTGCCGGACCTCAAGGCCGCGCTCGAGCTGGCCTACATCTGCCGTGAGATGGCGGCAACCGAATGAGCGACCTCGGTCCGGGACAGGTCCTGTTCCACTTCGTCAGACACTGGTCGCGCCGATCTATCGCAGCAGACGCGGGCGGTGAGCAGGGGCGGCTCGTGCTCGTTTGCGAGGCCGTCCATGCGCTCAACTCGCGCGAGACCTCGGCAACGGTGAACGCGATCGCGCATGAGATCGGGATCGACCAGAGCGGCGCGTCACGGTTGATCAAGAGCGCCACTGCAGCTGGGTATCTCCTTATGGCAGCGCCCGCGGCCGATGGCCGACGACGCGAAGCGTCACTCGCGCCTGCGGGCCGATCGATGCTGGACCATGCACATCGCTGGCAGGAGGAAGTGTTCGCTGAGCTGACCAGAGGCTGGAGCGATACGAAGCGCCGCGACCTCCAACAGGCGATGACCGACTTGATCGAGCGCTCCTACGCGACGGACGCATGAGCCACGCAACGCCCCGCTCGGTATCGAAGGACGCCGACGACAGCGGAACCGGCGAACGGCCGCAGCCACGAAACCCATGCCGGCGGGGCTCATCCCCGCAGTCGCCGGCGACCTGGATATGCCCGTCGGTCGGGTGAGCTGCTGACTAGTGAGACTCGTGTTCGCGGTGGACCGAGGCCTCGCCGTCGAGCTCGAGGACGATCACGGTGCACAGCGGGTCGAGATCGTCGTCGGTGGTGTAGACGTACTCCCAGCCGGGGACATCGTGGAGCCCGCCGATGCGCTGATGGTCGAGCTCGGTGCCCGTCCCGAGGACGTACGCCTTGAGGACCTGGTTGCGCAGGCCGCGGACCACGACGTAGTCGTTGGGCCGGTCGAGGACGTAGAGGAACAGGGTGCGGCCGTCGGCCGAGACGGCGGTCGGGCCGTAGAAGTGACCGTGGGGAAGACCGCGGCGGATGTCGCGGACGGCGGGGGAGTGGCGCGCGACCCAGTCGCCGAG